>NZ_JABXKN010000092.1:0-311385 GCF_017115065.1 Nostoc sp. JL23
TTACTTGCGGAAAACACCAAAATGAGAAAGCAAACTGGGGTTTGAGTAAGTCAAATGTCATTTTACTTGCGGAAAACACCAAAATGAGAAAGCAAACCGGGATTTGAATAAGTCAAACGTCATTTTGCTTGCGGAAAACACTGAAATGAGAAAGCAAACACAGCTTTTGAGTAAGCAAACTGGGGTTTGAGTAAGTCAAATGCCATTTTGCTTATTAAATTAGACTTTATATATTTTTTCGATAAATTAACTAGTACAACACGGCGGAAATAAACCACCCATTCCAAATCAATGAAATGCTTATGCTATATTCATTTTTAATTTTTAATTCCGCCTTGCGGTACTAGTTATTGTCCATCGTGACCTTTTCGGCTTATTTCCTGGCTTGGACTGTGGTCGATATTTCTTGCAAAATCCTTGGTATTTAGCAGTGTATTCATTTGCAATTCATTTGCAATAAACCTTTTTAACTGTCGCTTGTAGGACAAGGAACAGACTTTTCTCCTGACCAATCTGTAAGAGTATTTTCATCTTTATAATGCCGGGGAGTTTTCAGCAACAAATACCAAGCTTCCCCAGCATTCAATAAATTAAACTTTTCAGAATATTGAGTTTCTAATAAATCCCTAACCATCACATAATAGTCAGAGTTCATTGCTGGGAAAATATGATGTTCAGTGTGGTGAGAAAAATTTAAATGCAACAAGTCAAATATTTTGTAAACCCGGAGAGACATACTATTAATTAGTGGGTCATTAACGTAGGTCATCGGACAAAGTAAATGATTTGTATAAATATAAAAAATTACTCCAGCATAACCAATTGCAATCGGTAAAAAGTAACCAAGTATGAGCTTTATGGGTTCAAATTGAAGATAGATGATGATACTCAGATGAATCACGATCATCATCAATAATTCCCCTGCGATCGCTTGACGATCTTTAGCACTGACTGTAAATGCAGCAGGAACATAATCGACGGATTCATGATTGAAAAACAGCACAGATGTCAGATTACGAAAAGTATGTACACCCCAAGCAGAAGTCATTCCCACTATGAACCATATAGGATTGACTTCAGTAGAAGGCACAAATAAGTCCTGAATCCATTTTCCCCAGGTTGAAGATTGTTTATATAAGTAATTACGATCTGGGTCGCCTAAATCATTAGTGTGATTATGATGTACTCGATTATGAACTGCTTTCCATAATGTTGGTGGCATCCACAACATTGTTAGTCCTATAAAGCTAATTATATAGATTAATCGCGGGTTTTTAATTACGCTACCATGCATCAAATCGTGGGTGCTAAATAGTAAGACAACGACGCTATTGCCCATAACTATGCTTAAAGGTACATAAAGCCATAAAAGGTATGGCGACCAAGAATCTAACCGCGCTGCTATCATCCAACCTAGTATCAAAATTGCCAGATTAATGAACAAGATAATTAACTTACTTGGATCGGGAATAAATGCTTCAGGTGGCATCAGAGAACGTAATTCTTTCGCATATATTTTCTGGTGAATAAGTGTCTGATCTGTACTAACATTCATAAATAATTTTTCAGTTAGATAATTTCACTGGGTAAAGTTTTGCGGGAAATCGTAGCGTTTTTCAACTGGAATAATTAAATTCACAAGTACGTAAGTATCTAAATCGTAACACAAAATATTTCTGCGGTAGACCTCTTGCATAATTTTGGCATTGCCTACATGTCTTCCTCAGAATAATTTCTGTGGTTCAAAGTGAAAGTTATCTGAAGCTGACTAAAATTATTGTTTTACCCACATTACTAGCTAGAGGCTATTAGGATGTCAAGTTTATCTTGGTAGGTAGTAAATTTTTTAGTAATAGCTTTAGTCTTTATTTTCTAATCACTAAAGTGCTTACTAAAAACCCTCGATACTAGCTTGACAAAGTACTAAAAAAACGTAAGTTAGTTAAAAGTTTTCCCAATTTCCAATCCCCCCCACATCTTTATAGATGCAGGGGGAGTAATAAAATAACCCACAATTTGGATTTTTGCTCAATTTTTGGGCAGTATTCACCGATTAATCCTACATACCGCAGGTGCGATGTCTACGAAGAGCTACGCCTACGCACTATTTATACTTTGTGCAAGCAGCCCACCTCAAAACTATTCAGACGCTTTGTTATTAGCTCTATTAGCACGCGCCTCAGCTGAAGCCATGACTTCATCAAAATTTTCTAGCACTTCGCCAGGGAAGTTTTCCAAAACTCTGGTAGAAAGAGCAACCCGCCCTTTACCTTCATCCAAGTCAATAATTACAGCTTTAATTGGCTGACCAACTTGAAATACTTTTTCTAAAGAATCAATAAATTTCTGGCTTACTTGCTTGATATGAAGTAAGGCGCTCATCCCACTTAAATCGACAAATACACCAAAAGGTTTGATGCCAGTAACTTTACCTTCCACCAGTTGACCTAGTTCTAATAAGCTGAAGTTGCTAGAACGGGTTGCTAAACGCTGGGAAAGGATGAGTTTGTTGGTGTTACGATTAATTTCCAAAAAACCCACAGTCAGATTTTGGCCTTTGAGTGCTTCTAAATTATCACGCTCTGCCAGGTGCGATCGCGGAATAAATCCCCGCAAAGAAAGAATATCGACAGTTACACCACCTTTATTCACACCCATAACTCGTACTTGCACAGTCTGAGCATTTTCCTGCATTTCAGTCAGTCGTTCCCAGATGTGCTGAATTTCCAACTGCTTTCGGGAAAGGGTAACTTGCCCTTCTGCATCCTGATCTCGGATAATCAAAAACTGCATTTCCTCTTGCAATGGCAGCACTTCCGATAAATCGGTAACTGCTCTCAAAGAAGCCTCATCGCGTGGCAGAAAAGCTGACGACTTACCACCAATATCCACATAAGCTCCATCATGGTCAAGTTGGAACACTTTGCCATGTACAAGCTGTCCCTTTTGAAATTGGTAGTCGTGTTTTTCTAGTGCTTTGGCAAAATCGTCCATTGTAAAGGGCGAATTGGCTGTTTGAGAAAGTTTCGATTCGGAATTCATGACTTTTGAAGATTAATTGTTATTTGATATGGTGCAACTGAAGTTTAGATTGTCATTTGTCATTTGTCATTTGTCCTTTGTTATTCACCAATGACTAATGACCAATGACGAACTTGGGTGCGTATGCTTCAGTTTAGTTGACCAAAGAGTTGTTTTACTTGCTCCCAAGCATCGGCCGCAGCTTTAGGATTATAACTGGCACGGTGGTCGCAGAAAAATCCGTGATCAGCTCCATCGTAGCGAAACACACGATGAGGAATTTTATATTTTTCTAACTCTGTTGCAATCTCATCTACTTGTTCGCCTGGAATGCTAGCATCTTCTGCACCAAAAAAGGCATAGAGAGTACCTGTTATTTCTTTGGTGCGGGTGACAGTAGGAGCGCCGCCTCCCGGTGTGCGAGTGGTAATTCCAGCACCGTAGAAGGAAGCCGTAGCTTTCATATCTGGCAAGGTGGCTGCAAGATATGCAACATGACCGCCAAAGCAGAAGCCAATACAGCCAAAGCCATCTTTTTTCACTTGGGGCAGATTTTTGAGGTAGTCAATTGCTAGTTGAATATCGCTCAATAACTCTGAGGCTTTAGTTTGTATGGCGTAGCTTCTGCCCGTTTCAATATCTTCGGGTGTATATCCAGTTTCAAAGCCAGGAGCAATACGTTGAAAAAGTGCAGGTGCGATCGCTACATAACCAAGTTTGGCAATTCGTTCTGTAACTTCCCGAATGTGAACGTTGACACCAAAAATTTCTTGTAATACTACAACTCCTGAATAAGAACCAGATTCTTTTGGCTCTGCTAGATAAGCAGACACTTGAATATTATCTTGCAAAAGATTAACCGTTGTGGTAATTGTTGCTTGCTCTGTCATAATAATTTTTACCAGTGCTGTGTGATTAGCCGTGTGTTTATTTGATATAACTATGCCAGTATGCCCAACTTTTTTCTAATTAAATTATCAATTACCAATAGTGAGAGCATTAGAAATTGAGTTTAGAAAAAATTTATATGTAAATAACTGATTTTATATGTAATAAATACAACTAGTTATCCAGGGATGCTGAGTTAAAAGTGCTGAGTAGGAAAGCAACACCTAAGACTCAAACCTCAGCACTCAAGACTCAGCACTCAGCACTTAGTATTCAGGAGGTTTGGTGATGATTCAATTCCGTATTCAGCCAGACAGCGAAATTCCCGCATCAACCCAGCTGTTTAATCAAATCCGATTTGCGATCGCTTCTCGGCAATATCCCCCTGCTTACAAATTACCAAGCACACGCGCGCTGGCAATGCAAACAGGGTTACATCGAAACACCATTAGTAAAGTTTACCGTCAACTGGAGGAAGACGGATTTGTTGAAAGTATGGCTGGTTCGGGTATTTATGTTCGTGCCCAAGGTCATGAGGGCGGTAGCAGGTTACAATCACCAATTCTCAAACAAAATCCTGATGCATATCAAGTTGTCCAGCAAGCACTTGACGAGTTGCTCTCACAAGGATGTTCGCTGAATCAAGCCAGAGAGCTATTTTTAGCGGAAATTGACTGGCGCTTGCGTTGTAGTGCGCGGGTACTGGTTGCAGTGCCATCTTATGATATGGGTGCTGGTGAGTTGATGGTGTATGAATTAGAGCGATCGCTAAAAATACCAGTCCAGTTGGTAGCAATGGAAGAATTAACAGCTGTGTTAGATAAAACCACCTCTGCGACAGTAGTCACAAGTCGGTATTTTATCAGTAATGTGGAAGCGATCGCAGCTCCAAAAGCTGCACGAGTAATTCCTCTCGATATCTACGACTACAGCAAAGAACTCAGCATCTTGAAAACCCTACCAAAAGAAAACTGTGTTGGGATAGTTAGCCTCAGTTCCGGTATTGCACGAGCCGCAGAAGTCATCCTCCACGGTTTGCGCGGTGATGAACTATTGGTGATGACTTCGCAACCAAAAGATGCATATAAACTTCAGGCAATGGTTAAGCGGGCTGAGGTAATCATAAGCGATCAAGCCAGTTTTGCGGCAGTACAAGCAGCCGTGCAAGCATCTGATGAAGATATTATTCGCCCACCAAAGCTGATTAAGGTTGAAAATTATATCGGTGCTAACTCGATTAACTTGCTAAAACGAGAATTGGGTTTAAGTTAATCTCAAGATAATTCTACCAACATCTTTGAGAGCAACTAATACAGGAGGGATGGGATAGTGCAGATTGTGATTGTGGGCGCAGGCCCAACAGGTGTAACCCTTGCCCTGCTCCTTGTAAAACGTGGTATTGCTGTAACGTTAATTGAAGCGGCAAAAGACTTTCATCGTGTATTTCGCGGCGAAGGATTAATGCCCAGTGGCTTAGAAGCTTTAGAGGAAATGGGCCTATCAGCGTTGTTGGAACATATTCCCCATCGGCAACTCGACGCGTGGGAATTCATTATAGGGGACAAGCAGTTGTTTCGAGTTGATGAACCAATGGGGGCAACTCGACCCTGTACACTGGTTTCACAACCACCACTGCTCAAAGCACTGATTTCAGAAGCCCAAACCAATGATGGGTTTGAATTTATCCAGGGTGTTCCGGTCAAGGATTTACTGTGGGGTAACCAACGTGTCGCAGGTGTAGTATTGAGCGATGGGAGAGAACTAACTGCTGACCTAGTGATTGGGGCAGATGGGAGAAATTCTCTTGTGCGACAACGTATAGGATTGGAATTGGTACGCCAACCCAAAAATATTGATATTCTCTGGTTTAAACTTGCTGCTACTTCTGAGTTTGCAGGCGATAATGTGTTTCGTACAATTGTAAATGGCGATCGCGTATTTACCATCTTTCACGGAGCAGAATCAGGAAAACTGCATCTGGCTTGGGTGATGTCCGCAACCGAAAACACTGACTCCAAGCAAGCCAACTGGGTAGAGATTTTTGCCTCCTTATCACCCTCATGGCTAGCAGAGCATTTCCGTAATCATGCAGACACCATCGAATCTCCCATTCGGCTCTCTGTTGTGGTTGGTTATTGTCCCCAATGGCACGCACCAGGAGTACTGCTTCTAGGTGATGCTGCACACCCAATGTCTCCCGTCCGTGCCCAAGGAATTAATCTCGCATTCCGTGATGTGATTGTCGCTGCTAATCATCTTGTGCCGTTGTTGCAAAAAGAAGCTGGACACCAGGATATTGACATCGCACTATCGCACATCCAAGCGGAACGTCAGCCAGAAATTATCCGCGCCCAGCAACTCCAGTTAGAAGAAGCTAAACAAGGCGAACTACTGCGAAAAAATGCACTGCTGCGATCGCTATTGATTCAACTTGCTCCCTTACTCCGTAAAATAATTAAAAAGTCTTGGTTAAGGCGACAATATAAAATGCGTCAAGGTATCACACAGGTACACTTAACTGTCTAAAAATCAATACAGTTCAGTTAAGCATTTTTTCCTTCTCTCTGTGTTCTCTGCGCCTCTGTGGTTCGTTAAAAAAAATTAACTTCACAAAGGGTTTTAGCCTTAACCCAAGCGTATTGGTCTAAAAATCGCTATCAGTTATCCGACTTGTGATTGTGGCGTGTTAATTTGCAAAAACTCTTGTACCTGTTGCATATAAGTTGGCGCATCTTCCAACATTGGGAAATGCGCTGTGTTACGAATCATCACAAATTTCACTTTGTCACTCAATGCAGCGGCTTGACGCCCCATCTCGGCTGGAATAATTTTGTCATACTCCCCTGCCACAAGCAGAGTCGGCACTGTCAGCTTGGCAAACTCTTGTGGCATCACTTCAGATTGAGCCTTACTGACTGAAGTAAAAATTGTTCCTAAAGCCGCATCGTAATCTGCTTCAAGAAAATCTTCTAAAAAAGCTTGCCGCTCAGAATGTGGTATGGAACTATATAAAAATCTGGCCATAAACATCCGGTCAACAAATGGAATTTTGCTTAACCACTTGGGACGGAATTTCACTACATAGCCACCGAATTTATGAAAGGCACTAAAAGATTTTTCGTCGTACTCGAAAATGCCGCTACAAGTTAAAATTCCTCGTTCTACTCGTTCGGGATAGCGGTTAAAAAATAAAGTGGCAACAGAAGCGCCCATTGAATGAGCATTGATATAAACATGCTGAAGATGCAACCCATCTAACAAGGCTGCCAAATCATCAGCGTATTCCTCTAATTCATAGGTTAACTCTGTGATTGCCTCTGATTCTTCCTGTGGGGAATCAGATTCAGCAACAGCTTCACTTGCTTGGGCGATAGTTGGCTTTCCACTAGAACGGCCAAATCCCCGCATATCGTAGAGTAAACAATCAAATTGCTCTGATAAAACATCAGCAGTATTTTGCCAATATCTAGCCGAACCAGCCCAACCATGCATGAAAACCATCACTGGTTTTACCAAAGAACCGGATGGTTTTTTCACCCATTCGTAGTAATGCTCAACGCCACGAACATTAATATAAGGCATTAGTCATTTGTCCTTTGTCAGTTGTCATTAGTCCCTGGTATATGGTTATTATTCCTTATTTTTTGACCAATGACTAATGACCAATGACTATTAAGCTGATTCTGGCTTCGGTAGTGAAGACGGATGTATTATCAGTTCAGCAGTCGATCGCTTCTCGACCATTTCCCTTGTAACTGTACAGCGTGTCACATCCTTACGGGATGGTAACTCATACATTACATCCAACATCAATTCTTCGACAATACCACGTAATGCTCTTGCACCAGTTTTACGGCGGTAAGCTTCTTGAGCGATCGCTCGTAAAGCATCTGCTTTAAAATCTAGCTGGACATTATCCATCTTCAGCAGCTTTTGGTACTGCTTCACTAAGGCGCTGCGTGGTTGGGTAAGAATCGCCATCAGTGCTTCTTCATCTAGCGGATCTACTACTGCTACCATTGGCATCCGCCCAATAAATTCTGGAATCAGACCAAATTTTACTAAATCATCCGGTTCTAGATGGCGAAGCGTGTCTGCTGCTCGTTTCTCTTTCGATTGGCCTTCTCCTGGCTGCACAAAACCGATTGCTTTTTTGCCAACTCTCTGATCTACAATCTTGTCTAAGCCTACGAAGGCACCACCACAGACGAACAAAATATTACTTGTATCAATCTGAATGCAGTCTTGATAGGGATGCTTGCGCCCTCCTTGGGGTGGTACATTAGCGATCGTTCCCTCTAACATTTTCAGCAAGGCTTGCTGCACACCTTCGCCAGAAACATCACGGGTAATTGACGTGTTCTCGCTCTTACGAGCAATTTTGTCAATTTCGTCAATGTAAATAATTCCTCGTTGGGCTTCCTCTATATCCAAATCTGCCACTTGCAACAGTCGCAGCAAGATATTTTCCACATCTTCTCCTACATACCCCGCTTCCGTCAGCGTTGTCGCATCGGCTACGGCAAAGGGTACATCCAGGATTTTCGCTAGGGTTTGCGCTAAGAGAGTTTTGCCGCAACCAGTCGGGCCGATTAACAAGATGTTGGACTTTTGCAGTTCTATGGCATCATCTGACCCAGGTTTGCCACTGGCCTTAGACTGAATGACTGCCAGCCGCTTGTAGTGATTGTAAACAGCTACTGACAGAACTTTCTTCGCTTCGTCTTGACCAATAACGTGTTCGTCTAGATACTTTTTAATCTCTCTTGGCTTGGGTATTTGATTAAACGAAATACTAGCAGAGTGAGTACGCCGTTTTTCAGGTGGCTCTGCTCTTGGTGCTGGTTGTGCTGCCGCACCATTAGTATCGAGTAACTCCTCGTCTAGTATTTCATTACACAAGTCAACGCATTCATCGCAGATGTAGACTCCCGGCCCTGCGATTAATTTACGCACCTGCTCTTGAGACTTGCCACAAAATGAACATTTCAAATGGGAGTCGTACTTAGACATACCAGCCTCTTATTTCAGAATGGTGACGTTTTCCCCTGCTACGGGAAGATTTTGCCTGGAAATGACCTGATCAATCAAACCGTAGTTTTTTGCCTCTTCTGCCGACATAAAAAAGTCGCGCTCAGTATCTGCTTCAAGTCTTTCTAAGGGTTGACCAGTATGGTGAGCCATTAACTGATTCAACTTAGCCTTAACGTAAAGAATTTCTCTGGCTTGAATTTCAATGTCAATGGCTTGACCTTGAGCGCCACCAAGTGGTTGGTGAATCATAATCCGGGAGTCGGGCAGAGACATTCGCTTACCGGCAGCCCCTGCTGTCAACAAAAATGCCCCCATGCTCGCGGCTAATCCAAAACAGATGGTAACAACATCAGGGCGAATTTGCTGTATTGTATCATAGATTGCCATCCCTGCGTAGACGGAGCCGCCAGGAGAATTAACATACAGTTGGATGTCTTTTTCTGAGTCTTCGGCGTCTAGGAATAACAACTGAGCCACAATTGAGTTGGCTACGGCATCGTCTATTGGCGTTCCTAAAAAGATAATCCGCTCTCGCAGCAGGCGGGAGTAGATGTCGAAAGCTCTTTCTCCCATGCCAGATTGCTCTATCACCATCGGCACGATGTTGTTAGGGCTGCTTAACTGGGAGTTAATGTTTATTCGACTTAAGTTGCTGATTGGGGAATTTCCCGACTGCGATTCAAGCATACAAGCTTTCTTTGACAATTATTTAGGACAAATGTTTCAGCAGCAGATGCTGCTTTTTCAACGAATGGAATTTTTATAAGCTACGTGTTAACCATTATGCCTCATATAATTTCCTCTCGTGTAACACAGTATCAAGCCTAGGCAATAACAGGTGTCACTATTTGCCGAAAATTCATTAATTATTTAATTATTCCGACTTAATCCCTGAGTCATTGGGCATTGGGCATTGGTTATTTCTCTCCCTATTTCCTCATCTCCCTTACCTTACCCATTTCACCAGTACTTTAACTCAGAACTGGTGAACTCATGGTTGTGGGATTTTTTATTATCCTTCTGTAACTTCTGTAGAAGCTTCGCTGTTTTCTTCCTCAGTCTGAGGTGCATCAGCATCAGCATCTGCTTCTGTGTCTTCCGTTTCCTCCGCAGGACTTAATGAACCTTCCGGTACAAGTTCAACTGATGAGTGTTCTAAGAGCCAATCGATGATTTTTTCGGTTAACAGTTCGTTTTCCACGATTGAGCGCAGTTTATCTTCATCAACATCCTGTTCCTCCGAGTATTGTTCCAAAAGTTCTGTAACTCTGGCTGCGATTTCTTCTGGTGTTACCTCAATAGATTCGCGTTTTCCTATTTCCCGCAAGGATAAGGAGCGTTTGATGCGTTCAATTGCTTCAGTACGCGATCGCTCCCGCAATTGCGGAATAATATCTTGAGTAAACAGCTTTCTCACATCCAATCCCTGCTGAGACAGTCGCATTGCTGTTTGCGTTAGCATCGCATCCACTTCTTGCTCAATCAAAGTTGCTGGTAAGTCAACTTCTACGTGCTTGAGCAGTTCCGTTAACAAAGCTTCCTGCTTATTGGTTTTTGTTTTGTCGTCCGCCTCTTTTTGATATTGCTCTACCAAAGAAGCGCGTAACTCCTCTAAGGTTTCAAAATCGCTGACTTCCTGGGCGAAATCGTCATTTACTTCTGGTAGCTCCTTTTCCTTTAATTCTTTGAGTGTCACGGTGAAAGTTGCCGCTTTTCCAGCTAATTCTTCATTAGCATAAGGATCTGGGAACTGTGCCGCAATTTCTTTCGTTTCTTCAGGATTCATCCCTACTATTCCCGAAATAAAGCCTGGAATAAACTTATCTTCTTGCAACTCAACTTGAAAATCAGTTGCTTCGGCTCCGGGAATCGGTTCTAGTTCAGCTGTTTCGTCCTCGCCCTCAACTCTGGCGAATGAACCTTTAAAATCGACTACGGCAATATCGCCGATTTGGGCTGCACGTCCTTCTACAGGAATCAATGTCGCCAATTCTTGACGTTCCTTATCCAGCGTGTTCTCCACTCGCTCTGGATCGTACTTAACTTCTTCGGCCTTGGCTTGCAAATCAGTGTACTGCACTAGATTCACTTCTGGTTCTACATCGACAGCAGCCGAAATCGTCAGGGGTTTTCCAGGTTCATAATTATTAATCAAATCCTCAAAAGAGGAGCGCAATTGCGGCTGACCGATTGCTGGGATGGCTTCTTGTTTGACTGCTTGCTCAATGCCATCTTGAATTAGTTCTTCCAGCGCCGCTGCCTTGATTCGAGTTGTACCCAGCCGTTGTAGTAATATCGGCCGAGGCACCTTGCCTTTACGAAACCCAGGAATATTGGCAGTACTCGCTAAGTTTTTAATGACCTGTTCGTAAGTTTGCTTGGTAATTTCCGGCGTAATCTCTATTTCCAGACCAATTTGGCTGGCGGGAAGTTTTTCCTGGGTAACTTTCATGCTTCGTCTCTAGTTTTCTGGTATTTTATACTCCGAGTACACACAAAACGCAATAAAATAATTGTTTGCGTTTATGGCTTGATGTCTCTTAGGGGTAATGGGAGTTTGCCAAAAGGTCTTGTGACATCCTAATGATGGATGTTTGTCCTGGGGCAAACATCCAGTTTACTGCCAATTATCAAGGACTTGACATTTTACCTTCATAACAATTTAGTTAATGGGGCATTTGGATTAAGGGGAGGTGAGAGTTGATAGGGAATAAATCTGTAAACTTTACCCTGTAACCTATTCTCTTCTTCACTCCCGGCTCACTCTAAAACTTGGGAATTAATTATCCAGTGGGCTAATGCCGTGATATCCTGGTTCTCAAATAGTGGTTAGTACCCCCAGGTTAAAGGTATAGTATTTAGTCTAGCTATTATCTAGCTATTATTAAGTTGTGTGTGGTACGAGAGTGCATCTGTTACTTAACCACATCGCTCAGTTTGACCTTGTGCTGGCTTTATGGATTTAGATCCTAGTATATTCATCATCTTGGCAAGCAAGCTTGCAGCCAATACATTTGTTTCTTTACGGTAAGATGCTTGTTAAACCCCTAAGTGCAGATATCTCCATTTATTATAAAAATGGCGGATTGTTGTATAATATATATTTATAGTTAGAATAGATAAAAAAATAAATATACTGTTATTTTAAAATGCAATATCATTTAACTTAATTAAATAAGCAAAAAAATAAATGTATTAAATATATAAAGATAGACTAAATTAGAGAAAAATATAATACCTATTAAAAATGTATTTCCAGACTGCGATCGCTATTTAAATATAACTAAATTGTCAATTGTTCCAAGAAATTGCAGATTAAGTCTCTTATAAGGAGGAAGCAAGTTTGTCGAAATCCTATCGTTTAGCTATTTTGGGAGCGACTGGTGCAGTAGGCACAGAGTTGCTGGAATTATTAGAAAGCCGTAATTTCCCGATTGCTGACTTGAAGTTATTGGCATCAGAGCGGAGTGTTGGGCGATCGCTGCAATTTAAAGGTGAAAATATACCAATAGAAGCAGTGAGCGATCGCGCCTTTGAAAATGTCGATATAGTACTAGCTAGTGCAGGTGGTTCCACATCCAAAACTTGGGCAGCTGTTGCCGTGGAAAAGGGCGCAGTGGTAATTGACAACTCCAGTGCCTTTCGGATGAACCCAGAAGTTCCCTTAGTAGTGCCAGAGGTGAATCCCCAAGCCGCAGCGCATCACCAAGGCATTATTGCTAACCCCAACTGCACAACGATTTTAATGGCTGTGGCAGTCTGGCCATTGCATAAAGTTAAGCCAGTGCAACGCATCGTCGCTGCAACCTACCAATCTGCTAGTGGTGCAGGTGCTAGAGCAATGGCGGAAGTCAAAACCCAAACAAGCGCTATACTACAAGGACAGCCACCGATTGCCGAAATATTGCCTTACCCATTGGCATTTAATTTATTCCCGCATAACTCCCCATTAAACGATTTGGGTTATTGTGAGGAAGAAATGAAAATGGTCAACGAAACCCGGAAAATATTTGGTACGCAGCAAATCAGAATCACTGCAACCTGTATACGGGTTCCCGTACTCCGCGCCCACTCAGAAGCCATTAATTTAGAATTTGAGACTCCCTTTAGTGCGAAGGAAGCCAGAGAAATTTTAAATTCCTCCCCTGGAGTAAAATTGGTAGAAGATTGGGGAGCGAATCATTTCCCGATGCCAATTGAAGCAACCGGTCGAGATGAAGTTTTAGTGGGAAGAATTCGCCAGGATATTTCTCATCCTTGTGGCTTGGAATTATGGTTATGTGGCGACCAAATTCGCAAAGGCGCAGCATTGAATGCAGTACAAATCGCTGAGTTATTAGTAGAGAAAAATCTACTCAAACCATTAGCTATTAGTCATTAGTAATTGGTCATTGGTCATTAGTAAAATGACAAAGGACAAATAACAAATGACTAATGGCACTTGAAAGCAATTTGCAGATAGGTTATTACAATAGAGAACCACCAAGATATAAAAACATGGGTAATCAGGAGTGAAAAAAGGGTGGGAGATTTTGGCAATGTTTTAACCGCTATGATTACACCATTTAAAGCAGATGGTAGTGTCAACTATGATGTAGCGGCAGAACTGGCGGCGCATCTAGCTAACAACGGTACAGATACATTGGTGATGTGCGGCACAACAGGAGAATCCCCGACGCTAAGTTGGGATGAAGAATATCAGTTGTTTGTCGAGGTATTGCAGTCCGTGGCCGGAAAAGCCAAGGTAATCGCAGGTTGTGGATCGAATTCCACCAAAGAAGCGATCGCAGCCACCCAAAAAGCGTCTAAGATAGGAGTACATGGTTCCTTACAAGTTGTTCCTTATTACAACAAACCGCCGCAAGCGGGACTGGAAGCGCACTTTAAGGCAATAGCACAAGCCTGTCCCGACTTACCGTTGTTGTTATATAATGTCCCAGGTCGTACCGGACAAAACCTTCAGCCAGAAACAGTTGCCCGGTTAGCTGAGGTTAGCAATATTGTCGGAATTAAAGAATCCACTGGTAATATAGATCAGGCAAGTGAAATTCGTCGCTTGACACCAAAAGAATTCCACATCTATTCTGGTGATGATTACATGACTTTGCCCTTGTTAGCGATCGGGGCAAAGGGTGTGGTAAGTGTAGCTTCTCATCTGGTAGGAAACCAACTACAGCAGATGATTCAAGCTTTTAATGCGGGAAAAATTGAGGTAGCAAGCGAAATTCATCTCCAACTTTTCCCGTTGTTTAAAGCTCTATTTCTCACTTCAAATCCCATTCCAGTGAAAAAAGCACTGCAACTTCAAGGTTGGGAGGTTGGTTCAACTCGTCCGCCGCTATGTGAAGCTGATTTAGAAGTCAGTCAAAAATTAGAAGCGGTTCTGAAAGAACTTAGTTTAATTTAAGCACCAACTTATTTAAATGCTGGTAGTCTCCTCCTTGTCAAAGATACATATAAACAACGATCATAATTGTTCATAAGTTGCAATTTAAAAACCTGTGCTAGGACTGATAGATATACTATGAATCCTTGAGTCTTACAGTTGATTTTATTGAATAAAAAATTGAAATCTTCAATTAAAACTTGATTGCTTTGGGACTGACTTAAGAGACAGATGATGTTGTCTTAAATACAAGTTCGTTAACTATCAACTTAATTAACCACAAGTAACAATCTAAGGAGAAAATGGCTAAAAACGAAGCTAATAATTCCGCCTTGAAAATTATTCCTTTGGGCGGTTTGCATGAAATTGGTAAAAATACCTGTCTTTTTGAGTATGACGATGAAATAATCCTGTTAGATGCAGGATTGGCTTTTCCCACAGAGGCGATGCATGGTGTCAATATTGTTTTACCAGATACGACTTATTTGCGGGAAAATCGCCACAAAATTAAAGGGATGATCGTTACTCATGGTCATGAAGACCATATTGGCGGGATTGCCTTTCATCTCAAGCAATTTGATATCCCGGTGATTTATGGGCCCAGGCTAGCAATGGCAATGCTAGAGGGTAAATTAGAAGAAGCAGGAGTCCGCGATCGCACAGAAATCAGAACAGTTCTACCACGGGATGTAGTGCGGATTGGCAAAAACTTTTTAGTTGAATATATCCGCAACACTCATTCCATCGCTGATAGTTTCACTGTTGCCATTCATACTCCCCTTGGTGTAGTCATTCACACAGGGGATTTCAAAATTGACCATACCCCAGTGGATGGTGAAAAGTTTGATTTGCAACGCCTAGCAGAACATGGTGAAAAAGGCGTTCTTTGCCTCCTAAGTGATTCCACTAATGCTGAGATACCAGGGTTTACACCTTCGGAACGCTCAGTTTATCCCAATTTGGAGAGAGTATTTAGTCAAGCCACTGGACGATTATTCGTCACGACCTTTGCTTCTAGCGTGCATCGCATCAACATGATTTTGGATATCGCCAAGAAGCAGAACCGTGTAGTTACGGTTGTAGGGCGTTCCATGCTGAACTTGATTGCTCATGCCCGCAATTTAGGTTACATCAAGTGTGAAGATAATTTGCTGCAACCATTGCACGCAGTTCGTAATCTCCCTGACGAAAAAGTTTTAGTCTTAACTACAGGTTCTCAGGGTGAAACGATGGCAGCAATGACCCGCATTGCCAACAAAGAACATCCTCACATTAAAATCCGCCAAGGAGATACGGTAGTATTCTCTGCTAACCCAATTCCCGGAAATACGATCGCAGTAGTCAACACCATTGATAAATTGATGATTCAAGGTGCGAAAGTGATCTACGGTCGGGATAAAGGGATTCACGTCTCCGGTCACGGCTGTCAGGAAGAACAAAAGCTGATGATTGCCTTAACTCGACCCAAGTTCTTTGTGCCATTTCACGGCGAACATCGGATGCTGGTGAAGCACGCAGAAACGGCTCAGAGTATGGGCATTCCCGCAGAAAATATGATCATTATTCAGAATGGTGATATTGTCGAACTGACTGAAGATGCCATTCGCGTCGCTGGGAAAGTGCCATCTGGTATCGAATTGGTGGATACTACTAGTTCGGGGATGGTAAGTGCCAAAGTGCTACAAGAACGGCAACGCATGGCTTCAGAGGGGATTATCACGATCGCAGCTGCCATTGATTGGAATGGTAAACTGTTGGCGAAACCAGAAACTCACCTTCGGGGTGTAGTGACAAGTGTAGAGCGATCGCTTTTACAAACCTGGGTAAAACAACGCATTGAAGAAATCCTCACTGTGCGCTGGACAGAATTTGCTCCTAGCGAAGGTGAAGCAGCAGATATAGACTGGGGTGGATTGCAAGGAACTTTAGAACGAGAATTGCAACGTTCCATCCGTCGGGAATTGCAATGTCAACCATCTGTGACTTTGTTGATGCAAATCCCTGATGAGCCACCTGTAAAAGTTGCTGATGGGAGAAGACGGCGGACTCGGACTGCTGCTCAGGTAGCATCATAGAGAATTTAAGGTAAAAATCTCATACAAAGAGAAGTTTGAGCAGTGGCTTTCACCGCTCAAACTTCGATTGGCGCAAAGACACAGAATTTTTCTGAACGTCTTTGCGTTTTCTTTTGTAATGGGTATAGAAATTATCTATAGTTCTTGGAGGCGATCTAACTTGTTAGGCTACTGCCACCGGAGGCGTGCGTACAGCGTACTGCCGGGAGGAATTGCGCTGTAGAGTACAAAAACACCCATAAGTAAGTTCATCTCATTTTAAGGCTTCAGACTGTATTATTTTCAAATCGCCACTGCCAACCTAAGTTTTGTGAAATGAAATCGATTCTAGCCGCTCAAAAATCACTACTTCTACAGTATTCAGCCAGGGGTGAACAAGACACACTTACGTGAGAAAGTGGGAACACGGAGAGGAAAAATGTCTTCTAGGATATTACTGATGTTTATACTTAGCAAAAATACTTTCAGAAAGACCTTATATTAAGTTGTGTAAATGTTACACTAAAACCTATCCAATGATGGATGTCTTTATTAAAATTTAAACTGTGTCAAGTTATGAACAAGATCGTAATATTACACTACCGATCCCCAGAAATTTGCGATTAACTTGACGTAGTAATAAATTAGGTTCTGACTTAAGTGGCTAATCAGGTATTACATTATATCGCAGTCAGAACGCGATTTTTCCGGGAAAGTTCGTTGCCACGTTGTATATATTCATCAAAAAGGTGAATAGCCTCAATAACACAGAGGGTTAACCATGAAGGTATTCGACAATACCACCAAAAAGATTTTCCTGGCTAGCTGGGTATCAATCAATCAAGCAGAAACTACTGACCATAAAGCAACCCAGCTAAACCATTCTCCTTCCAAGCCCTACTGGGATATTCTCCAACCCTTACGGCAACGAGTAGAAAACATTCAAGTCAGCGATCGCCAACTAGCTCACCGTTTGTGCAAACTGATTCCATCTCAGTGCCCCTTTGAGCGCGATGTCAAATTATTTGGGAAGACCTTGTTTCACATCCCACCCATGTGCAAGCTCAACCCCTTATATGAAGAAGTTGTTGGTTTACGTTTCCGAGCGTTGTGCTATCTAGCCGACGAGTGTGGCGAAGATGTATCGCAGTACTGCTAATACTGAGATATGAACGCTGAGGAAAAAGTTAGGAGTCAGGAATAAGAGGTCGGGGATCAATAATATAACTCCTAATTCCTAACTCCTAACCATTTTTTATTATTTTTTTACTATTTCTTTTGCCATTTTTGAATGGCATCCTGAGCATCTTCATAAGCGGCTGTTTCCTCTGGCACTAAAGCTGCGGTGGCAATTGCGGCGTTACGTTCTCCTTCGGCGGCACGACGCTTGGCCAGGTCTAAAATTTTCTCACTCCATTTATTGATCGATTTTTGGGCTGCATCGAAGCCTGGTTGATCGGCTGGTACTTTCTTGGCAACTTCAATCGCCCGATTGTAGGTAGATGCCTGTTCGGGCTTAATTAAGGCATTAGCTGCATCTAAAAGAGTTTTGTTACTCACATACTGCTTACCCTCTAAGCGCCACAGGTTAATTGCTGCTTGTGCTTTGGCGTAGGGGGCTTCGTCTTTGGTGATTAATCGAGCCGCAGCAATCGCGCTGGCATACTGTCTTTGTTTAGCACGACCTTCTGCTAAATCTAAAATCATCTGGCTCCAAATCTGAATATTCTCTTGAGCTTGTTCGTACAGTGGTTCGCCAGGTTGAATTTTTCGGGCCGTAGCGATCGCCATGCTCAAATCGCTCGCCTGAGTTTGTCTGAGCGACATTTTCGCCAGGTCTAATACTGCTTGATTCCGCTTTTTTGACTGGGAACTAGAAGTTATTTGGGCGCTAGATTGGTTGTTAAGTCTAACTGGTGAAGTGCGATCGCTTGGTAAATTTTCGACAACCTGGCGATCGTTAACAGTAGCATTGGGTGATGCAGTTGATATTTGCTTAATTCTAAAAGTTTCTTGATTACGCAGAAAAACTACGGCGATTAAACCTGCTACCAGCAAGCTGCCTCCGCCCCACAAGATAAACTGTTTCCAAAAAGGGATGCTTGGCTGATTCGATGGCAATCGAGAGACGTAACCTTTGGAAGAATTAGGGATAAATCTTCCTCTGGTATTCACTCCCAAGGAAGTTTCTGCCATTGGCTGGGCAACTAATCCGCTACCTGACGCCTGGACTTTTTGACCCTTCACCTGTTGGGAGGAGTTCACACTAGCTTCTCCCCGCCTGCCCCGATCTACTGAAGTTTTAGAGAAATCATCGAGGGGAGGAGCCGCAAGGGCAACAGCAAAAGATTCTTCAGGATAAATCACTACTTCTGGCTGAAAATCACCCTCCATTGCCAATTTTGGCAAGATTACTTGCTGCCTTGATGGGATGATAGTGGCAGGGTTTTGGATAGGACGCCAGTGATGGTGACATAATTTTGGCACGATCAGGCTTAGGTAGCTTTCTAAATCTGCCAAGTTGCTGCCATTACCAGAACGTAAAGCTTCTAACAAAGCTGCTGTAAAGAATCCGTGGCCTAGTTCGCTACTCTCATGGGAAAATTGCTCTGGTTGGCAAGAAAGAATTGTCGCCAATTGTAGTTCTTGAGCTAGTTCTATTGTTTCTTCACCAACGGGAGCATCCGCTTGAGTGCCAAAGGCGCGGTTGATATCGAGTAGTAGCAATACATTCAGGTTAGCAAGTTGCAGACTTTGCATTAGCGATCGCAATTCTATGCCAGTCTCTTGCACGAGTTCCGGGTTGCCCTCTGCTGGCATTAAGTAATCTTTGCCTTTGTAGTTGACTCCATAACCGCTAAAGAATAACCACAGATAGTCTTCCGGCTGCCAACTTGTTGCTGCCAAATCTTCAAGCAGCAGCAAAATATTCTCCTTCGTCGGGTAAGTCGATCTATCCCCAATCGGCGGCGAAGTATCTGTCATCACTAGACAGTGCTTGGGGAGAAAACCTGCCTCTGTCACCAAAAAATCTTCTAGTGCCTCAGCATCTGCTTGGGCACAACTTAAAGGTTGAAATAACTGATATTGATTGATACCAATCGCGATCGCCCAGTAATTTGCCATCCCGCTCTTTGTCAGTTATTGTTGTTTGCTGGTCTTAAAATTGTGGTTGGCTTTGCCAAAAAAACAAAGCTAACCGATGTCTTATACTCTAGGTGATTCTAATTGAATCTTAAGTTAGAATGTAATTTTTATTACGTTAATTAGCCGGAAAATACCTTTACCTAATTTCAATAACAGATCATTACTAAGGAGATAGAAGGTCATGAGCAAAATTTCTGCTCACCTACCATCATCGCTCGCTCCCTTTTCAGTTATTAGCCAAATTGCCAGAAGAATCCGGATAATTCCTTTAGTAGTTTTGCTTATATCTACTGTCCCTGCGTGGTTTTTGATGGAAGCGCTCGCACCGCAGGTTGTGCGAGCTTACACCGCTAGAGTCGATCTAGCTATTGACCGCCTGCCGGAAGAAAACTATGAAACCGTTCTCAGGAGAGCGGAAGCGGTCGCTAGAGCAGCTGCTCAAAGGAGCTTCGACCAGGATATCTTGGTGACAGATGTTTCTATCATTGTGTCCGTACAAAATTATGGAGCGATCGCACCAGTCCTGACATTAGATGTCAGTCGTCCTCAATGGCGATCGCGTCCCGATGCTCAAAATTGGGCCACTTACTTCAAAACTGCGCGATCTTTACTTTTCTTTGAAAATAACTCTAATCAAGTTCCAGCAGCTAGCGCTGTGTCAACGCCAAAATGACGGGTTGAGCTAGACACGTAGAGAAAGTCCGAGCCAAGGATTTCATTGGCTCGGAATTTCTCTTAAAGGAAACGCTACCCATTGCTTGCTTGTTTGTCAGAGTAGAGGTATACGGTTCGGTTAAGGCAAGAGACGCGATGAATCGCCGTCTCTACAAAGGACTGATTATTGTAAAGACGGCGATTTATCGCGTTTTTGCAATCTAGGGCGTGTCATCAAAAAACCTTATCCGAACCGTATTGAGAGTAGAGGAGACGCAAATAAGTCACTTTTAGAACTCCTTCTGTAAAAGCATCACCACGCCAGTCTTAACCCAACTTACTTATTCCTGACTCAACTGTTGTCTTTGGCGTCAGTGGATGGCCTAGAATAAGAAGGTTGTCAAGAATCGCGATATCTGCTGACATGGCTGTTCCTAAGAAGAAAACTTCCAAATCAAAACGAGATAAACGTCGAGCTACCTGGAGGCATAAAGCCGTCGTTGAAGCTCAGAAAGCCCTATCTCTGGGCAAGTCAATTTTGACTGGACGTTCTACATTTGTTTATCCAACTGCTGAAGAAGAGGAAGAAGAATCATAATTTCTCAGTCAGGAAAAGCACGAACAGCACCGATAGATTTGATTGCCAAACTCAACAATCAAACTTCTGATCGCTAGATAAATGCTTTTTCTTAGCTTTCCTGATTGCATTATGAATCATAGACACTCTACATAAGCTCATTAGATCGAAAAAAATTGGTAGTGAGTAATTGGAAATATCCATTACCCATTACCTATCATTCAAGAGTTCATATAAAGAGTAAAACATTTGGTGCTGTTTGCAACTCAGCAAAAAAGCTTGTAAACATCTTGAGAAAACTGATTTTTCTCTAACTATGCTAGGAAAATTTTTTCAAAAACCAGGTAAAGAAGAGGGCGAACGCGTTCCTCCTGGCCAACACTTAGCTAAAGGTTTCCCCGTATTAACTTATGGTGAAACTCCCCAAGTTAGCACTGAAGAATGGGAGTTTCGAGTTTGGGGTTTAGCAAAATCTGCTACCTTTAGTTGGTCAGACTTTATGGCGCTACCTCAACACGAATTCACAGCTGACTTCCACTGTGTAACGCGCTGGTCTAAACTTGATGTCAAATGGACTGGCATTAAAGTTACAGATTTCATGGGTCTGATTGAATTAGACCCGAAAGTAGCCCACGTTATGGAACACTGCTATGGCGGCTACACCACCAATATTTCTGTAGAAGATTTTCTACGCGAAGAAAACTTCTTTGCTTTTAAAGTCTTTGGTGAAGACCTTCCATCTGAACACGGTGGCCCGATGCGGCTAGTTGTCCCCCACCTCTACGCTTGGAAAAGTGCTAAGTGGATTAATGGTTTAGAATTTTTAGCTAGTGAAGAACTTGGTTTTTGGGAGCGCAATGGCTACCATCGCCGTGGTGAACCTTGGGCTGAGGAGCGTTACAGCAACGCTTTTGGGATTTAATAGTTCAGAAGGGAATAGGTTACAGTCAAGAAAAACTGTACCCTATCATCTGTACCCTTTAACCTTATTTAACCTAGAAGTTTCTTGATTAGCGGCAATTTGCCCTGATATGGAGCATATCGCCATTTTAAATCGAGCCAGAAGGAGTTTTGCAATACACTTTTCTTATGGGAAAAGGTGTCAAAACTAGCTTTACCGTGATAGTTACCGATACCGCTATCTCCCACTCCACCAAATGGTAAAGACGAGACACCAACCTGCATCACTGTGTCATTAATACAAACTCCACCAGAGGAAGTTTCCTGTAAAACTCGCTTTTGCAGGTTTTTGTCTTGAGAAAATAAGTATAACGCCAAAGGTTTGGGTCTAGAGTTAATTAAGGCGATCGCTTCTGTAATGTCAGTATATTCAATGATGGGTAAAATGGGCCCAAAGATTTCTTCCTGCATGACAGAATCTTCTAGTGAGACATTATCAATAAGTGTTGGGGCAATATAACGCTCCGAAGGTTTATTTTCTCCACCGATGACAACTTTTCCATCTTTGAGAAAACTCACCAACCTTTCAAAGTGTTTTTGACTGATAATCCTGGCATAATCAGGACTATTTATAGGATTCTCGCCATAAAATTCTTTTAAGGATTTTTCCAGACCATCTATTAAATCTTTTTTGATTATTTTATTAACTAAAAGATAGTCGGGGGCGATACAAGTTTGTCCAGCATTAATAAATTTGCCCCAACTAATTCGTCTGACAGTGTGTTCCAGATTAATGTCAGTATCTACAATACAAGGACTTTTGCCACCCAATTCTAAAGTCACTGGTGTGAGATATTTTGCTGCTGCTGCCATGATGATTTTGCCGACAGCTGTGCCACCAGTAAAAAAGATATGGTCAAACTTTTCTGCAAGTAGTTTTTGACTTGCTTCCACGCCTCCTTCTACTACTGCAAGATAAGCAGGGTCAAAATGTTTGGCAATAATCTTAGCTATGATATCAGACGTATGAGAAGCAATTTCTGAAGGTTTGATAATTGCACAATTTCCGGCTGCGATCGCACCTATTAACGGTGAGATAATTAACTGAAATGGATAGTTCCAAGGCCCAATAATTAAGACAACCCCTAATGGTTCTGGATAAATTTTCGCTGAGTAGGAAAAAAAATCCCAAGAAACTGCTGCTTTTTTTGGCTTACTCCAGTTTTGAAGATGTTTGATGGCGTAATCAATATCCTTAATTACGCTGATTTCCGTAAGATAAGTTTCTACTTCTGGTTTATGTAAATCCGCTTGTAATGCCTCGACTATTGACTTTTCATGCTCAATGATTGCTTGCTTCAGATTTTTCAGTTGTTCAATGCGAAAATTTACATCTTTAGTTTTGCCCGTTTGAAAAAAATCTCGCTGAGTCTGGATAATATTGCCAATGTTATATAATTCAGTGGTAATCATTGTTTTGTCCTATCAAAAACTATTTAATGCTAATGCTCTTATCTCAGCATATTTGATTCGTCAATTTTTAGCGTTTGATTTTGTAATTGAAATTTGTACTTTAAATTATCGCTAGATAGTAGTAAGATTGTAAATCATGAATTACCAGGATAAAAAACTCTATAATTCATAATTTATAATTACTAGTTTTTTCATGCTTTGGTAGGTAGAAGCACAATAAATATACTACCTTTGCCCAACTCGGAATTAAGCAGAATAATGCCTTGATGTGCCTCGACAATTCGACGAGCAAGATACAGTCCTAAGCCACTACCAGAACTTTTATGACTGCCTTGGCGAAATCGTTCAAATATAGTGGCTTGTTCTTCAGGGGGAATACCTAGGCCTGTATCCGCTATTTCAATTCTAATGTAGTCAACGGAATTGGATGCTTCAGAGAACTGAGATTGATTACTTTTGTTGAACTGGCGTTGAGAAGTAAAACGAATAGTAATAGACCCGGAGTCGGTAAATTTGATCGCATTGCCTATGAGATTGGTAAATAGACGATGCAATTCTAAGCGATCGCCCATGACTGTGTTTGATTCTTCGGTAAGATCCACACTTAGCGACAGTGCTTTGTCTTGAGCTAAGGGTGATAATTCTCCAGTTACCTCTTCTAGCAATTGGCCCAGATTAACTGGTTGAAACGCTAAACTTTTGCGACCTGCTTCAAAACGATAAACTTCCAATAAGGTATTGACCATAGAAAGCAAGTTGATATTGCTACGGGCCATGATGGTGATTACTTCCTGCATTTGCGTTGATAATGTTCCCAACGCACCTTGCTGAAATAGCATTAACATGCGATCGGCGGCTACTAAGGGAGTGCGTAAGTCGTGGGTAAGGCGGGAGACAAAATCTTCTCGCTGACGGGCAATTTCATCACGTTCATCCATACTATGCTTCAAACGCAGGAGCGATCGCACTCGTGCCAACAATTCATCTACTGTTACAGGTTTGCGGATAAAATCATCAGCACCCAAGTCTAAACCGTGGGCGACATTGGGCGCATCGTGGGCAGTGATTAGCAATATGGGGATATATTGCGGCAATTTCATGTCTCCACGAATGTGTTTAGTAACTTCGTACCCGTCCATACCTGGCATCATCAGATCCAACAGAACCAAGTCACAAGGCGATGCTTTCAATTCTGCCAAGGCTGAAATACCATTTTCTGCGGTGCTAATCGTGTAACCTTCTTCCTCCAAAATAGTTTTGATCAAAAACACGTTATCAGGAGAGTCATCAACAACTAGAATTTTGTCAGAGCGAGAAGATTGTGAAGTCATATAGATGCAGGGTATGGGGTAAAAGTAAATTTTTCAGAAAACTGGTTTATTTGGTATAGTTTTTAAATAAAACTTTTAGGTAAATTCCTTCTAAATCAAAATTTTTACCAATAAATTTATTTAAAAAATACTTTACTTACCTTTTTAACAGATAGCCACAAGCTAATTGAATTATGGCTCGTAAACTTCTAGAACTGAATACAGAGGATGGCGGCACGATTTTGGTAGCAGTTGAGCTACCAGAAGCATCAGTAGGTCGTGTGTCCCCCACTGGCGAGTTACCTATAGAAAAAGTAGAGGCTAACTTCGATGCAGTTAAGGAATTGATTGTTCGCGGATGTCGCCCAATTACAAAGGCGTTTCGTACCTTGCAGCAAGAATCACAACCCGTAAGCGGAGAAGTTGAGTTTGGCGTAAATTTTACCGCCAAAGGCTCGGTTTATGTAGTCGAATCCACTGGACAAGCATCATTGAAGGTGAAAATAACTTGGAAACTAGCACTCGAAGAAAACAAGTAATAAATTTTCATGAATTGGGAATTAGTTAAAGCTTGTACCGTGGCGATCGCTACCCCAGAAGGTTGCATCCAAGGCACGGGCTTTTTTATCTCACCCAATGGACATTTACTCACCTGCGCCCATGTAGTTGAGTCCGCAGGGGGTTGGGAAAATGTGCGAGTCAATGGACAAGGGGTTGAGTTGGTTTATTTAGGCGATCGCACCCGCGATGATTTCGCCATATTGCAATTATCCGGTTATCAAGGTGCTTCAGTTCCCTTAGCTTTTAATTTTCAGCCGATGGATCGATTTCTGTCTATTGGCTATGGGCGAACGGATTTTCCTCAAGGTGCTTCGATTGATGGCACGATCACTGATATGAATCCCCAATCTGAATTTAGCAACTTACCAATGTTGCGGTTGCGAGTCAAGGCGAATTCGCAACAAGTGCAAGGGGGTTATAGTGGTTCGCCCGTATTTGATGCGGAAACTCAACGAGTTATTGGCATAATTGCCGCTTATGACAATACAGAAGGCGCATTGGCTCTACCTCTGGTTACAGTGCAACAAAAATGGTCAAATTTGTCAACATTTCTGGATATTAATCAGAAAGTGCCACTGTTGCCACCAAATAGCGACAGCGCCAGAGTTTTTATTAGCTATCGCAGTCAAGATCCAGACTTGAGCCTTGCCCAGTATTTTTATGAAGCAATCAAAGCTGCTGGATATGAAGTATTTATGGCGGGTGAAAGTATTCGCTTGGGGGAAAACTGGCCCCAGCGGATCGATACAGAATTAGAACGGTGTGATTATTTTTTGCTGCTGTTATCTCCACAATCAGCAACCAGTGAGATGGTTACAGAAGAAGTAAGAAGGGCAAAGCAATTAAAGGATTTGCGTCCTGAGCATAAACCAGTAATTCTGCCCATTCGTGTCAATTTTCCTTTAAGTTCACCACTAAATTATGATTTACGGGGTTATTTGAGTCAGACTCAGGAGCGAGAGTGGAAATCGCATACTGATACTCTGAGGATTTTGCAAGAAATCTTATCACTGCTGGCTGTGGGTAATTCACAAAGGCTAGTGCTATCTGAAATAAGTGCAATTCCAGTGTTTGAAAGTCCTGATCATCCGCCCTTACCAATAGCAGAGCCAGAGTTATATAGAGAACCAGGGGGATCAGTTTTTCTCAAATCTGTTTTGTATGTAGAACGACCACCAATTGAATTGGACTGTTACCAGGAAATTTTGCAGCCTGGAGCTTTGATTCGGATCAAAGCTCCCAGGCAGATGGGGAAAACTTCACTGATGTCCAGGATTATTGAGTGTGCAAGAGAACAAGGATATCAAGCTATGTCTTTGAGCTTACAACGTGCAGATAGTGTACTTTTTACCAATCTTGAACAATTCTTACGGTGGTTTTGCGAACAGGTTGGTCGGAGACTAAAGCGATTAAATCAATTAGAAGCTTATTGGAGCGGTTCAGGAATTAAAGATCGTTGTAACACTTACTTTGAGGAGTGTTTGTTAGAAGAAATCGACAGTCCTCTTGTCTTGGGCTTGGATGAAGTCGATCTTCTGTTTTCTCATCGTGAAGTTGCCGACGATTTTTTCGGCTTACTTCGCTCTTGGTATGAATCTGCTCGGTACGGGGATTTTAGTAGCGAACGCTGGGAAAAACTTCGGTTGGTAATCGTACATTCTACGGAAGTTTATGTTCCCCTCAATCGCAATCAATCGCCTTTTAATGTAGGTAAGAATGTCGAGTTACCAGAGTTTAACTCAGTTCAGGTACAAGATTTGGTAAGGCGTTATGGATTGGAATGGCGAGAGACTCAAATTGAGAAATTGATGGCTCTGGTGGGAGGGCATCCTTATTTAGTGCAAAAAACGCTTTATCATCTTCGGCGTCAAGATGTATGTTTAGAACAGTTAGTACAAACCGCTCCTACAGAAGCAGGAATTTACGCTGGTCATTTGCGGCAACATCTATGGACGCTTAAGAAGTATCCCCCTTTAGCAGAAGCATTTCTGAAAGTTTTGATCAAAAACAAATCAGTAGAATTAGATACTGAAGCAGCTTTTAAATTGGAAAGTATGGGGCTAGTTAAGCGGCATGGGAATGAATGGATAGCACGCTGTGATTTGTATCGGTCTTATTTTCGAGATCATCTAAAAA
This sequence comes from Nostoc sp. JL23, assembly GCF_017115065.1. Lineage (NCBI taxonomy): Bacteria > Bacillati > Cyanobacteriota > Cyanophyceae > Nostocales > Nostocaceae > Nostoc > Nostoc sp. JL23. The sequence goes on from NZ_JABXKN010000092.1 coordinate 27,142, forward strand.
ATTGAAAGATGAGTACAGCACCAAAACCAGCATATAAGTATCAAGTCGGAGGGAGTTTAGCACAAGATGCTCCCAGTTATGTGGTGCGGGAAGCTGATCAAGAATTCTATGAAGCTTTAAAAGCTGGAGAGTTATGTTATGTCCTTAATTCGCGGCAGATGGGCAAGTCTAGTCTGCGAGTACAAGCGATGCGCCGATTGCAAGCAAATGGCATTGCTTGCGCTGTGATTGACATTACTTCCATTGGTAGCCACGGTATTGACCCGAATCAGTGGTATGAGAGTTTTATTGGCAGACTAGCACGGAGTTTAGGATTTAGAAAAACAAAAGAAGTAGAAACCTGGTGGAATGAACGTTCAGGATCGCCAGTGGATCGTTTGTACTTATTTATAGAAGAGGTACTGCTGGCAGATATTCCTCAAAATATTGTCATCTTTATTGATGAAATTGATAGCATTCTTAACTTAGACTTCAATGATGATTTTTTTGCCCTAATCCGAGCTTGCTATAACCAACGTGCTGACAATTTAGAATACCGACGTCTTACCTTTGCTCTTTTGGGGGTAGCGACACCCTCAGATTTGATTCAGGACAAGAGCCGTACATCATTTAATATTGGCAAAGCTATTGATCTGCGAGGCTTTCAGTTAGATGAAGTGCAACCCTTAACTGAAGGATTAAAGGAAAAAGCAGATACTCCTGGCAATGTGATCAGAGAAATATTAGCTTGGACAGGGGGTCAACCATTTTTGACGCAAAAGCTTTGTCAGTTAGTTATCTCATCCTCATTTTATATCACCTTAGGTAGTGAAGCCGACTTAATTAAACAACTGGTTTGCTCGCGCATCATTGAAAACTGGGAATATCAGGATGAACCGGAGCATTTAAGGACGATACGCGATCGCATTTTGAGGAATGAACAACGAGCAGGTCAGATGCTAGGACTGTATAAACAAATCCTGGAACAAGAGAGGATACCATCTGATGACAGTTTAGAACAAATGGAACTACGGCTGACAGGTTTAGTCCTTAAGCGACAGGCTTACTTAGAGGTATACAACCGCATTTATCAGAAAGTTTTTGACAAAAACTGGGTGAATAAACAATTAGCTGAACTAAGACCACAGTTTTATAGGGAAGCAATAACAGCTTGGTGAGACTCCAAATGTCAGGTTGAGTCATGGCTTTTGCGTGGAGAAGAGTTAAAGAATGCACAGAAATGGGCAGCAGGAAAAAACTTGAGTAAAGAGGATAACGATTTTTTAAATGCTAGTCGAGAGCTTCGTACCAAAGAACTAGAAGAGTCTTTAGGCCCAACTAAATTAAAGTTTAAAAATGAGGAAGTCTTCTCAGTTTCTGATTTAATTGACAAGTGTGATAAGTATCCAGATACAACAGAAGATTATTTATTCAACAGAAAATATCTTGAAGAGTGGCTATTCTTGCGTAGTGAAACAGATTTAGCAAATCTGTCTCGGAAGATTGTTGATAAGTACAAGCAAGAAAAGCGTAGAGGTGTAGAAATGTTCGTAAGAGAACTTTGTAGACATCTAGGCAGACCTCCATATCCAAAAATATTTTTTGAACCGAATCAGGTAGAGCTTGGTGAAATCCCAATTGGATACCAACATAAGCTTTCCTTGAAAATTAGTAACAATGGGCGTGGGTTCGCATGGGGAGATGTAATTAACCCTAATCTCCCAGGTCTGAGTGTACCCGAAAAATTTGATTCTTCTACTGACACAACATTCGATATTAATTTTGATGCTATTGAAGTTGAACCGGGTGATTACCAAGGTAGCATTTTCATTTGCTTAAAAGAGATTGAGTATACCTATCGGATTCCTATAAGTTATAAAATTACAAAACTAAATATCAGCAAGCCAGAAAAATTAGACTTAGGAGTTATTTCACATGGTAGGCATTCGTTTACTAGAAAATTAATAATTACTTGTGAGTCTTCTGGTGGAAGACTTAAGGGAATTGCTTCAACTAAGATGAATGAAATAGAAATAAGACAGCATAGTTCGGAAGGACAATCATTAGAATTTTCGTTGACTATAGATACCACTAATCTAGAGGCTGGTAACTATAATACTGAAATAACTATAAAAACAAATACTGGCAAATTTCAAGTATCCATTTGCTTCAAAAAATCTCTAAATTGTGGCACTATAATCCTATTAACTGCTAGAATTTGTCTCCCTTTAGGATTAGTCATGTTTTTAATCCGCTATCTTTTGGGCAACTATTTATCAGTAGGCTTAGATGATAATTGGGTTTTGTCATATCCACCCGAAGTTAGTCAAGCTTCTTATTTACCAGATTTTTATCCTTGGTTCTATCTAAGCATATTTGGGATACCAAAGGTGCGGATTATATATACGATTTTTGGTAGTTTAGTATGCCTTATTTGTGTATTTATATTTCGTAATTATCTAAATTCATTAAAAGGAAAAGTAAAATCAGAATTAGGAATATTTTATAATTCGATAAACGAATTAATAGAAAGCTATAACAATCGAGCGAATGGGAGTAATGAATGGGTTGATAACCTCGAAGATTCTCCAATTAAAGAAATGATTTGTATTCTTATATGTTGGCTAACCAAAACAGCATTTATATTATTAGTACTATTATGGTTAATTGTATTTATCTTTAATTTGACAATAAATATTCTGGCATGGATTGGTTCGAGCTTTATTATCATTACTGACTTAACTACATATCTATTTAAGACAATTGGCATAGAACAACCAGCATTTGGTTGGTTAGCATTTGGTTTATTTATCGGTGGAGCTATAGGATTAATTCAATCTTTCAAAAGTATAGGACAATATTCCTATTTAAGTAGAGTTTATTTCATTGCTATTTTCATACCTTTCATGCTATTCATGGCTGGCTTGATAACCGCTAATTTCCCAGATAAAATAGAGTTTTTTCCAGATACTGTACTTTTCGATGATTTTAAATCTCCATCAAGAAATTGGAATAAAGATACATTGCTAAGTATAAAGGATGGAGGTTTATTCCATCCTGGAACTAAAAATAATAATTTTAAACTATCTATTTGGGGCAATAAAAATCAGATATTTAAAGACTTTGATTTTTCAGCTGATGTTAAAAAAGTTAATGGAACTGATGATTCAGCATTCGGTGTAATTGCCCGAACTAGCAAGAACAATAAATCTACTGTAAGGCAGAATTTTTATTACTTACTAATTAAAGGTAATGGCGAGTTTGCGATGGGAAAACTCATAGCAAGTAACAAATGGGAAGAGAAAGTGGGCTGGCAACATTCTACTAGCATCAAGCCAGGTAATAATATAAATCGATTAAGAGTTGTTTGCAATGGTAAAAAGGTAATTGGATGGATTAATGGCCAAAGAGTCGGGATATTTGAAGATGACTCTTACACTTCTGGAAAAATTGGAGTTATCTCATTACGAGGCAGCGATGATGGGGCTGCTGTATATTTCGATAATGTTATTTTTAAAACAAAGCCAGAATAGAATGCCCCGCATCACAAAATTTGCAATGGCTAAGTATTAATTTGTATCCATCAAAATTAAAGGTTGTGTTAACACCACTCATCCCTAATTTGCTGCTGATGTTCCAGAGGGTCTTGAGTTAGTTGAATTACACCCGCATACTGGTTTAAATTAAACTTTTGTTGTTGTTGTGATTGATGAGCTTCTAATATCTTCTCAATTTGCTCCCAGTCCTGATAATCAATCAACACCGCTACCGGACGCATGGCTTCATCAGTAAGAATTTTTTTCTTAAAAGGTAGCATTATTTTCTATATCAGATACGACGTTTTACTATTTGATCGTAACTCCAAAACAAAAAATTGATGAGGGCAACTTTACTCTCATCTTTAAGAGGTATATCTGGTAATTAACCACTCGATGTCTACGCTTATTTCCCAGAAGTGAGATTATCTAAAACTTGCTGGAATTCTGCTGTGGAAGGAATTGCGATCGCACTTTTGAGAAGTGTTTTTAGTACAGATGGTTCTTCTATCTTATTGATAACTTCGACAATAGAGCTTGGCACTTCTCCAAATCGTGTTTCTAACACTGCAATCAGGCTTTCTCTCGCATTTTCAACAATTCCTTCTTCTTTTGCTAGCCTTTCAATACTAGTTACGTACCGCATTCTATCTGCCTCCTCGTAACTTCTAACTTCTGTTTTAAAACTAAGTGCTAACTCTTTTGGCAAAACCATTATCCAGTCGATAAACCGAAATAATTCCCGAATATCTTCCCGGCTATATCCCCGTTCATACAGCCGTCTGACTAGGCTTAGTTTCCACTGTAGCCGATTTTGTGGGTTTCGTTGCGTTGCCTTGGTCTTGAGATGCGCCATCACAATTACACCAAAGGGGTTGGTAGTTTGCTCTAGGGTTTCCCACCTTTGCTCATAGTCCAACAGTTTCGCCACAGGAAACTCTAAGCTGACGCGACATCCGCCCAGTTGATAGCTGTAGCTGGAAGGTCGCCAATTCGCTTGTTCATCTGCTAAAACTGCTAAAGTAATGACTCGCTTTTTATGGCGGTCAAACAAACGGTAATTATATGTGTACATCCGTTCCGCAAATTGGCTGTCATATTGCCCTTGGACTTCCACATGAACCAATACCCAAGCTTCCTCTCCATCCAGTAGCCAAACTTTTGCGACTTTATCGACCAAACGCCGCCCTATTTCTGCATCCGGTTCTAGCTGTTGCAGTTCTGTGTCCAGAAATTCATAAGGTCGCGTCCAGTCGATTTCGGCATAAGCTTGGGTGAAAAAGAATTCTAAAAAGCGGGGAAAATATAGCTCAATAACTTCTTTCCAAGGACTATCATAATCAGTAAGTTGCTCAGTCATGAATTAAAACAAAAAGTACCTCTGTGCCATTGGTAAAACTGTCGCAGGTTCACAAATCAGCAACTCTCCATCTGCCCTGACTTGGTATGTTTCTGGATCTACTTCAATGTGGGGTAGTGCATCATTCAGCTTCATATCCCGCTTACTCAATTGGCGTGTCCCAGAAACTGCAACTGCTGCTTTTTGTAATCCTAGCTGGCTGGGAATTTCTTTCTCTAAAGCTGCTTGCGAAACAAAAGTTAATGATGTGGCATGACGCGCCCCTGCAAAACTACCAAACATCGGTCGCATATAAACTGGTTGCGGTGTGGGAATACTGGCGTTAGCATCGCCCATTTGCGCCCATGCAATCATTCCGCCTTTAATAACTATTTCTGGCTTCACGCCAAAAAATGCGGGACGCCACAAACATAAATCTGCTAATTTTCCCTCTTCCACTGAACCAACATATTGAGCAATTCCGTGAGCGAGCGCAGGGTTAATTGTATACTTAGCAACATATCTTTTCGCCCTAAAATTGTCTGCTTTTTGCTTAGTTCCTTGTGGGTTAAGAGTTCCCCGTTGCATCTTCATTTTGTGAGATGTCTGCCAAGTGCGAATTATCACTTCGCCTACTCTTCCCATCGCCTGGGAATCGGAAGAAATCATGCTAAATGTGCCTAAGTCGTGCAAAATGTCTTCGGCGGCAATAGTTTCTCGACGGATGCGAGATTCGGCAAAAGCGACATCTTCAGCGATCGCAGGGTCGAGGTGATGGCATACCATCAACATATCTAGGTGTTCGTCTAAGGTGTTGAGGGTGTAAGGGCGTGTGGGATTGGTGGAAGATGGCAGAACGTTGGCTTGTCCGCAAACTTTGATGATATCTGGTGCGTGTCCGCCGCCTGCGCCTTCGGTGTGGTAGGTGTGGATGGTACGGTTCTTGAAAGCTGCGATCGTATCTTCGACAAATCCGGCTTCGTTTAGGGTATCAGTATGAATCGCTACTTGCACATCATACTCATCGGCAACGCTGAGGCAAGTATCAATTGCTGCGGGTGTGGTTCCCCAGTCTTCATGTAATTTTAATCCCATTGCACCGGCGGCTACTTGTTCTACAAGTCCTTGGGGTTGACTGGCGTTACCTTTACCCAAAAATCCTAAGTTGACGGGAAAAGCATCAGCAGCTTGCAACATTCGGTAAATATTCCAAGGGCCGGGGGTGCAGGTAGTGGCATTTGTACCTGTAGCTGGGCCAGTACCACCGCCGATCATGGTGGTAATACCGGAAGCGATCGCAACTTCAATTTGTTGGGGGCAAATAAAATGAATATGGGCATCGATACCGCCAGCAGTGAGAATCATTCCTTCACCTGCTAAGGCTTCGGTTCCGGGGCCAATAATAATATCTACATTGTCTTGAATATAAGGATTTCCGGCTTTACCAATTTTGAAAATCTTGCCATCTTTAATGCCGATATCCGCTTTGACAATACCCCACCAATCGAGAATTAAGGCATTAGTAATAACTAAATCTACAGCACCATCGGCGTTAGAAATGGGAGATTGTCCCATTCCGTCTCGGATGACTTTACCACCGCCGAATTTCACTTCGTCGCCGTAGGTGGTGAAATCTTGTTCAACTTCTATAAATAATTCTGTGTCTGCAAGTCGGATGCGATCGCCTACTGTTGGTCCGTAGGTTTCGGCGTAGGCGCGGCGATCCATTCTGTAAGGCATATAAAATCCTTTTTTTTAACGCAAAGGGACGCGGAGGGAAGCGCAGAGGTACGCGGAGGTTTTTAGAGGTTTCCGTTAATTTTGGCGTTGAAGCCGTAGACTTGGCGAGTACCGACTAATGGGACTAAAGTCACTTCTTTTTCATCCCCTGGTTCAAATCGAACTGCGGTTCCGGCGGGGATATCGAGGCGCATTCCTCGCGCTTGTTCTCTGTCAAAGTTTAAGGCGGTGTTGACTTCATAAAAGTGAAAGTGAGAACCTACTTGTATGGGGCGATCGCCTGTATTTGACACTTGCACTTTTATAGTTGGACGACCAACATTTAGTTCAATTTCACCTTCTGGTGTGATAATTTCCCCAGGAATCATAATAAATTCAAAAGTTAACGAATTGGATTATGTACTGTCACTAACTTTGTGCCATCAGGAAAAGTTGCTTCTACCTGCACATCATGCACCATTTCAGGTATTCCTTCCATGACATCATCCCGCGTCAATAGAGTTGTACCATAACTCATCAATTCAGCTACAGTTTGCCCATCTCTTGCACCTTCTAAAATGGCAGCAGAAATATAAGCGATCGCTTCTGGATAATTCAGTTTTAAACCCCTTCCTTTTCGTCTTTCTGCTAATAAAGCAGCAGTAAAAATTAGTAACTTATCTTTTTCCTGGGGCGTCAATTGCATTCTTATCTCCTCTGTGTTCTCTGCGCCTCTGCGGTTCGTTCAAACTTGCCACACTCTTGGTATACAATTACCACGATTCAAAAAAGAAACTCGCAGCAACTGCCAAACATCAATAAACCAGTTTCTCACCTCAGATGTGGAAGAACCGCGATATCGACACAATAATCCATGTTGTAACCGACTAACACCCGCTTCTCCTTCCCCATTCCATAAATTTCGCGTTTTTTCGACAATTTCTGCTGAAACTGCACCACCAACCCAAACTAGACTACCTACGATTGGTTTTCCACCCAAGCCGTGGGGACTGTGAAAAGTTTCCTCGCTACCCCGTAACCATTGCCGATCAATCCACAAGGGAATACCTTGCTGCCATATTTCCGTGTGCGATCGCCATTCCCCTTGCAAGAATTTCTCTCCTCTAGCACTGCGACCAAATCGGGTAATTTCCCAGCCTAACCAACTGCCCCCGGTTGCTAATTCTACCCGTAAATCTTGCCGATAAATCGCGTCGTTAAATAAAATTGTCTCTTGCGGCAACCATTCTAAACAAGCATCAGTGTCAACTTGTATCTGGATGGTTTGCCTAGCTTGTAAGCCATTACTGCGATATATCTTGCTTGCAGCAGCTGTAGTGATTAAGGCTTGGGCTTGGGGTTGAAGGTGGATGTTAGAGGATAAGCGATCGCCTCCTACCATTCCCCCAGCCGTGTGTAAAATGACGCTATGACAAACTTTTTGACCCTCTGGATAAAATGGGCGTTGTACCTTCAGGGGCGCTTGTTGGTGATTGTAAATTAATTGGGTTGCACCCTGGCGATCGGCATAGACTAAATTAAGTTTGCCATGCCAACCTTCTGCTATTTGTGAATTGCAGGTCATTTATAAATTCAAGATTAAAGTTCAGATACCTTATATTTCTTTAATATATTCTCTGCTACTTTACCTGCAATTTATCATGATTTTTAGCCAAGATTACATAATCATCTAATGCATAGTTTGACTGATGCTTCTGACCAAAATACTGTTGCAGTATTGGACTCATATACAGTTTTTTGGTAATTTGTCTTGAGCAAACTTAGCAAATTCAGCACCAGGCAAAGATGTTCTTGAACTTGTTGAGGTTAGATACCTATACCAGACTAACTCTAATCCCAGTTATGCTAGAAATTTATCCACTACATTTTTTTCCTGCTCTTGGTTTTCAACTTGGTGAATATCGTAAATTTTGAATAACTTTTTATTTTGCACAATGAGCAGAATGTAACCTGATTTTTTTAAGCTAGTGGCAAATATTTGCTTGTAAGTATTATTAGCTTCAACCCTCTTCGCTTTATCTATAAAGAAGCAGTGGGAAATTACGATAAAGTCGAAAAAATCTTTGGGTAGATTATTCGATTGAGTTTTCCAAGTAAAAATATCAGTAGTAACAAAGCGGAAGAAAGCATTTACTGGGGTTAGACGCGATTCTATATATCGTCGCCAAAACTGAAGCCCACGAAACTGGAAAGCATCTTGTTTTTCTAAAGAGTAGTAGGATATATGCATTTGTGGGATATGAAAAAAACCGCTACTACTTTGGAGAAATAAAGCTAAACCATAAGCAACTGTTCCTGGCCCTGCTGCAATATCAAGGATATTAACCTTACTTGGTAGTAAAGCATCCTGGTAAATGAGAAACCAAGCTAAATATATGCAATATACATTGTCTAAAAAATACTTCATAAAGTAGACATGAGGAGTTAGACTAAAACGGTAGTCTGGATCTTGTCCAATTTTTAAGTTATTAATATCCTCAAGAGCATCTTCTAGCTTAATAAATAATTGTTTTTCAGGAATCTTGCTAAATTCTTCTTTGAGATATTCAACTAGCTTTGATTCAAAATCATCAAATATCCGTTCATCAATACCAGTAGATTGCAGTTTATATTCATCGTGCTGTATTAAATTAAAAGCTTTATAGATATATTTAACAAATTCCTCCTCTGGGATTAATATAAAATCATCTTTTTGCTGAGATGCTTCTGTTAATTGTTTACTTAAAGTTTCTGTTTGTCGTTTGTGTTCTTGGGAATAACGTTCAAGTTGAAGTTTATCCCTAAATAGTTTTTCTAACCATGAGAATTTTGCACCTGATTTTTTAATTTCTTGCAATAATTGCGTTGAACGTCGGATATCCCCGCGTCTCAAAGATAATTTAAACTGCTGACTTCGCCACCAATTTTTGATAGGATTATTCATAACCAAATCCCTCTTTACCTTCCATAATTTCTACACTTGGAAGCCGAGAAACTAACTTTTCCTTAAATTTCATATAGCTTAATTTCTCATCGTCATACCACCAAGCGTATTTTTGCTTAATTTCTTCAGCTTCTTGGCGAGTTGATGCGATGAGAGAACGACTCTGGCTTGCATGAAAAGTTTGAATTACAACCCTATCGGCGATGGCTAATTTGTCAATAAAAGTAGCTTCATCAGTTGGGAAAGTAGGAAGTAGAGGGGTGATAGTGATAGATATTTTAGGAACAAAACCTTTGAAATAATCAATACTTTGTTTGATTTTAGTGATAGCATTTAGTCTAGCTTTAATACTGGGCGATCGCGGTTCAAAATCTTTCCTCACTAATTCACTCCCGGTGGGAATACTCATATTAATTCGCAATCGCTGAAATCGTTGTAAATAATCAATATCTCTAACAATAATTGGGCTACGAGTTTGAATTACTAATGTTGGACGATAATCAACCATGACTTCTAACAAACTACGAGTAAGTTGATGTTTAGACTCTAGTGGTTGATAAGGATCTGTAACGCTACTCATGTAAATTCTAGGAGGCTGATGAGGATTTTTTTTGTACCATTTATCTAACTCTTTGGCTAAAATTTCAGCAGCATTTTCCTTATAAATTACCCATTTACCCCAATCTTGGCGCATTTGCGAATTAGGGCTAAACGCCGCAGCATAGCAATAACTACAACCATATTGACAACCCCTATAAGGATTCAGAGTAAAATCATAAGCAGCAATAAAACCTGTGGCTTTTGTTAAGAGTGATTTCGCATTTTGTGCATAAACATTAACATCTCCAAATTTTTCTTGAACTAATTTGGTAGGAATGCATTCGCAATAACCTTCATATTTTGGTTGTGCCATGTAAATCCTGATATTTATTGAGAGTGAATTAACGCACCCTACTTCTTATGATTCCCATTTTGATTTTTAAATTACTTCACCAAGGTGTACGCTAGTGCGATAGACCATATAGACAAAACCACTCTCATCACGAAAGCGCTGATATAATTCTTGAAAGTTATCAAGAAGCTGTTCATATCCCAAGCCTTCACGCGGAAGGTAAGAAACACTCATTGCTCGTCCAATAAGCCCAGTTAAATCTAACTGTTGTCTATAAGTAAAATTATATTCACGGATGTTAATAAAATGGCGAGTTGCTAACAATGGCTCTACCGACTGCATTCGAGATTCTGCTGGGTGATTATTAGATGCTTCGCGGACTATTCGGCTATATTCTGTAGTTAACGCATCTTCTTGATCGCGATTATTCCATACCACAGCCAAGCGTGCTGATGGTTTTAAAATACGGTGGAATTCCAATAAAGTTGGTTCGGGATTGAACCAGTGGAAAGCTTGAAAACAAGTAACTAAATCAACTGAATTATCAGGTAATTGGGTAAATTCTGCTGTTCCATCACGAAACTCAATCAAAGGATGTGATTCAGCAGCTTCTCGCATCGCCGCGTTTGGTTCTATAGCAATAACATTAACTCCGCGTTCAGCTAGCAATCTTGAAGAAATTCCTGTACCTGCACCAATATCTGCTGCTACGAGTTGTGAACTTTCACCTAATCCTTCCAAAATAATATCAATTGCATCTGCGGGGTAACTAGGTCGATATTTTACATAATCCTCTGCTCTTTCAGAAAATCGGTTGAGTGGGTTTAAGGTATGTAAGGGGGTTGTTTCAGGATTAATTTGGCTCATGGGTTTTTATGGAAAAGTAAAAATGAACCTGTTAGTTGAGCATATTTTCAGGGAAACATAGAATTGTAGACCAGGAAATGTGTCAATCTACCAGAAATTATGACAGCTAAAGTGATAAGCATTTGCAACCTCAAGGGTGGAGTTGGCAAAACTACCATCGTGATGGCATTAGCGGAATATTTAGCAGGCGATACCATGTATGGTAAGCGAGTGCTGGTTATTGACCTTGATCCTCAGTGTAATTTAACGAATATTTTAATGTCAGAAGATGTGTGGTTTAGCCAATTTGAAAGGAATAAGTTGACTTTACCTTATTTATTTAAACAACCTAAAGATTATTTGGAGAATTTGGATAATGAGAACTTTATAGCTAAACGAGATATTTCTAATATAAAAGCTAAATTTAAATCTTTACACCTTATACCTAGCAGTCCTATATTATTTGAAATTCAAGAAGAATTACCGGAAGGATTTTATTATAATCTAGGATTAAAACCGATTGATTTACTAAAAGAACTTCTAAAAAGTATATCTAAAAATTATGATTATGTTTTGATTGATTGCCCACCAACAATTAACAAAACAATTAAAAGTGCATTTTTAGCCAGTAATTTTTGTATTTTGCCTTGTACCCCTAATCGTATGTCAATTGGTGGATTAAGATTAATCCTAAGACATATTAAAAAGTTTAATAATGAAAATGGGCATAATTTAAAATCTTTAGGAACTTTAATATCTAGATTTAATGTATCTAGAGCTAATGAAAATCAATTGGTTGAGTTGATTATGAATAGCTCTGATTTTCCATCAGTATTTAAAACTAAAATTGCTGAAAGAGCACAATTAGCTAAAAATTTGGATTTTGGAGAGAAGTTGACATATAAGCAAAAATATGGTGATTTGTATGACTCTCTAAAAGATTTTGCCCAAGAAGTTATTCAGAGAGCTAAGTAAATAAATGGACACATCAAAAATCACAAATTTATTAAGGGCGATCGCAGAATTTATAAAATATACAGCTTGAAAAGTAAATTGTTTTTATTAATTCCTCTATTGCTGCTCTAACCAAGCTATCAAATCAGCAATTTCCGAAAAATCAAGCAGTTCCTCTCCCAATTCCTCTAACTGTTCAGCGGATAAATTACGAACCTGCTCAACTAATGATCCATCAATATCACCAAAACGCCGCTTAAGTAGACGACTAATCAATTTAAACGCTTCCTTTTGAACAATATCTTGATAAATTACAGATTCTTTCATAATATCCTCCCGCAAAAATTGCCGAACCAAATCCTTTTCAAACCGCAAACCCGCCAGAATTTCTACACAACCCGCAATATTTTGCCGCTCCTCTCTATCTGGAATTGTAGCGACTTGTTCAGCCACTTGTGCCAGTAAAGTTTGTGGCGAGTCAGTTCGCGTCAAACTTGCTAAAGGTAACAGCGCCGGATTAGCCAAAAATAGTGTTGAATCTTGCTCCCAGAGACGAACAACCTGATATTGGTGAATCGTCGTATTGTCCCGATATTCTTCGGTAAAAGCCATTTCATTAGTAGTTTCCTGCAAAAAGATTAGCACTTGCATTACAGGACAACGATATTGGCGCTTCAGTCTCACAGAATAATCGAGCATTCGGAAATTAAGCGCCGGATTAGATTTCGCCAAAGTTTGAAATTCAATGTGCAAAATTTGGTTAGCTGCTTGCAAAAATGTCACAGAATCCGCGCGAATTGGTTCAAGCGTGAGTTCCGTTTTTAAGACTTCAATTTGTTGCACCTCTACCCCAAGTAACCAACGCACAAAGTCGGCTGGGTACTGTTCAGCTAAATATTTACAAGCGTTGTCGTAACTCACCCTCTTCCTCTTCTTTTGACACAAAAAAACAGCCGCCTCCACAAGGGAAGCAGCTATTTTTCAACTTATGTAACTACCAAGTATTAGTAATCGAAGTCGCCGCCACCAGCACCAGCGCCAGCAGGGGCGCCATCCTTAGGCTCAGGCTTGTCAACTATAATACATTCGGTTGTCAACACCATGCCAGCGATAGAAGCAGCGTTTTGCAGAGCAGAACGAGTCACTTTTGCAGGGTCAACAATACCAGCCTCTAACAAATCGACGAATTCGTTTGTCGCAGCGTTGTAGCCAACGTTGAATTCTTTCTCTTTGACGCGTTCAGCGATTACAGCACCATTCTGACCGGCGTTTTCAGCAATCCGCTTCAGAGGTGCAGGTAAGGCACGAACGACAATCAACGCACCAATCAACTCTTCATCTTTAAGATTGCTCTTTGCCCAAACTTCCAATTCAGGAGCAAGGTGAGCCAGAGTTGTACCACCACCAGGAACGATACCTTCTTCCACAGCAGCTTTGGTAGCGTTGATAGCGTCTTCTAGGCGCAACTTCTTGTCTTTCATTTCGGTTTCGGTTGCTGCACCAACTTTCACTACAGCAACACCACCAGAGAGTTTAGCAAGACGCTCTTGTAATTTCTCTTTGTCGTAAGAAGATTCGGTTTCATCGATTTGACGACGAATCTGTTCTACACGAGCTTTAACAGCAGCTTCGTTACCTTCGGCAACAATTGTGGTGCTGTCCTTGGTAATGGTGATCCGGCGAGCTTTACCCAGGCTATCCAGCTTGGTGTTATCTAGCTTCAGACCTGCATCTTCGGTAATTAGTTGACCACCAGTTAAAACAGCGATGTCTTCTAGTAGTGCTTTGCGGCGATCGCCAAAGCCAGGAGCCTTAACAGCAGCCACGTTCAGTACACCGCGCAAACGGTTTACTACCAAGGTTGCCAAAGCTTCTTTTTCAATATCTTCGGCGATAATCACCAAAGGACGACCAGCACGAGCTACTTGCTCTAACACTGGTACGAGGTCTTGTACCAAAGCGATTTTCTTATCGGTCAGCAGGATGAAAGGCTCATCAAAAACCGCTTCCATCCGCTCAGGGTCAGTAGCGAAATAAGGAGAGATGTAGCCTTTGTCAAAGCGCATCCCTTCAGTGATTTCCAACTCGGTGAACATAGATTTCCCTTCTTCTAGGGAAATTACGCCTTCCTTGCCCACCTTGTCCATTGCTTGGGCAATCATCTGACCGACTTCTTCGTCATTACCAGCTGAGATTGCACCAACTTGGGCAATGGCTTTGGAATCTTCCACTGGACGGGCGTGTTCTTTGATTTTGTCTACCAAAAAGGCAGTAGCTTTATCAATACCACGCTTCAGCGAAATTGCGTTAGCACCAGCTGCAACGTTCCGCAAGCCTTCTTTGACGATCGCATGAGCTAAAACGGTAGCAGTGGTTGTGCCATCGCCCGCAGCATCATTGGTCTTAGAAGCAGCTTGACGAATCAGAGCTACGCCAGTGTTTTCAATGTGGTCTTCTAATTCGATTTCTTTGGCGATCGTTACACCGTCATTAACAATTTGCGGTGCGCCAAATTTCTTTTCTAGGACTACGTTACGACCTTTGGGACCAAGGGTAACAGCTACAGCCTCAGCCAGGATGTCAATGCCTCGTTCCAAGGCGCGACGGGCGTTTTCGTTGTAGATAATGCGCTTTGCCATAATTATTCTTAGTTGTCCTTTGTCATTTGTCTTTTGTTCTTCGTCATTTGTCATTTGTCCTTTGTCATTGGCTAATGACTAATGACCAATGACTAATGACCACTAGATAACAACTGCTAAAATATCTTTTTCAGAAAGCAGTACATATTCTTCAGTACCGAGCTTGATGTCAGTACCAGCGTACTTAGAGTACAGCACCTTATCGCCGACTTTAATTTCCAATTCCTGACGGTTTCCATCGTCATTACGCTTGCCAGGACCAAGGGCCACTACTTCCCCTACTTGGGGCTTTTCCTTGGCGGTATCGGGCAAATACAGACCACCAGCGGTCTTTTCCTCAGAGGCGCTCACTTTTACGAAAACGCGATCGCCTAAAGGTTTAACTGTAGAAACGCTTAGAGATAAAGCAGCCATAATTATTTTCTCCAGAGTTTAGCACTCTCAACTCCTGAGTGCTAATTTACCGAAAAGTGGCGTCCAATGGCAAGAATGCCTTGAGTACGGGTTCCCGAACTAGAAGGTCATAGATGTACTTAAGTATAAATGCTTAATTGTTTATACCTTGCGGGTTTTGTTCTGTAAGTTACGAAGAGAGTAGGGAGTGGAGAATTAAGAGTTATGAAAATTCTTCCCTATTCCCCATTCCCACTCCCCAGTCAACCCAGTCAACTTTATTTGCAAAGCTTGCAAATTGTTATAGAACTGTAATCAGGGAGCCGCTCGATGAGTAACAATACAGTGACAGCGATCCAGTCCAGCCATCAAATTCCCAAAACCACTAAGTCCCTGGAACATAAGATCCTGAGTAATTGTGTAGAAAGTTTAGGACTTGCAAAAATTCAGCGACACATTTTTATTTGCGCTGACCAGACAATTGCTGCTCAAAACGAGCTAGTCTGGAATTCTGGGATTACTTAAAAAAGCGACTTAAAGATTTAAAACTCAATGAGTCGCACTAAAGTCATTCTATTTGCGTCTATAAAACTAAAGCCAATTGCTTGCGTGTTTCTTCTTCTAGACCCATAATGGTGGTTTACCCTGATGGTGTCTGGTATCGCCAAGCAAACCCGGAAGTTACCCTGCGGATTATCCGAGAACACTGAATAGGCAATAAGGTGGTAGGAAAATATGCGTTTTCAATCCATCTTTTGCCAGAAACTTCCCTAGTTTCTTGTGAACACCTCATAGAGGCTTAACAACCAAAAGATATGGTATAGCAGTAAGCTTTAAGAAAGTGCGGGTTGGTTTTGAGGTAGGGTCATCTTTAAGCCAATACTTACTTGTGAGTCCGAAAGATTATTATTTAATCAGTGTTTTTTACCCCGCCCCTTTCAAAGCGATATATAATAGCGCATTATAGATACTACTGCTATACGTATCCTTGCTGGACTTTTGCTATCGAGCTACTAGTCTATTGAAAGTGCTCGGCATTTTTGAGACTTCGAGACAGCAAAGGCAAGTTAAGTAGGAAAAAGGACAACATCTCGAATAACCCACCATAGAGGATAAATATTCAAGACTTTGATGGACCGAAGCGCGACAAGTGCCACTGCTATGAAAGAGCCCAGCATGAAAGATCACAAACGACTTCTATTGATTGATGATGACCCTAACCTCATCTTGCTGGTGAAGGATTACTTAGAATTCCGGGGATATGAAGTCATCACCGCTGAGAATGGACGTGAAGCTCTGGAAATTTTAGAGCAAGATGTTCCAGACATGATCATCTGCGATGTGATGATGCCGGAAATGGACGGATATACTTTTGTGGAACAAGTCCGGCAAAACGAACGCACCAGCTGGATTCCGGTTCTTTTCCTTTCAGCTAAGGGACAAAGTGCAGACCGAGTTAAAGGTCTAAACAAAGGTGCTGATGTTTATATGGTCAAGCCCTTTGAACCAGAAGAACTCGTAGCGCAAGTTGAATCCTCGCTGAAACAAACTATCCGTTGGAAAGAACACCAAGCAAAAGGAGGCGAAAACGGTTCCCGTATCCAGGTTCCCTTCGATGTGCAATTAACCCCAACCGAACTGAAAGTAGTTCAGTTTGTTGCTAGGGGTTTAGCTAACCGTGAAATTGCTGAAGAACTCAATGTTAGTCAGCGCACGGTTGAAAGCCATGTGTCCAATATGTTGGGCAAAACCAATCTCCACAACCGCACTGAACTAGCGCGGTGGGCGATTGAAAATCAAATGGCCTAAAATCAGTAACGAGTGCTGAGTCCTGAGTGCTGAGTGTTTTTGACTCAGCACTCGTAACTCAGGACTCAGCACTGAATTTACCAACCATCTTCTTCAGGGCTGGATTGGTGCAAAACTTCTAAATCCAGTTCATCCAGGTAAGTCAAGGCACTTTCAATCTGGGAAACAGTGCCCCGTAGTTCCAGATCGAAGCAGCTATATTGTGGCACGTTTGCGCTTACCTGAGCATCAGCAATAATAACTGTGATACCGTAGTGAGAAACCAGTCGTGAAATGACTGGTTCCTCATGCAAGTCTTTAGGAATACGAACCTGGATGCGAGTTTGGGTGCGTCTATTATCTAAAATATCAGTATTAGATTTTACTTGTTTATTGGGAATTGCCATTCTAGCTTCCTACTTGACTTCTGGGATGAGGGTTTTGCTTTGCACGATTTCTTTTAACACTAGCGTCACTTATCCCACGCAGGCAAGCAAGAAAGTATTTGCCTTGGCAAACCATTAATCTAGATGTAGTAAATGTGAAGAATTGCTCATAATTCGGCATTTATGAGGTTAATTGTTATTTTATAGTGATTTTCGAGCAGATTTAATATAGCGAATCTGTAGGGTTACAACAATTGTTGTAACCCTAATTTATTGTGTATGAGATTTAATACTGAAGCGAGAAATGCTATATATGTTACTTTGTCAAAATTTTAGGGAATTCTATTAATAGAAACTTATAGATTTAGCCCTCTGTTTAGATATCAATAAAAATCGATTTTTTAGGATATTTACTTCTGTGTAATGACCTATTGTATAAATCCCTATTGCCCAAAACCTGTTGACGCAGTGAATGCAAACAACCTTATTTGCCGTAACTGTGGGTCAGAAATATTTTTGCAAGGTCGCTATCGGGTACTCAAACAACTAGGACAAGGTGGTTTTGGTAACACTTTTGAAGTTGACGAGTGTGGGAAAACTAAAGTTTTAAAAGTGCTGACTGAGAATAGCCCCAAAGCCATTGAACTGTTTCAACAGGAAGCAAAGGTTTTGAGTCAGCTAAACAGTGCGGGTATTCCCAAGGTAGAACCAGATGGTTATTTTACTGTTTTACCTAAAAATAGCTCTGTACCATTGCACTGTTTAGCAATGGAGAAAATTGAAGGCGTAAATTTAGAGCAGTGGATGGAATTTCGTAATTATCAACGTCTTTCTGAAGCTCAAGCTCTCAATTGGCTTAAACAACTTGTAGAAATTCTCGCTTTAGTACACGCTCATCAATATTTTCATCGTGATATTAAGCCTCAGAATATCATGCTGCGACCAAGTGGACAGCTTGTCTTAATTGATTTTGGTGCAGTTCGACAAGTCACGACAACCATTTTGGCGGGAAATTCCCATACCAGAATTATTTCACAAGGCTATTCACCGCCAGAGCAACAAAACGGTTATTCAGTACAGCAGTCAGACTTTTTTGCATTGGGACGGACTTTTATTTTTCTGCTCACAGGTAAGGAACCCCAGGATAAAGAAATTTATGACCCTCTGACTAACGAGTTGCACTGGCGAAAATATGCACTCAATCTTTCTCCACTTTTGGCAGATTTAATCGACCATTTGATGGCTCCTACTGCAAATCATCGTCCTCAAAATACGCAAGTGATTTTGCATAAATTGAACGAAATTGAAAAAGCGTTACAAGTGCCTAGAATACTATGGCCACAAACGGCAATTCAATCAACCAATTGGTCTAAATCTGCTGCGTCATCTAGTTCTGTAGCTACTGTATCAGTCGGTGGAGCTAAATCAGTCAATGCGTCTTCTAGCCAGACTCAGAAAAGCCAAAAACTTTGGCAAATTCTCATTGGTTTAGGACTGGGATGTTTTGCTGTTGTTATGGCTGGATTGAACCAACGCACCAATAAAAACATAGTTGTACCTGAAGAAAAATTACCCTATGTTAGTCCTAGTATTTCTAATTCATTACCAATTATCTCAATTTCTCAACCTACATCAAAGGCTAAAAAAACTTTACGAATAAAACCACCAAAAGCAACTGTGGGAAATCCGAATAAACGACAATTACCACTTAAAGCACAAGTAGCGAATAAACAAATAGAAAATACAGTACGTTCAAATAATAATGTGATTGATGTTACCAAACCTTGGGAAGCGACATATCCCCTTCCTAACACTCCAGATAAATTAGAAGATGTAATAAGAGAGAGAAGTCAATGATTAAATTAGCTGTTAAAGCTTTAATTACTTTGTTTGTAACTAGCTCTGCTTTGTGTTTAATGCCGATGAAAAGTTATGCAATTAATATGAAAATACTGGTTAAGGTTGCTCAAAGCTGTCAGAGAGATGTATTTTCTTCTCAATATAGCAACCAAATGGGATTGGGTACTATTACTGTTGATGATAGGAATGATAGGGATTTAAAAGACTGTATTAGATATAGATACCATTACTCCTCAGTTTTTTCTCAATTTCCTTGGCTCATTTCAACAGGAGAAATACTACCAGGTTATCCTGGTGCTGTAGTTATTGGAATACTCGCAAATAATATAGCGTATTCAAACACAGGGAATACAAACATCTTAGATTGTCTTGCTAATCAAGATGCTTCTAGCAGAGAATGCAATTATGCAGAAAATAATATTGCTAAAGGAGGTTGGATTACAAGTTTGCAAATAGATCCGCTTTATCCTATTTTTATTTATCCTATTAATGATGAAAATAGTTCATATCTAATACATACTTGTCCGTCCTGTGTTGTTGCTCATAATAATGTACGAGGTTCTCAAACAATAATCTTGCAATCTTTTATAAAATGGTTTTTTACAAATTATCTATTGAGCAAGTTCAAGTTTTACAAGAGGAGATTCAAAATCCTTAATTTTAATTAATCGCTTTATAAAAGTACGTGCCTATACAAGCAAAACCCGCATTAGCGGGTTTCAAAGTTTTTATAAGTCCGTGCAGACGCGATTTCTAATCGCCTGATTGAAATTCTCCAACTAAAACTCAGCACTTTGGGGTGTACGCGGGAAGGGAATCACATCACGAATATTTCCCATACCAGTCATAAATTGCACGAGTCTTTCAAAACCCAACCCAAAACCTGCGTGTGGAACAGTACCATAACGACGCAAATCAAGATACCACCACAAGTCTTCTGGCTTTAATCCTTGCGCTAACACACGGCGTTCTAGAATTTCTAGGCGTTCTTCGCGCTGGGAACCACCGACAATTTCGCCAATTTTGGGTGCGAGAATATCCATTGCCCGGACGGTTTTTTCATCGTCGTTCAAGCGCATATAAAAGGCTTTGATTTGCGCTGGATAATCTGTAACGATCGCAGGCTTTTTAAATAATTGTTCAGCTAGATAGCGTTCGTGTTCTGATTGTAAATCTAAACCCCAACTCACTGGATATTCAAATTTAACATCAGCTTTTTCTAAAAGTTTGATGGCTTCTGTATAAGTTAAGCGTTCAAACTGATTATTAATAATATTCTCGGCTGTTGCCAATACAGATTTATCAATGCGTTCATTGAAAAATTCCATATCTTCTGGGCAAGTTTCCAACACATATTTAAAAATGTGTTTGAGAAACGCCTCAGCTAAATCCATATCACCCTCTAAGTCACAAAAAGCCATTTCTGGCTCAACCATCCAAAACTCTGCTAGGTGGCGGGAGGTGTTGGAATTTTCTGCACGGAAGGTAGGGCCAAAGGTGTAGACGTTACTAAACGCCATCGCCATCACTTCCGCTTCCAACTGGCCGCTAACTGTTAAATATGTGGGTTTAGCAAAAAAATCTTGGCTGTAATCTACCGCTTGGTTTTCTGTGCGGGGGATATTCTTTAAATCTAAACTGGTAACGCTAAATAGTTCACCTGCGCCTTCGCAGTCGCTAGCAGTGATGATGGGTGTGTGTACCCACAAAAAGCCTCTTTGTTGGAAAAATTGGTGAATTGCTGTCGAACAAGCATTTCTGACGCGAAAAACTGCGCCAAAAGAATTAGTGCGCGATCGCAAATGTCCAATGGTTCGCAGAAACTCAAAGGAATGCCGTTTCTTTTGCAGGGGATATGTATCGGGATCAGCTTCGCCGTAAACTTTCACTGTCTCGGCTTTTAACTCAATCCTCTGTCCTTTACCGAGAGAAGCCACTAGTACCCCTGTAGCCTCAACAGCAGCACCCGTATTCAATTTTTTTAATATAGCTTCATAATCTGGCAAATCCTGATTAATGACGACTTGCAAATTAGCTAGCGATGAGCCGTCATTGACTTCGATAAAAGCAAATCCTTTTGACTCACGTTTTGTCCTCACCCAGCCTTGCACTTGGAGAGACTCATCAGGTTGGCCACTTCGCAATATTTCTGCAATCCGTCGATTTACCATATTTACCCAGCATAAGACTTTAATATCCAGCCTATGATAACGCCCATTCCACCAAAGCGGACTACTTGCCAGAAAGGTTTTTTGAGGCTACGCCAAGAAAATAACTGGCTTTCTAAGTTTAGTTCTAGCATTTCCAACTGTCGTTGAATTTGCCGTAACTCTGCTTTGATTTCTGGTGTCTGAGATTTATTGTGCTTTAGTTGATCCCGGCGCTGTTGCCATTGTGCCTGTTGCTGGCGATCGCGTTGCACTTGATCGTAACGTTCTTTTAAGGATAGGAGCGATCGCTCTACTTCCTCTAATTCTTGCTCAAAATCTGGTTCTGGATTTTCTGCTGACGACTGTGATTGTTTTAGCGGCTTCATGTACAAGTAGTAAACTAAGATTAAAGGCGAGTCTGCCAATAGTCAAAATTAAAACTATGAGTTTTGACTTAGCACTCAACACTGGCTCAACGCCCCGCTAACAGCACTCAGCACTCATAATTATGTCTCAATCTACTCAGCTGCCTAAAACCAGTCAACTGAATGAACTTAGTACTCTGGAACTAGCTCAAGCCCTTATGGAAAGGCTCACTATTTCCCCTAACGATTGGCATCGCCTCAAGTCTAACCGCAATTCCCGCGCTAATGAACAAGTGGCAGCAGCGATCGTGTATCTTTTAAAGAATCAGCCAGAAGAAGCTCAAGCTAGATTACAACAAGCAGTTGGTTGGTTAGATCGCTCTATTTCTGCCCCTCCCTGTCCGACTCACGGAAAAAGTTAGGAGTTATGAATAATAATTCAACTCCTAACTTTTAACTCCTAACTCCTAATTACATCATCGCCGCAGAGATAATCCCCGGCGATTTTCCATTTGTTTACAAAGCCTCAATTCTGTGCCTTTACGGTTCCACTCTACCTGATCAAAAATTTGATGCAGAAGACATAAACCACGACCATTTTCTGACTCATCTGGTGGAAGATAATCTGTTGGTTCTTCATTACTAGTAGATGAAGGAGTAAAGCCACTACCTTGGTCTGAGATGATCCACCAATATTGATTATCTATTACGGAAAAACGAACTACAACTGTTTTACTCGGATCAAGATTATTACCATGTTTAGCTGCATTTACTAGGGCTTCTTGAAGTCCTAGCCGCAGTTCTGCTTGTAATCTTGCTGGAATTTCTGCCAACAATAAGTCTAAGATGGGACAAAGGTAGAGGGTTGAGGCAAAACTAATAGTGCCCCAATAACGTCCAACTGGACGGAGTGAAATAGTAATCACAAGAGAAACCCCATAGCTTTCAGTTAGCTAGACATCAGTTTGCTATTACAGTCACCCTGATAAAACTTGAGGTGGTCATGCTGCCTTCAAACTTGCGTCTTTAAAACTAAATTTTGAAAATGCTAGGGAGCATGGCTCTATAACTATGAATTGGGATTGTTTACCTATATATCGGCTGGAATAAGTTTGATAATGAACTCAGCAAATTAAGAATATGCTGTTAATTTTAGAGAGTATTGGCATACTCTAGTTAGTTGCCGATTTATAATTTACGCAGTCCTCTTCATGTTTTTAAGAACCTATGCAACTTGAATTTATTTAAACAAAATGAATTTTTATTTTTGCCTTAATTCAATTTTAGCATCTTTAGTATGCACTAGACTAAAATTTTCAAATTTCAGTTTTTTTGAAGGAATTACTACCCTTGTCAAAATGTGATAGCACAAGAAAGGCGGCAGTTTCAACATGAGCAGTTTGAGGAAAAAAATCAGCAGGTTGTACCCGTGTGATGGTATATTGCCCATCTTGACAAAGCAATTTCAGGTCGCGGGCGAGGGTAGCTACTTTACAGCTGACGTAAACGATCCGAGATGGTTTCAATTGCCGTAAAGTATCTATGACTGCGCGATCGCACCCCTTACGTGGCGGATCGAGTATTACTACTTCTGGTATTGTGCCCATTTGGGGAAGCAATTTTTCTACTGCCCCGACTTGGAATGTCGCATTATCAATTCCGTTGCGGTGGGCATTCAAAATTGCTTGTTCTACTGCTGCTGCTTGCACTTCTAATCCTGTAGCAATACGTACTTTTTTGGCAAGAGGTAAAGTTAAAGTCCCAATACCACAGTAGGCATCGACTAGGAACTCATGCCCTTGAAGATTGAGTTCTGATTGAATTACCTGCAATAGTGCCTCTGCTGTTTCGGTATACACTTGGAAAAATGTATCTGGGCGTACTTGAAATTCCAGTCCAGCAAAATTTTCACGCAGGTGGGGTACTCCAGCGATGCAACGGGTTTCTGATCCAAAGATAGCATTTGTGCGATCGCTATTGCGGTTGAGCGACACTCCCACTAACTGCGGATAGCGCTTTAACCATTCCTGGGCTTGGGTTTCAATTCCTGATAAATTCCAGTCCTTCACCACCAAAGTCAGCAACATTTCTCCAGTGTGTCGGCCAATGCGTAAACCGAGATGGCGAATTTTTCCTTGGTGGCGCTGTTCGTCGTAAATTTGCCAACCTTGCTGTTGAATATCCTGCTTAACTTCGGCAAGTAAGGGATTTAATCGCGCATCTTGAACTGGACATTGATTTAAATTAATTAATTGGTGACTACCTTTTTGATAGTAACCAGCCTGTACTTGTCCTGTTGCCGATAGCGAGAGAGGATATGTAGATTTGTTACGGTAGCCGAAAGCGGAAGGGGCAGCAAGTACCGGATCTACTGGTGGTTGAATAAAACCGCCAATGCGCTCTATTGCTTGGATAACTTGATTTTGCTTGGCTACTAGCTGGTAATCATAATTAATATGCTGCCACTGGCAACCACCGCACTTATCCGCCACAATGCAACTAGGTCGTATACGGTGGGGGGATGCCTCCAATAGCTGTTGAAGCTTACCGTGGGCGTATTTAGGTTTAACATGTACTAAGCGGACAATGGCGCGATCGCCTGGGACAGTATCTGGGACAAACACTACACGTTCATCAGCGCGTCCCACACCATCGCCTGTATCACTCAGGTTAGCGATCGTCACTTCAATTAATTCACCTTGTTGCCAAATTATTATAGTCATTTGTCGTTTGTCATTTGTCATTTGTTATTGGGCATGGGGCATTAGGAAAACACTTTTTTTATCCCCACTCCCCAGTCCTCACTCCCCCAAACAGATAAATTCAATACATAAGTAGCTCCGATCCCTTCACTTGTGTACCTCCAACTCGCTAAACTAACAGATAATATTTCAGGTGATTTCAATCATCATGACTGTAATTAGCCAAGTTATTCTCAAAGCCGACGACGAACTGCGTTATCCCAGCAGTGGCGAACTTAAAAATATCAAAGACTTTTTGCAAACCGGTGTACAACGGACGCGGATTGCGGCTACCTTAGCTGAAAACGAAAAGAAGATAGTTCAAGAAGCAACCAAACAACTTTGGCAGAAGCGTCCTGACTTTATCTCCCCTGGAGGTAATGCTTACGGTGAACGCCAACGCTCTCTATGTATCCGTGATTTTGGCTGGTACTTACGCCTAATTACTTATGGTGTACTTGCCGGTGACAAAGAGCCAATTGAAAAAATCGGTTTGATTGGTGTCCGGGAAATGTATAATTCACTGGGCGTTCCCGTGCCTGGAATGGTAGAAGCGATCAATTCCCTCAAAACAGCCTCTCTTAGCTTACTGAGTGCGGAAGACGCTGCCGAAGCAGCACCTTACTTTGATTACATCATTCAAGCGATGTCTTAATACAAAGTGTGTGCTGGTTCTAGGAATATAGTTCCGGTCTACTAGAGTGAGTGCAAAATATTAGCACTCGATAGGCATAAGATCCCCAATTTGATCATACCTTCCCCACATTTGGTAGTGGCTGTGGCAAAATCTCTGTCAAGTTACCAACCAGTTGTGGGGAAATTTTATGGGTATGGGGCAAAACAGTTCCGTTAGAGGTAGCGGGGCGTTTAGCCCGTTCCGAGTTCCGAGTTGAAATTTTCCCTACTCAGCACTCATTACTCAGGACTCTTGAGGGGCATTGCTCAAAAGACAAGGACAACAATATAGATACAAAAAACCGACAGTCCTTGATTAAGGCTGTCGGCTATTAAGTGTGTTCCCTATTAATGACTCGGCTAGAGTTCAGTTGTCATTAATTATGCCTAGTTAGCGAGATGAACGAGACGATCCTAATCATCGATATGTGTGATTCTCGTCACTTGATTGTTACATCTAAACTGCATATACCCGAATAATCTCTGAGTGAGACTAGACTCACGTAAGTAAAGGAGCTAGAAATTTCACCAACATTAAAAAATAAAGTTATCTTTAAAGACTAAAGCATTTGGTTGCTAATAATCTTCATCTTGTCTAGTTCATGCTCGGAATAATCCTGTTGAGTGCATTCTGGGGTTTTACTACCCCTCCATCCAAGAAACAAGTTTGCTTGTAATAAAGGCTGCACGGCATCTACTGCCAATATTTACCAAGATGAAAATACAGGTATTTAGTTAAAGTTTAATTGAAGAGCGATCGCGCTTCAATTAAGAACTGCACTTACAGGGCAAGTAAATCGATAGAATAATGCTCTGTCCCCCCAGAGTGCATTACTTCCATGACTGCAACCTCAAAACCAGCCTTTTCCCCCCAAGAAATTGCTGCTGAAGGTCTTAAACCAGAAGAATACGCAGAAATTGTCCATCGGATAGGCCGTCATCCCAACAAAGCTGAACTAGGAATGTTTGGCGTGATGTGGTCAGAGCATTGTTGTTACAAAAATTCTCGACCTCTACTCAAACAATTTCCCACTGAGGGCCCCCGCATCCTCGTGGGTCCTGGTGAAAATGCTGGTGTTGTAGACTTAGGTGACGGACTCCAACTAGCTTTTAAGATTGAATCTCACAACCATCCCTCAGCGGTCGAACCCTTTCAAGGAGCTGCAACGGGAGTCGGAGGTATTCTCAGAGATATTTTTACAATGGGTGCGCGTCCCATTGCCCTATTAAACTCGTTACGTTTTGGTTCCTTAGAAGATCCCAAAACCCAACGACTGTTTAGCGGCGTGGTGGCAGGAATCTCTCATTATGGTAACTGTGTGGGAGTACCCACCGTTGGCGGCGAAGTTTACTTTGACTCTGCTTACTCTGGTAATCCTCTAGTGAACGTTATGGCACTAGGGTTGATGGAAACCTCAGAAATCGTCAAATCTGGAGCATCTGGCTTAGGCAATCCCGTGCTGTATGTTGGTTCCACCACTGGGCGTGATGGTATGGGAGGCGCGAGTTTTGCTAGTGCAGAATTGAGCGATCAATCCATAGACGATCGCCCTGCTGTGCAAGTGGGCGATCCCTTTTTGGAAAAGTCGTTAATTGAAGCTTGTCTGGAGGCGTTTAAGACGGGTGCAGTTGTTGCCGCCCAAGATATGGGAGCAGCGGGAATCACCTGTTCTACCTCAGAGATGGCGGCAAAAGGCGGTGTGGGAATTGAACTAGATTTAGATAAGATTCCCGTCAGAGAAACGGGGATGGTTCCCTATGAATATCTGCTTTCGGAATCTCAAGAACGAATGCTGTTTGTTGCTCATAAAGGGCGTGAGCAAGAATTAATCGACATTTTTCACCGTTGGGGACTTCAAGCCGTTGTTGCTGGTACAGTCATCGCTGAACCTATTGTGCGGATTCTCTTTCAGGGTGAAGTAGCAGCAGAAATTCCCGCTGAGGCTTTGGCGGAGAATACGCCACTATATAATCGGGAGTTATTGGCAGAAGCACCAGAATATGCACGTCAAGCTTGGGAATGGACTCCTGATTCCCTACCTCCTTCTACAACTGCTGGAATAGAACTTCTAGGAGGGCTGCAAAGTTGGAATGATATTCTCTTAACTTTGCTTGATACACCCACGATCGCTTCTAAAAATTGGGTATATCGTCAGTATGACCATCAAGTACAAAATAATACAGTCATGCTGCCAGGTGGTGCAGATGCGGCTGTTATCCGTTTGCGCCCCCTGGAAGAGGACAAGGGGACAAGGGGACAAGGAGGACAAGGAGGACAAGGAGACAAGGAAACCCTCAATGCCCAACGCGGTGTTGCTGCCACGGTAGATTGCAATCCTCGTTATGTTTATCTTGACCCTTACGAAGGAGCTAAGGCAGTGGTGGCAGAAGCTGCACGCAATCTTAGCTGTGTAGGTTCTGAACCTCTGGCGGTGACGGATAATCTAAATTTTGGCTCTCCAGAAAAACCCATTGGTTATTGGCAATTGGCAGAAGCTTGTCGCGGTTTGGCGGAAGGTTGCCGAGAATTGGCGACACCAGTCACAGGTGGTAATGTCTCTTTGTACAATGAAACTCTTGATTCTCAAGGCATCCCACAACCCATTTATCCCACTCCTGTTGTCGGTATGGTGGGCTTAATTCCTGATATAACCAAAATTTGTGGTCAAGGTTGGCAAGCATCCGGCGATGTGATTTATCTTCTCGGATTGCCTCTGACATCTCAAATCAGTTTGGGAGCATCTGAATATTTAGCCACTATCCACGGGACTGTTGCCGGAAAACCACCACGGGTAGATTTTGACTTGGAACGCCGCGTCCAGAAAGTTTGTCGTGAAGGAATTCGTAATGGTTGGGTACGTTCAGCCCACGATTCTGCTGAGGGAGGAGTGGCGATCGCACTAGCCGAATGTTGTCTTGCTGGCAATCTTGGTGCGGAAATCAATTTAGAAATAGCACCTACACAGTTAAACCACGGCAGTTGCTCCACTTGGGGAGACCCCAAGACCGCACTGCCCCGCCTTGACGAGGTGTTGTTTGCCGAAGGTGGTGCCAGAATTTTAGTTTCTTTAGCATCAGCACAACAAGAAATTTGGGAATCATATTTACAGGAACATCTGGGTCAAGAGTGGCAAAAACTGGGTGTAGTTGGTAATTTTGAGACGGGTTTGGGGGTTTTCACCACTGATAACCAAACCTTAATCAAAGTTAGTATCGAAGATATGGAAGATCGCTATTCCCATGCGATCGCCAAACGTCTCGCCATCCATACCACTACTTCTGAGCGCTGAATGCTGAGTATTTAGACTTCACTCACAACTTTTAGCGTCTCTGAGCAAATTTACGGTACTGTTTTAATGGATGGTTAAAGATTTGTTAAGAACTCCGCAGCCATCTATCTAATCCCAGCGACTGACTACCAATTTTAGATTTTGAATTTTAGATTTTGGATTAGGGGCGTTGCTTCTAGTTCATATCTTGCTCTTACTGGGCAAAAAATCTAAAATCGCCATTCTAAAATCCCAAGCCGCATCTTTACTACGGTGCGATCAATCCAAAATTGTCAATCTCAAATTCAAAATTGATTGACCCCCCCACCAGGAGCAAAGCTAGCATGATTTCTATTCATTCTGTCACTTCGGATGAATACCCCGACCAGAACAACAACCCAATCAATAGTCATGAAAATCAGCCTGACAAGCCAGAAGAAGCTTGTGGTGTTTTTGGCATCTACGCCCCAGGAGAAAACGTTGCTAAACTGACCTACTTTGGATTGTATGCCCTCCAGCATCGGGGTCAAGAATCAGCTGGTATTGCTACCTTTGAGGGAACCCAAGTACATCTCCACAAAGATATGGGCTTAGTGTCTCAAGTCTTCAATGAATCTGTCTTGGATCAATTGCCTGGTAGTCTTGCTGTTGGTCACACTCGTTATTCCACCACAGGTTCTAGCCGCAAAGTTAATGCTCAACCCGCAGTGCTGGAAACCCGTTTAGGTTCCATAGCACTTGCACATAATGGGAATTTAGTCAATACCGTGCAACTACGTCAAGAGTTGCTTGAGAATAAATGTAACTTAGTCACCACAACAGACTCAGAAATGATCGCTTTTGCGATCGCCGAAGCCATAGATACGGGCGCTGATTGGTTAGAAGGTGCAATTAAGGCATTTCACCGTTGCCAAGGAGCCTTTAGTTTAGTTATTGGGACTCCCGTCGGCGTTATGGGTGTCCGTGACCCTAATGGAATCCGCCCCTTAGTAATCGGCACTTTGGCTGGTAATCCAGTCCGTTACGTTTTGGCTTCCGAGACTTGTGGTTTAGATATCATTGGAGCCGAATACCTGCGAGACGTAGAACCAGGTGAATTAGTTTGGATTACTGAAGAAGGTTTAGCTTCTTATCATTGGAGTCAAAAATCTGAGCGGAAATTGTGTATCTTTGAAATGATTTACTTTGCCCGCCCTGATAGCGTTATGCACAACGAGAGTTTGTACAGCTATCGAATGCGATTAGGACACCAGCTAGCTAAAGAATCTTTTGTAGATGCCGATATTGTCTTTGGTGTTCCTGATTCTGGTATACCTGCTGCTATTGGATTTTCCCAAGCGTCTGGTGTCGCTTACGGCGAAGGACTGATTAAAAATCGTTATGTTGGGCGAACCTTCATTCAACCAACCCAAACCATGCGGGAATCGGGTCTGCGGATGAAACTCAACCCCCTCAAAGATGTGCTGGTAGGTAAACGAGTAATTATTGTAGACGACTCGATTGTACGAGGTACTACCAGCCGTAAACTAGTCAAAACTTTGCGTGACGCAGGTGCAGTAGAGGTACACATGCGAATTTCTTCTCCGCCTGTAACTCATCCCTGCTTCTATGGCATCGATACCGATTCTCAGGATCAGCTAATTGCTGCTACCAAGTCAGTAGCAGAAATTGCCAAGCAACTGGAAGTAGACAGTCTCGCCTATCTGAGTTGGGAAGGAATGCTAGAAGCAACACGAGAAGACACCAATAGTTTCTGTTCTGCCTGCTTCACCGGAGATTATCCCGTAACGATTCCTGAGCAAGTGAAACGTTCTAAGCTGATTTTAGAAAAGGTAGTGGTGTAAGGGCTTAAAACTGAAGAACCCCACCCCGCCAAAGCTACGCTTTGTCTCCCCTCCCCGCAAGCGAGGAGGGGATTAAGGAATGGGGTGTAAGATTAGGATTCTTCTGGGGATGATTCTGATTTTTCTGGCTTGAGTAAGGGGAAGGCGATCGCATCCCGAATACTGGCACAATCGGTTAATAACATCACTAACCGATCAATCCCAATCCCTAAACCACCTGTAGGCGGCATCCCGTATTCCAAAGCTGTCAGAAAGTCTTCATCTACACCTTGGGCTTCCAAGTCACCAGCAGCTTTCCGCGCCGCTTGAGCTTCTAAACGTTCTCTTTGATCGATGGGATCGGTAAGTTCTGAGAAACTATTCCCAGTTTCTCGCCCGACTATAAATAACTCAAATCGTTCTACCAAACCAGGCACAGAACGGTGAGGTTTTGCTAAGGGCGAAATTTCTACAGGGTAATCAATTACAAAGGTAGGTTGAATTAAATTGGCTTCTACCTTCTCTTCAAAGGCTAAATTTAGTAACTTACCAATTGATTGTGCTTCATCTATACCAGGAATAGCAGCATTTTTACTCGCTGTTTTCGCTTCTTCCAAACTTTGGAACGAATTAAAATCCAAGCCTGTAAATTCTTTCACTAGATCGTGCATTGTCACCCGTCGCCAAGGTGGTGTTAAATCTATCGGTTCCCCTTGGTAGGTAATTTCCAATGTACCGAGTACCTCTTGGGCGACAGTGGTAATAATCCCTTCAGTCAACGCCATCATATCGTTATAGTCGGCGTAAGCTTGGTAAACTTCAATCGTCGTAAATTCGGGATTGTGTCGAGTCGAAATTCCCTCATTGCGGAAAACCCGCCCCAATTCAAACACCTTTTCAAAACCACCCACAATTAACCGCTTGAGATGTAGTTCTGTGGCAATTCGCAGATACAACTCCATTTCTAAAGTGTTGTGGTAGGTGATAAATGGACGCGCATCTGCACCCCCAGTCTCACTTTGCAAAACTGGCGTTTCAATTTCCAGAAAATCCCGCTGTTCCAAATAGCGGCGAATACCGGCAGTAATTTGGGCGCGACGGCGGAAAGTTTGCCGCACTTCTGGGTTTACAATCAAGTCAACGTAGCGCTGACGGTAACGCTTGGCAACATCCGTTAATCCATGCCACTTGTCGGGTAGAGGTAACAGGGATTTAGTGAGGATAGTATATTGTTTAACGTAGACAGATAACTCGCCCTTTTCAGTCCGTTTAATAGTACCTTTGGCTCCGAGAATGTCGCCTGCATCTGTAAGTTGCTTCAGGTGATTGAAGGCATCGGCATCAATATCTGCCATACCTTCTTGGATGCGATTTTTATCCAGATAAAGCTGAATTGTGCCGGTTTCATCTTGCAAGGTGAAGAAAGCTAATTTACCGAAAACGCGACGTGCCATAATGCGTCCGGCTATGGCAACTTCCAAATCAACTTCTTCACCACTGGATAAATCGGCAAATTT
Organism: Nostoc sp. JL23; assembly: GCF_017115065.1. Taxonomy (NCBI): domain Bacteria; kingdom Bacillati; phylum Cyanobacteriota; class Cyanophyceae; order Nostocales; family Nostocaceae; genus Nostoc; species Nostoc sp. JL23. The sequence continues at coordinate 58,957 of NZ_JABXKN010000092.1, forward strand.
TTCTTGCAACTGCGCTGCGTGATGGGTGGATTCCCAACGATAGGCATAAGGATTAGTCCCTAGCTGCTTAAGCTGTTCTACTTTCTCCAGCCTGGCGGCTCGGATATCTTCTTCCGACATGGTAACGAACTAAATAGGGCAAGATTAATTATAGATGCTGCCAAAGTTGAGAGTAAGAGATAATTGCCTAAAAATGATGTGCGGATGGCTAAAGGAAATACACAATGACACAAACTAGAGTCCGTCTATGGACTGTAAACGAATATCACCGGATGTTTGAAACGGGTATTCTTACAGAAAATGAACGGGTTGAACTGATTGAAGGGCAAGTTGTTGTTGTTATCCAGATGAGTGCCAAAAAGCCTCCTTACGCAGCGACAACGCTGTGTGCGTTTGACTACCTCAAGCGGCTGCTATCAGAAGTTGGCTTAGTTCGGGTGCAAGATCCCATTCAGTTGAGCCAATACTCGGAACCTGAGCCAGGTATCGCTGTTGTCCAGATTGATGCGCGAAAGTACATTGAGTCATCCTACACCAAATGAAATCTTTATTGAATTTATTTTGCAGTAGGATGCAACGTTATCCTTGATTGCCTTTCCAGAAATCGAAGTGCCAATTAGTCAAATTTTTCCATCAGTTCTACAAATCAAACCTTTACTTCTCTGCTATTTTTAGCAAATGCCTAGATGAAATAGCATTCATTTTCAAGTTAGTAAATTGCACGATCGCTTTTACTAAGTCTTGCTGTTCTGGTTGCAAATTTAGTTTTTCTAGCGCTTGCTTGATATTATTACCAGCCCGGAGATTTTGATTAAGTTGGTCACGCTGAGATGAGTTTAATACTGCCGCAATTTCCTTATTTCTTCTCTGACGCACAGCCTGGAGTTCCTGGCGTTGTAAGGGAGTCAGGCTAATCTCCGACGAGGTGGAGTAGCTTGCAGTTTTGGTACTTTGGGGGAAAATAACACCATAAGTCGTATTGATTTGAACGGGTACAGCTAAGGCAATTCCCGGCATGAAGAGGACAAGAGCAAGAATATTAGCGAACATAGACAGGCGTTTTGTCAAGTAAATTGCCATATTGAGAAATATCTAGTACAATCTGGCAGAAGTTTGCCTACCTTTAACAAGTTGCTCAAGTAACTTATCTGGTTAATTAACTTCCAAAACCAGGAATTAAATGCTTGAGGGCACGACCGGCAACATCGCCATAGCGCAATTCTCCACACATAATCTTACCCATGATTTGGGGAGCCGAGGGATGCTTAACACCAACTTTGTAGCCAATGTTGGAAAACCGATAGAATGCTCCAGCTAATTTTTGCGCCCAAGCCATCTCAGTACCCAACTCTTCATTAATGGCTTCGCTATATTTTTCTAAAGCGTTAGTGTCACCAGAAAGTGCTTCATTAATAGTTGCGGCTGCGAGTAAACCACTAAAAATTGAGGGGCGAATGCCTTCTGCTGTCATGGGATCAACCACACAAGCAGCTTCCCCAGCTAAAACCGCATTTTGCGTGTGTAGCTTTTGATTACCATCCCAAATACATAGGGGATGACCATATTGTTTGCTGGTTTTGAGGTCTACATTCAACGATTTGGCGTACTCATCCAAAATCTTTTTGAAGTCCTGGGGTTGACGACCAATAAACGTCCCAACACCTATAGAATAACCATCAGCTTTGGGGAAGTTCCAGAGATAGCCGTTTTTGACCAAGCCAAACTCAAAATGAATTGTGGGTTTGTTTTCCATGATGCCAGGGATTTCTGCCTCTAAAGCCCCTGTGAGCAAACGTTTACGTTCTTTGAAACCTAGCCATTTTGCCATTGATCCTTTGGCACCATCGGCTGCGATTAAGTAGCGACCTGTAACTGCACCATTAGCTGTGTTAACTTGCCAATAGTCACTTTGAAATTCAATACCAGTTACTTCCGTATTATCTCGTAGTTCAGCCCCTTGCTTTTGTCCTTGCTGCACTAGGAAATGGTCAAAAATATCTCGTCGCACCATCCAGACTGGTTCTTTGGTGGCGATTTTTGCTTCCACGGGGTCGCCCAATTTCCAGGTAAAACGAAGGGAGTTGGCTTTCACAGAAATCGCTGGGCTAAAATCAAAGTCAAACCATTGAGCGATCGCTGGAGATACACCACCGCCACAAGGTTTATATCTTGGCAGAGATTCTTTTTCTAAGACTAATACTGAGCGACCTTGTTTGGCTAAATGATAGGCTGCTGTTCCACCAGCTGGCCCAGCGCCGACGATGATGCAGTCGTACATAAGGCTGAATTTTTGCTCCCCAATTAGTTTATTTTCTATTGAGATACTTTTGATCAATTTTTGCTAGATACCTAAGAAATGATAAAGGCTGAAGAATTTATCCATTATCCTTCAGCCTTTATACTTAAGACTTTAGACTTTAAACAGTCGTGATGTCTTTTTCTTTTTCTGCCAACAGTGAGTCTATTTTGGCAGTATACTCATTTGTCAGTTTTTGCAAGTTGTCTTGTTGGTCTTTTGATTCATCTTTGGAGATTTCAGAGGCTTTCTCCTGTTTGCGAATGGCGTCTATGGCATCGCGGCGAATGTTACGAATAGCAACACGACCCTCTTCAGCATACTTGGATGCCATTTTGACGAATTCTTTACGGCGCTCGCTGGTTAAGGGCGGAATATTCAACCGGATTACAGAACCGTCGTTACTGGGTGTTAAACCCACATCTGAGAGGGAAATAGCCTTCTCAACGATGTTTAGGGTATTGCGCTCGTAGGGTTGAATTAAGATCGTCGTAGCATCCGGCGTGCTAATATTTGCCAGTGATTTCAAGGAAGTAGGCGAACCGTAATAGTCCACCAATACCTTATCTAATAGACTCGCATTGGCGCGACCAGTGCGAATCGAGTTAAAAGCTCGTTGAGTTGCCTCAACGGTTTTTTGCATCGTACTTTCAGCTTCAGCTAATTTCACAAGAACCTCCCACAAGGGTGCCGATGGATTCTCCCATGACTGCTCGGTGGATGTTACCTCGCACCGTTAGGTCAAATACCAAAATTGGGATATTATTTTCTTTACACAAGGCGATCGCAGTACTATCCATCACCCGCAAATCTTTGGCTAAAACGTGCGCGTAGGTTAAGCTATTGTAACGCTTGGCGTCAGGATAAATATGAGGATCGGCATCATATACTCCATCTACTTTGGTGGCTTTAAAAATCACCTCGGCATCAATTTCTGCGGCTCTTAATGCCGCAGTAGTATCTGTAGTAAAAAAGGGATTTCCAGAACCAGCACCAAAAATTACCACCCGTCCTTTTTCAAGATGACGGATGGCACGACGACGGATATACGGTTCCGCTAATTCTTGCATAGCGATCGCGGTTTGCACTCGCGTCTGTACTCCTATGCGTTCTAGCGAATCTTGCAGCGTCATGGCATTCATTACCGTGGCAATCATCCCGATATAGTCAGCGGTTGCCCTGTCCATCCCCGCCGACGCTGCTTTGACGCCACGAAAAATATTGCCGCCGCCAACAACTATGGCGATTTGAGTACCAGTGGCTATCACCTCTGCTAATTCTTGTGCTATTCCTTTGACCACTTCTGGATCAATGCCATAGCCCATGTTGCCCATTAAGGCTTCACCGCTCAGTTTGAGTAAAACCCGTCGGTAATTCGTTCCCATGAAGTTACGCTTTATCAAAAAAGTTGCAATTGCCTCCAATTTAAGATAACAGTTACAGGGACTATCTATGTCTAGTTACGCCAAATCAATGTAGTCCCAACTGGTTCTGTTTGTGGTATAGCTATTTCTTCACCTTTAAACAGAGAAGCGATCGCAGTTCTCAAATAATCCTCTCCCACTGACAATCGCTCTTGGGGATGATTATCAATTTTACCTTTGTAACGGACTATACCATTTGTGTCTATGAGAAAGGCCGTTGGTGTTTTTGTTGCACCGAAACTACCGGTCACATCTTGCGTTGAGTCCCACAGGTAAGGAAAGTTCAACTGGTGACGTCGGGCAAAAGCTTTCATGTTTTCAAAGCTTGACCTAGTGTCGTAGTCAACATTACTACCATTGAGTCCAATTAGTGTGAAGCTTTTTGGGGCAAATTCGGCTTGAATGTTTTTTAGTCTGCCTAAATACCGCTCTACATAAGGGCAGTGGTTACACATAGAAATAACGCCGACTGCTCGGAACTTCTCAAGATAACGCCTGAGATGGTGTACTTGACCATCAATTCCTGGCAATTCAAAATCCGGTGCGTAGCTCCCAACGGGAGTATCAATTGTTTCTAGTAGATTCATGTTTTCTGGCTCGCAGAACTAGGAACAAAAAAAATATTGTTAAATTCAGCGTCAGTTTCCAGTTCCAAACCACCCCTTAGCCGATGCCTCATATTCGCCAATCTTATAGACCAAATTTGCGATCGTAAATTGTGAAACTACTGAATCTAGCACTGATGCTAATTCACTCACATCTAAAAAATAGCCCAAATCTTACTCACATTAGAGAAGTTATGATTTCTAATACTGACATAATCTCAGTTGTGAGTAAATTATCTCTATAAAGAAGAGGAAAACTCTCTACACTGGATAAATTTATCAGCTTAATGCTAGTATTATCGGCCTATAAGCTTTTGTGGTATATGTATAGGCTATCACTAGAGCAAAGGATTTATTTTGAAAATCTGATAAATTTTATGCAAATTAAAAACAATTTTACTTGTGCTTTGCTGCTAAAAAGCTTTTAGCATTATTTAGATCAAAATTACCATGACAAGCTCAAGTTCAAAAACAGCACTTAACTCTACAAAAACCTGGATTTGGCAAGATTTTCCGATCTGCTATCAAACCCAAGGAACTACTGGGCCAGCTGTTGTCCTGGTGCATGGATTTGGTGCTTCTTGGTGGCACTGGCGAAAAAATATTCCGGTATTAGCGGAAAATTGCCGTGTTTATGCGATCGATTTGATTGGTTTTGGTGCTTCTGCAAAACCTAAACCTGGTGAAAAAATTACCTACACATTAGAAACCTGGGGACAGCAAGTAGCAGATTTTTGCCGTGAAGTTGTCGGTGAGCCAGCTTTTTTAGTTGGAAATTCCATTGGCTGTATTGTAGCTATGCAAGCAGCAGTAAGTAATCCAGATATTGCGTTGGGAGTTGCTTTGCTCAACTGTTCTTTACGGCTGTTGCACGATCGCAAACGGGTAACTTTACCTTTATCTCGTCGTTACGGAGCGCCTCTACTGCAACGCCTGTTATCTATCAAACCAGTTGGTGATTTCTTTTTCAATCAACTCGCCAAACCGAAAACGGTGCGGAAAATTCTGCTGCAAGCTTATGCAAATGCTGAGATGGTGACAGATGAGTTGGTAGATATTCTCACTTCACCAGCAAGCGATCCGGGGGCTGGGGCTGTGTTTCTGGCTTTTACTTCTTATTCTACAGGGCCATTACCAGAAGACCTTTTACCACTGTTACAGTGTCCGGTGATTATCTTGTGGGGAACGGCTGATCCGTGGGAACCAATAGAGTTAGGGAGAGAATTAGCTAACTTTCCGCAAGTAGAAAAGTTTATTCCTTTAGAGGGAGTGGGGCATTGTCCGCAGGATGAAGCGCCGGAGTTAGTCAATCCGATTTTACTCGATTGGATTTTGGAGCGATCGCGGTCATAGACTCGGCTCAATTTTCACCTAATGGATGGTGTTGAATATATTCAAAAAGATTTATTTTTTTGTTGATTGAGCCGATACGAAAAATTAGCGGTTGACTGTGAATCAACTTAAAACTTTGACAGTACTATACCAATACAGTTCAGATAAGCCCAAAACCCTCATGTAGAGACGCGATTTATCGCGTCTTCATAAGACCAATTATCCTTAACTGAACCGTATTGAGTACTATACTTCTTTTCAAATATTCCTAAAGATATTCAAGAACGCATTGAAGATTATTCGGTTCTGTTTCAATACCAATTATTTTATCTCTTCTAACTGATACAGAATAAGTACCTTACTCACTCAGTGTCAAGGAACTCAGTTCTAACAGTACCATCTGGCATGATAGTGTTACACAAAGTCAGGTATCTGACGTTACCAGTAAGACTAGCACCAGTCAAGTCGGCATTAGTCAAGTCAGCTCCGTACAATATGACGGAACCAAGATGGGCATTACGCAGATTGGCATTGATTAGTTTAGCGCCTTCGAGATCGGTACAATCAAAATCTGCATCCCTCAAATCAGCATTAGTCAGGTTAGCACAAGTCAAGGTAGCACCTCCCAGATAAGCACCACTGAGATTAGCACCGCTCAAGTTGACGCATATCATGTTGGTTCTAGTCAGATTAGCACCACTCAAATTGATGCTACTAAGATTATTCCTAGTGGGGTCGTATTTACAGAGTCCAGCAACATTAAGGTTGACACCACTCAAATCAACCCCGCTAAAATCTCTCTCCCCAGCAGCATAGCGTTGCAACAACTCTTCAGCATCCATATTATTAACCAACGATGAATTTTTGGCACTATCTCTTGTTTGCTCAATTAGGAATAGTCCTGTAGCTGTGTCCAAAAACTTTTAACTACTTCTCCCTATCTTCATCTAGTGCTTTTTGGATAGCTTGGCGACAAAATTCAGGAGGGTCGTCTTTAGCCTTTACCTCTTCCTTCATTTCCTTAGAGACTCTAAAACTCAATTGGTCAGTTAATGGCTTATCTCCCTTTGGTTGCGCTGGTTCAAAATTTTGAGGGTTCCCTTTAGGATTAGGCATTGTTGAGAGATGTAAGTATAGCTTGATACTAACGAAACCATTAGAATAAGGTTTTAGATCGGTGGTGATACCCAGTCTACAAAACAAGTTCACCACCGATACCACTTTTACAAATGGGTAACTCTATTTTATGTTCACAAGGTCAGAACTCGAAATCAAAACTATTGCTGAGTTGAGAGACTTGTGTAGGCGTTACGGATTGAAGCCTACTGGGAACGGAGGGTACAAGACCAGTTGGATTGTTACCTTGATGGCATTCCCACAGATAGCACTCGCTCAACTAAGACAAGGAAGAGGGTTGAAGTCACCAGGCTTTAGCGTTATTCAATTCCTTGAAGGGGTGGTAGATGAGATGAATTCACCCACTGATGAGCAAGCAGCACTGATCAAGCTAACAATGGAAGGAAAGGCTATGAGCTACCCTGACAGATACGACCAAGAAAGCTTGCTTAACTTGCACAAAGCTAAAATGTATCTTGAAATTGCGATCGGACTGCTAAACCAGTAAATCAGTTTTGAGTGTTTGTAGTAAGGACTTTAGTGCTTAGAAAATAAAGACTAAAGTCCTTACTACGAAATTGCTTACCCGTATTGGACTCAACTGAAAAGTACTATTTTTATTAACTAAGTACAACATTTCTCTAATTCATAACGAATTAACTTTGGTAAAACTCTGCGTACCTTTGCGTTTAACTCTGTGTTCCTCTGCGTTTAAAAAAGTACTAAGGATGAATTTTTGGCGCTATCTCTTATTTGCTCAATTAGAAATAGTACTCAAGGCAATTACTAATTCAAAACTAACTGACTTAAAAAGAAGGCAAGGGCTGCACTGCCCAAAGGAACTGTCAAATTGTCAATACCCAAAAATGAAACAGCTTCTAAAGCCGTAGCTATAACTGCTACTAACAGTGATACTGCCCAAGTTTGCCAACTGTTTCCTTGAGTGCCAACTAAAATCAAACTACTGACGACATAGCTAACGAGCATCATAGTTAGGGAGCCTTCCCAACTTTTTTGCGTACCAAAAACTTTATACTTATGTTTACCAAAGCGTTGCCCAATCAAGGCTGCTAATCCATCTCCCCAAGTCATGATCAAAATTCCGAGTGCTGCGTACTGGGGTTGTTGTAAATACCAGAACCAGGCAACTAAAATACCGAAACTGACGGAGTAAAAAAACGTCCCTAAGCTTTGCCGTCCAACGCTATTAATACCAGGAAGAATCGGCAATCGGTAGGATAATAAGGTGATTGCACTCGCTAAAATAGAAGCTGTGATCCCTACACTGGCGGGAATATCTAGCCACCAAGCGATTAAAATCACATTACCAGTGCCAATATGAACTATCTTTCGCACGATTTCTGGCTTGTCGGCAAAGCGGTTTACCACCCATGCAATCAGGAGGATGAGTAACACCCAAATTGCAGCCGACGCAATTTGCAGCCAGAAAACCGGAATTGAGGTGAAGTCAGAAAATGTAATTAACAAAGATGCGACAAAATGAAAAGTTTTACCCCTGTTACTAATTTATAAGATTTGGGTAGCTGCAATGAAATTATTATTTATTTGGCTGATTCGGGGCTACCGAATGTTTATCTCGCCGTTGTTTCTCCCGACTTGTCGCTTTCAACCAACTTGTTCGATGTATGCTATTGAAGCTATTGAGCGATTTGGTGTGTTGCGTGGTAGCTGGATGGCAACTCGGCGGATTTTGCGCTGTCATCCGTTTCATCCAGGTGGTTACGATCCAGTGCCAGAGGTGGTGGAAAAGGTGAAGGAGGAGTAGTTTGAGAATTAGAGTTTAAACGCATAGGCGCTTCGCCTTCCCGCAGGGTAGGGGCGCGGAGGGAAGCGCAAAGGGACGCAGAGAATGAGAAGAGGGGTAGATTATTAAAGGATGTGTTCGTGGGTATAGGTATTTGGGGAGATGTCAACAGACGAGGTTGTCATCTAGCGTGGGAAGGTTGAATAATTTAATTTGGACTTACGATGATTAATCCTACTGCGATTTCTATACCCGAACCACAAATTCCTACTCCTGGCCCGAGTCCACTACCTAGTCCCGAACCTGTACCGGGGCCAGCGATTCCTCAACCGTTACCGGGGCCTGTACCAGAAACAGTACCTACTCCCATTCCTCAAACAGTTCCAGCACCAATTCCCCAAACCATACCGGAACCTGTTTAGATTACCTTGGTAATGTAATCCAAAATCTCAAATCTAAAATCCAAAATGCTAAGAGCCGGAATTGTCGGACTTCCCAACGTCGGAAAATCTACTTTATTTAATGCTGTAGTTGCTAATGCTAAAGCAGAGGCAGCTAACTTCCCTTTTTGCACGATTGAACCGAATGTCGGCGTTGTCGCAGTACCGGATGAACGGTTAAATGTTCTTGCTAAGATTGCCAGTTCGGCACAAATCATCCCGGCGCGGGTTGAATTTGTGGATATTGCCGGTTTAGTTAAAGGTGCAAGTCAGGGTGAGGGACTAGGGAATCAATTCCTGTCCCACATCCGGGAAGTTGATGCGATCGTCCATGTGGTACGTTGTTTTGAGAATGACGATATTATCCACGTTGCTGGTTCTGTTGACCCAGCACGAGATATTGAAATCATTAATATAGAACTGGGTTTATCAGATTTAGCACAAATTGAGCGGCGAATTGACCGCACTCGTAAACTAGCTCGTACCAGCAAAGATGCACAGTTTGAAGTTTCAGTTTTAGAGAAATTAGCTGCGGCTTTAAATGAAGGAAAATCGGTGCGTCAGGTGAGCTTGAATGAGGAAGAAACAGAAATAATTAAAGGATTAGAACTGCTCACTTATAAACCGATTATCTACGCCGCCAATGTATCTGAGGATGAGTTGGCAACTGGTAATCATTTTGTGGAAACAGTGCGGCAAATTGCAGCAACAGAAAATGCCCAAGTTGTGATAGTTTCGGCTCAGGTTGAAGCTGAATTAGTGGAATTAGCAGAAGAAGATAAAGCTGATTTTCTCGCGTCTTTAGGTGTGGAAGAAGGCGGTTTGAAATCATTGATTCGGGCAACTTACATGCTTCTAGGCTTGCGGACATATTTCACTTGTGGTCCCAAAGAAACCCGCGCTTGGACAATTAATGCGGGAATGTCTGCACCTCAAGCTGCTGGTGTAATCCACAGTGATTTTGAGCGGGGATTTATTCGCGCCGAAACTGTTGCTTATAAAGATTTGGTAACAACTGGTTCGATGAATGCGGCGAAGGAGAAAGGGTTGGTTCGTAGTGAAGGTAAAGAGTATGTTGTGCAGGAAGGGGATGTAATGTTGTTCCGATTTAATGTGTAGGGGTAATTAATCAGTGGCCGTTATCTTTGAGATAATGGTCAACCTACACGAAGTTGCGTAGGCTTTGCCCGCCGTAGGCATCGCACCAAATAAGTTGACAAATATTTTATAATGTGTATACAAATATGCAAGGCGATCGCAAATAAACCAGCAATCCTCAAAATTTAGTAGCTACTTCCACCCACAATGTACAGATAAGAACCCAAATTCTCGTCGTCTGTACCAACCACTACACCGCCTTCTGCACCGGGAACAAGTTCCATAGCTTCAATTTTGTGATAATTAGAGCGGTAGAGAGGAACAAGTTGAGAATTTGCCGCCATACAATTTTGTCGCCACGAAATCTCAAGTAACCAGCGATATATACAGCTGACTGAAATGGGCCATCATCCCCAGCATCACTTGCTGAGGTGATGTACACAATTCCTACGGGGTCTACTTTAATATCTGAAATATGGCGAACATTGCCAGATGGAAACGGTACTTTCAGATTGGCAGAACCTGCGATAGTAATTTGATATTTAGCTAAGTCAAATATTCCCCAAAAAATAGTTGCTGGTTGTTCGCCTTTACCTCGATGCCCCCAAATAGCAACTAATTTCCCATCTATATTTTGTAATCCAAATGCTTCAAAATTATTTCCTTGAATAATTTCTGGTAGACTGAATTCTTTCAGCACCGAGATGGTCTTGTTAGCAGAGTCTAACCTGATGTAATAAGCTTTTCCAGAACTGCTTAAAGCGATAAAAGAGGATTTTGTTTTCTCTGGAACAGATGTTAAAGCTTCTAAGTCGATGGGCAATTGTGTATTGTTTGGCCAATTCAATGGGAAATATTCAGGTTGCCTTTTATCCTTAATACTAATAATTGCTAAACGACCTTGGTTTTTTTGTTTGTTGTCATGGACAATCAGAAAATCAAGCGTATTGCTTTGTTGCTCTATCAAAGCTATACCACTGATACCGAAAGGGATACCACCGTGAACTGGACGCCAATCTTGGGCCCAAACTTGCTGGGATATGAGTAACAATGCACCTAAGACTACTATATTGATGATTAACCTAAGAAACCGAGGCATATTGATTTAGCCAAGTTGTGAGTATCGTTAAAAGGAGTGTGTTAACGGATGAATCATATCAAATCCAAGCAATTTGCACCCACATCCATAAAAGCAGCTTTTGACACTCACAATAGCAGTATAGTTACGTAATTAGTTTACTTTCGATAGTACTTTCTGTAAAGAAAGCAATAATTCGTTGACAGTATAGGGCTTCGACAAAAATGTATTGACACCAATAGCTGCTACTGCACTGAGCTTATTCTCAGACATCAGTCCACTGCTGGCGATAATTCTGACTTCGGGGTTGATTTTTTGCAAGGTACGCATGGCTGTTAAACCATCCAGTGAGGGCAGCATAATATCCATGAGGACGGCACTAATTTTGTCTCTATTTTGAGCATATAGCGCGATCGCCTCAATGCCATCACTGGCAACTAAGATTTTGTAGTTGTGAGCTTCTAATGATGTTATCGTAATCTCTTGAATGGCGGCTTCATCATCTACAACCAAAATCAATTCTCCATGTCCTGTCTTTGGTGGCAAATTTTCGGGGCTACGTGTTTCTATTCCCCCCACTGCTGGCAAGTAAACCTTAAAGCTAGTGACACTTTCCGGTTCACTATACACGTTCACAAAACCTCCGTGACTTTTAACGATTCCCAATACTGTGGAAAGTCCTAAACCCGTACCCTGTCCGACATCTTTTGTAGTAAAGAATGGCTCGAAAATTCTATCTAGCATTTCTTTAGGAATCCCAACTCCAGTATCGGAGACAGTAATTACTATGTAAGGCCCCTCTTTGGCTTCTAGGTTCATGCGGGCATAATTTGCGTCAATCAACATATTTTCAGCAGAGATACTCAAAGTACCGCCATTGGACATAGCATCGCGGGCGTTAACGCAGAGGTTCATCAGTACTTGATGCAGTTGGGTACTATCTCCAGAAACCATCCACAAATTTTGCGGTAAATTAGTGCTGATTTCTATCGATTTGGGAAAGGTCTCTTTAAGAATCTTGGCAATTTCCACAATTATATGTTTGAGTTGCAAAGTGATGTGCTTCCCTTCTACACCCCGCGCAAAGGACAGTACCTGTTTGACTAAATCAGCACCGCGTCTAGCGTTAATTTCTAAAATTTCTAGGAGATGACGAGTTCGCTCATCTGCATTGGGAAATTTCAGCGGTAGCAGTTGCGCTCCTGCCAAAATCGGTGTCAGGATGTTGTTGAGGTCATGAGCAATACCACTAGCTAAAGTGCCAATACTTTCGAGGCGTTGAGCGCGAAATAATTGGGCTTCTAGGTGCTTTTTCTCGGTAATATCTGTGTCAACGGTGAGAATTGATTTGGGTTTTCCTTGTTCATCGCATACCAGACTCCAGCGACTAGCCACAAGGACTTCTTTGTTCATTTTAGTAAGTTTTGTTAATTCGCCCTGCCACTTACCTTTACTAATAGTTTGCAATAGAGCCGCTTCAATTTCTGGCGAAGGTTCGTCATCCAAAAGTTCGCTAGCATTTTTACCCCAAGCCTCTGTAGCTTGCCAGCCGTAAAGTGTTTCTGCACCTTTGTTCCAAAAGATAATTTGATTGTTTAAATCTCGGACGCAAATGGCATCTGTGGTGACATTTAGTAATGCTGCTTGTTCGCGGATTTTTTCTTCTGCCAATTTGCGTTCGCGTAGCGCAGCTTGTCGTTCGCTAATATCTATACTGGCGCATGTCACTCCAACAATTTCTTGGGTTTCATTCCGTAGTGGCTCAACAGTTAAATCGTAATATCGCGTTGTATCTTTGATGGTAATTGATACTTCCTCTCGCGTTCCGATGCCTGTAGTCAGCACCCCATGTTTAATTGCGATCAGATGTTGAGCATCTTCTACTGGGATGATATCTAAGTCTTGTTTGCCCAATATTTTCTCAATTGTCAATCCAAATGGGGGATTATAAACCCAGGTGTAGCGTAAATCTTTATCCTGGTTGTAGACAAAGATTGGAGAGTTTTTGAGAGCAACCCGAAATCGCTCCTCACTCTGCCGCAGTGCGTTGTCTGCCCGTTGGCGTTCGATGGCATAACGCATAGATCGCACCAGTAAGTCACCAGTTACTTGCCCCTTCACTAAATAATCTTGCGCTCCTTGTTGCATTGCGCTAGTTGCCAGGGTTTCATCATTTATACCCGTCAGCACAATGATTGGAGTTGCTTTTGCCTGATTGTGAGCAATGACAAAGGTTTGTAATCCCTGGCTATCTGGCAGCGAGAGGTCTAATAAAATAACATCAAAAGTTTCGTTTGTTAGGTAGTTGACTGCTTCATAAAGCCGTTCAACGGGCATCAACTTAACTACAACTGTGGTAACTTCCTTAAATAACTCTTGCAACAATAAGACATCACCAGGGTTGTCTTCTACTAACAAGACTTTAATAATATTTTCACCTGCCATTTCCACTACTCCGGTGGCAGTTTTACGATCGCAAACCAAAAATTTTCTATTGATTGGACAATTTTCACGAATTGATCGAAATCTACTGGCTTGGTTATATAACAGTTGGCAAAAAGATTATAGGCTTTGAGAATATCTTCTTCAGCTTGGGAAGTCGTCAAAACTACTACAGGAATTCGTTTAAGGTTTTCATCTCCTTTTATTTCTGCTAATACTTCTCGTCCATCTTTTTTCGGAAGGTTAAAATCGAGCAGTACAATATCTGGATGAGGTAATTTAGCATATTTTCCCTGTTTTCGCAAGAATGCCATTGCCTCTACACCATCCTCGACTACGTTTAAGTGAATTGAGATTTTACTATCTTCTAGGGCGATGCGTGTAAGTTGGACATCGCCAGGATTATCCTCTACTAACAAAACCTCAATAGGCATAATCGCTGTTATGGTGTTTACCATTGCTTACATACTCTATCTGGAATTGTGAAGTAGAAAGTGGAGCCTTGATCCGGTTTCGACTCAACCCAGATCCGGCCGCCGTGGCGTTCGATAATTTTCTTACAAATGGCCAGACCAATTCCAGTACCTGGATACTTGTCTCTACCGTGCAAGCGCTGAAAAATTATAAAAATACGTTCCGTATATTGGGATTCCAAACCAATTCCATTATCACGCACTGAGAACAACCATTCATCCTCCGAGGGGGTAAAATTTAAATTTTTTCCATCTAATATATCTGCATCTCCCTTACGTACCCCAATGTGAATTAATGGCTGTTGACGATCGCAAAATTTGATCGCGTTGGCAATCAGGTTTTGAAATACTTGTGTCAATTGGGTAGCATCAGCCATCACTTGAGGTAGAGTATCGTAAGTGACAACTGCCTTTCGATTTGCGATCGCAACTTGAAGATTAGCAAGCACCAGTTCTAAGACAACACTACAATCAACTGGCATAAAAGGCTGTCCACGGGTGCTGACGCGGGAATAGTTTAACAAATCGTTGATTAGGGTCTGCATCCGGCTGGCCCCATCTACTGCGTATGTAATAAACTGATCCGCATTGGCATCCAGTTGGTTTTTGTATCTTCGCTCCAGTAGTTGTAAATAACTAGTTACCATCCGCAACGGCTCTTGCAAATCATGAGAAGCCACGTAGGCAAACTGTTCTAATTCCGCATTAGAACGAGTAAGTTCCTGACTTTGCTGGGTTTCTTTTTCTAATAGTTGCGCCTGAGATAAAGCAATCCCAATTTGGTTAGCTAATTGCTGTAACAAATCTGTCTCAAACTGATTCCACTGTCGAGGTGCGGCACACTGATGAGCTAGCAATAAGCCCCAAATATCGTCCCTGACAAGAATCGGCACTACCAGATTAGCCCTGACAGCAAACTGTTGAAGAAATTCTCGATGGCATGGTTGGATATGAGCAGCTTCAATGTCTTCAAGGGCACTTACTCTTCCCTGGCGATATCTCTCTATATATTCTTCTTTAAAACAGGGGTCAAAAATATTTTCTCCTAGAATTACTGGCCAACCAGGCAGGACTGCCTCTTGTACTACTGTTCCCGAACCATCAGTTTCCAGTCGAAAAATCAACACTCGGTCAGCTTGCAGTAATTTTTGTACCTCTGTGACAGTGGTTTGAAGAATTTCATCTATTTGTAAAGAGTTTCGAATTTTTAGAGTGATTTCGGCAAATAGTTGCGATCGCAAATTTTGCCGCTTTAATTCTTCATCTGCTCGCTTGCGATCTGTGATATCAGTATAAGAACCGACCATCCGCACTATATCACCCAATGCGTCCCAAAGTGCCTGTCCTCGATCTAGAATCCATTTATAGCTGCCGTCTTGGCACTGGACTCGATATTCACAGACGTAAAACGGTGTTTTCTTGGCAAAGTGGTCTTGGAAAGCCTGAAGTACCCAATCTTGCTCATCGGGATGGATTCGTTTTGTCCATTCATCCCAACGGTTGGAAACTTCGTGGTCTTTATAGCCGAGCATTTCCTTCCATCGAGTCGAGAAGAACACTTCATTAGTCTTGAGGTTCCAATCCCAAATACCATCATTATTACCATGTAATGCTAATTGCCAACGTTCTTCACTTTCTCGTAGTGCTTCTGCTGTTTTCCGTCGTTCAGTAACGTTTTGGAAATAAACAGACAAGCCGTCTTTTGCTGGATAGGCATGGACTTTAAGCCACTGTTGCTGTGGCAGATAGAACTCCTCAAATTCGACGCTCACTTGTTCTAAAATTGCTCTGCGATATTCACAATCAAATCTTGTACCGATAATTTCTGGAAACACCTCCCAGATATTTTGACCCAAAAGCTCATTGTGAGTTTTTTGCAATAGCCTTTCTGCTTGGCTATTAATATAGGTGAATTGCCACTTTTGATCTAGGGCAAAAAAACCATCAGTGATACTTTCGAGAAGATTGGTGATGCGGGTTTTGGCTGCTTCAGATTGGGCGCGGGCTGCTTGCTCGTGTGCCACTAGTTTCTCAGTAACTTTAGATACCTCACTTACATGACGCCTGAGTTCGAGTTGGTCGATTACCAGGCGACTCAAACCCACAAATGCCTCCACTTGTTTTTGGCTTAGTTGTCGTGGAACTTGGTCAATTGCACACAGAGTTCCCAACATATCTCCCTGCGGAGTAATTAAGGGTACACCTGCATAAAACCGTATATATGGATAGCCAGTTACTACTGGATTACTAGCCAACTTCTCATCAGCTAGGGTATCAGGAACCACCACAACATTAAGCTGCTCTTGGCAAAGATAAGAGAATCCAACACTCCGGGGCATTTCTGATACATCTAAACCTATTTTTGCCTTAAACCATTGACGGTTTTCATCAATAAAATTTACCAAGGATATGGGAGTGCCACAAATAAAGGCCGCTAACTGAGCAAGATTGTTGTATGCTTCTTCGGGTTCTGTGTCAAGAATTTGATACTGGCGGAGGGCTTCTAACCTCGTTACTTCTGTATCAATATGTCTAGGTTTCATTAACTTTTTTTAATAAATATAAATGTGATATCCAGTCAGCAGCGTGATTATCTCAAGAATAGCTTAACCTTTTTTAATAATTGTTAATTATTTCCTCACCTTTGGCTGTTCAGGAAAGTCTGTTAGAAGCGATTCTTAAAATTCTAGTGTAGACAAGTTTAGGGCTGATATTATTTACTGTGCATGATTAGATTTAGTTATTAAATATAGGATATTTAGTGAGTTTCCCAAAGTAATTTATTAGTCCGAATAAACCATTCTAGGTCGATGCGATCATCGTCTACCGTCTTGGTATTCTCAGGAAAACTGTCTTTTACATTAATGCGAAATTTATCTGCATAGCATTAATTAGCTCAAATATCAGCATAGATGCACAGCGGCTGATTGTGAGATATTGCTCTACTGTTTCCACTACATGGTTAAGAGTATCCTCAATTCGCTCAATCAGTGTACTGCGGATGTATAAATCAACTTCACTAGCAAACAGCAGTAGTAATACGGCAGTCACAGAAGTGTATCAAATTGAGAGACGGCAGCGAGTAGCCTAAAGTAGATTTTTTACTGCGTTTTTTCAGTGAATATCCTTGCATTACGTATTTATACGGCTAAATAATGGCTCAATTTTTGAGTTTTGGTGATTTTGCTGAGGTTGAATTTTTGCTCAAGAATTACACTCTTGTTGCAGTAAATCTGCTTAATCCTATTTTATTCTTTACGAACAAGATAAGAAATCAAAATTTTTTGACTAGCTATATTTACTGAAACACTGTTAAATCCATCGAATCAAATAAATTCAAATACCAAGTATTAAATAATGGTTAATTTTCGACATTAGCCAATGCTCAATAATTTGAATCGCCAAAAATTTTATTCTGAAAGCATTGAAAAATTCAAATCAAAAAAGCATCAAAATCTCCCTAATGAGATTCGAAAAAAATGTAAAAACTATTGGAATTTGTTTATTATTTTCAACAATTGTATACCAAATTATATTTATTAAATTATCTGCGATCGCTCTAGTCATAAACAGGCAAAATAATATTGATTTAATCGCTAATCAGAATAGTTCATTAATCAATTTCAATCAAACAATAAATAACTTCCAAAGCCACGAGCTGTTAAAACAGGCTTTAAGAAAGTCTAACTCTAACTTAGAGAAACCAAAACAGTTACAAAAATTCACCATTGCTGACGTTATCCCAATTGAAGAATACAAAGACAAACCTCCCAAGCTACCTGAAGAAGATGAAGAAAAGCCTCAACCAAATACAATTCAACCATCAGATCCCAATCCATCCAAACCATACACACCCCAGCAACAAATACTAATACAAAAACTACGTCGAACAAACAAACAACAACAAGTAATCCAAAAGAAAATAATTATTGACGCTCTGACTGCAAGTTCCAATAGGTATTCTTGGATTGTTAATCCAACAGATAACCTGACTTTTAAACCTCAATTATTTAAACCAAATGAAGATGAAAATTATATAGATACAGATTTAAATATCAGATTTTCTGGAGACAATCAGTTTATTGATAAATTTACTTATGCTAAATTTCCCAAAGATGACCAGTTTTACTGGGTTCTCGATAACAATAGATTAGTAATTGAGACTAAAGGTACACAAGCAGGTATTCTTGCCCAAGGTAGAGATTCTGAAACTTACATTACCCAAAATGTGACATCAACCCAAGGATTTTGGGGATTGCAAAATATTAGTACTTTACCTGTGAATTTTGATGAATTAGTCGGCGGAGCTAAAATTCAAGATTTTTCTATACTTTCTCTAGCAGGAGAACTAATTAATCCTGAAGGAATACCTGCTGGTAAAGTAATAATTAATAGCGGAATTAATCTTAACGATCCTAATGTCACAGTTCTGGAAAATACTACACCAATTATTGGAAGCGGTTCCACTTTTAGTAATGATGGTGGCGGCTCTTTATTTGATTTCTTAGATACTACTAATACACCTAAAATTCTACAAGCTTTTCCTACTACTAATTTAAAGCCTTTACTAAATTGCGGAAGCGTTCAACTTAAACTAGGCGAAATTATTCCCGATCGTGTTCTAGAAGCGACTGGTATTTTATGGGGAAATATCTTAACGGGTGAAGGTTTTGGTTTTACTGCTCCTGTCTCTTCATTACCAGGTGTTAAGATTGCCCAGAGAGGCGAATTTGATAATTTTGATTTATTAAATATAGCAGTTAATCCTTACTTGACGCCACTTGAGAGAGACTTGTCTTATTTAAATTCTTTATTATGGGTATCTTTCGGCAAAAGAGACCCCATATTTAAAACTTTATCTGAGACACAAAAAACTTCTAGTTGGCACAAATTATATGTTAACTATCCTCACAACCGGACCATTATTCAATACGATCAAGAAAAAATCAGTGCTAGTTATTCTAATATTTTTTCTAGCCCAGGATTGTCTATTACAGCTAATTTAAGTGACTTTAGTATTGATAGTATCCAAACAGCTAACTCTACTTTAGGATTGGCATTAGGCGGAATCTTTGAATTCATTAAAATAGATAATATTAATGAAAGTTTAGCAGAAGCACGACAAAGCTTTAAAAACGGAGAAAGTTTTGTTGAATTAAATACAAAGTCTACACCAAATCAAAGAAGACAAATTAACAACAGACTAAATCGTACTTTAGCTTATTCTAATGCAACTAGCGACCTAGAACAAGTCTCTGGAAGTATCACACTTCAGAGTAAAATCACTCCCAATAATTCTAATATTTTGGAACTGAGAACAGGAAATCACAAACGCACAGTCCAATTTTTACAAAGAGATGTTGAACTTTTAGATCCAGGAAATACGTTCTTTTCAACCCTCAGACTTTCTAATGAAAGATTTGGCCCTCTGACTTTCATAGGAAATCAAATGCCTTTGACTAATACTGATATTAATCCTATTAACGAATCTAGCGGTGCTGAAGTTATTTTGACTAACTCCCAAGGACGACAATTTGTACAACGATTTAATTCGGAAGATAACACTATAGTACCAATTCCAGTCCGCACATTTGATTTAGCATTCGATTATTTTGAACTCACCAGAGTCGATCGCATAGGTGTGAGTTTTAAAAGCTTTGATGGTTATCTCTCTTTACCTTCAGTTGAATTATTAGCTGCGGGTTCTGCTGGGGATTTAAACTATAGCGCTAGCTTAGGAACTTGGTTTAATATAAACGCCAACTCAGCGCCTGGAGTTTCTAATAATAATTTAGGGTTAGCAGAACCATCTGTGGGTATATATGCCAGTATTCTGGCTAACTATATTAAAACTCATGTCCAGTTAAACTCAAATAAAAAACCTGTAGCTGTCAACACTCACATACCATCATTAAAAATTGACTGGAATAGTGCATCAAATAACAATAATCCTTTTTCCACTGTACTCAGCTATTATTTTAATCATCAGGAAAAAAATATAAGTTTTTCTTTAGCGCCTGCAATAGCTTTTATTCAAGATAATAGCAATGGTGAGTTTTTAACACTGTTTAGTGGTGAATTTAGCACTAGTACAGGTTTAAATATTAATACGAACCTAGAGTTAGGCAAAAGCCTTTTTTATGAGTTACAAGGTTTGCAAAAAGTTGGTAGAAATTTCTCTGTTGGTGCTTATATTAAAAATTATTTTACCAAGAATGTGGGTTTAAATACCCGATTGTCTGGTCTAAACTACGGAGCTATTTTTAGATATAATTTTACAGATAATAATATTTTTATAGAATCTAAAATTGGTACGGGAGAAAATGGACTTGATATGCAAATTCAAGGTGGTTATCGATTTTAAATACAAAAGTAAATAGGCAAGCTGACATTAGAAATATTTACTCTGGATTATTTAATTAAACAATATAAAAATATAGAGGAGTACTATTTTAGTATGTAAAAACAATCAGTACAATCAAGGAGGCTTTTCTCCCTTTATATCGTGGCTTTTTCCTATTGCTTTTTGCCCTTTCCCTATTGCCTAAGAATTATCAAATATCGTAGATGCAGCAATAAACTTAATATATTTTTTGCAACTATTCTAAAGCCCCTAAACCATTAGTACTGTTGATTGTCTGAATTAAAGAGGCTGTATCGGGAATTAATGTTTGATTGTTGACTGTTTCTAAAGTTTGGTTCAAAAAGGAATTGTTATTATTTGTGATTATTTCATTGGCTGTGCCTACTGTCAGAGATAAAGAAGTTATTGTTTGATTAGTTGCTCCAATATTTGTCAAAGTAGGCGTTATTGTTAGAGTCGTATTTGTGCCGGGATTTAAAAAATTATTACTAATAAGTAAAGAGAGTTCACCACTAACACTTTGATAAGCGCCGGAAGGCGAAACTATAGAAATAGCCCCGCGTGCTACAGCTTCTTGTGCATATACTGGCACTGCAATAAAATTGCCTACACTGATAAAACTCAGCAAGCAAATGGTTCTTTTGATAGTTCCAGGCAATTGACGAAACACGCTATACATAATTTATTCCTCATGCTTTTTTTGATTGGCATGAGCAATATAGCGGTAACTTTTCAGAAAATTTGATTGCTAGACTACCAAAATTTGGTATAAGAATTGACACTTAGAAAATAAAGGCAAAGTCCAATAAGTAAATAACAAGAGTAATGATTGTGTGATTGTCTTGTGCCTAATGCCTTCTAGCTTCCGTCTTTTGGCTTTTGTATTTTACCTATTGGCTAATTTAAAAGATTTCGTAAAGTATCTATTTAAACAACATCAAAAGCCCGATTTCTTCAAGAAACCGGGTTTATATGGTAATATAGTATATAAGTTTGGAAATACCGCCCCTCAACTACATTCAAGGGGCTGTATTTTTCTTCAATCTTTTACATCTCAGTCACTCTCTACTTTATCCCCTGTCAAAACTATGGATATAAGTAAAGGAGAGTCAGTCAAAGAATTGATTCGCGTATTACCAAATACTTTGATGCCAATGCCCAGCATGGGGATAGTCGTAGACGTTTCGTCTCAACTGATGGCAAAATTTTCTCAAACAATACCCAAACAGAGGTTGAAAATCAATTCAAGAAGTGAAAGCATATAGACTAAAAGCCAATACCTTTTAACACTATAGTGATTTTCTGTCAGTTAACAATCAGTCTATTCTAGACCGCCATTAACACTAGCTGCTCTGACAAGGGCTGCTAGGTCTTCAACTGCTGTAACAGTGCCGGCATCAATCTTGGCTGCAATAGCTGCTTCGATTGTAGAACTGGGTGGTGATACCAGGTTTACAACTGCACCTGGATCTATTGTTAAAGTAGTTACGCTTTCGTCATTTGCACCTATGACACCGCTATATACAGGTGTAACAACTAACGCTGGTCCGGTGAAATATGCAGAAGTAGGTGCAGTTAACTCAGCACTGACGCTGACAGAAGCACCTGATGGTCTAACAATTGTAACCGCACCACGAGCAGCAGCATCTCCTGCATTTGCAGGTGCTGCAAAGAAATTACCAACACCAACCAAACCTAATACACAAACGCTGCCTTTGATAATTGCAGAAATTTTCATGATCAACAAGCTCCCTGTGTTGTTTTTATTCACGTTTTAAATATAACTATTGCTTTTCTAAAAACTCTCAGTAATAGTACTTGATTTTTTAAAAATATCAGCGGTCATCAATTACAAAAACTAATAGACAAAATTGTTGGTGAGGATCTCAAAAATAGCAGTAGAACAACGATAAAACCATCATTTAGAAGAATTAGATTTACTTACTACTTATACAAAGTTTGTGGTAATACTTACCAAAACTAGAATTATAGAAAACTCAATAATAAAAACATTAGAGGTAAGGCTTTAGACCAATTCAAACACCATAACTCTCAATTCAAACACTATAACTCTCTGTAAACTCTGCTTAATAATTAGTCACACATTTTCCGAAATGCCTATGTCATATCTTGACTAAATCTTAAGTGCATCTTCATGGAGAATATTGGGTAATATATTGTGTACAATGATTTGACTCCCCAGACTTATTACAGTTTTTATCTGGATGCAATATTTTGTCAGGGCACGCAACTGTACGCTGATACCATATACCACACAGTTTAAAACAGCTATAAAATATAGTTATAGGTTGGGTAGAGTGAGACTCTGAAAAAAAACGCTACGCGATGGTGCAAAGCACGTGTCAGAAGCGAATATCGACGACGGGCTATGCCTACGCAAAACTACAAAAATTTTAGGGACTTGCAAAAAATAAATTATCCCAAATTATTTGTATATTTGTAGGGGCGCAAGGACTTGCGCCCCTACTATGGGATATTTTTTTAACTGGAAGTCCCTTAGACCTCTTCTTTCAAAGAAAGTCACTGTGTTGCAGCGCAAAATCAGCATTGCCAAAAATTGCTTAAGCGTTACCCTCAAGCACCATTTAACCTACTATATTTATTGTCCCCCAGTTCAATGGGCTACATCTGCCTGCCGTTAGGTCATTATGGCAAAATCTAAGAAAAGCGCTACCCCCATCAATCTCAGCGATCCACAATATTATCTTAACCGAGAGTTAAGCTGGTTAGAATTTAATGCCAGGGTATTACATGAAGCCTGTGACGATCGCACCCCACTTCTAGAACGTCTTAAGTTTTTGGGAATATTTAACTCTAATTTAGATGAGTTTTTCATGGTGCGCGTTGCTGGCTTAAAGCAACAAGTAGAGGCAAAAGTTAGCCTGTTAACTCCCGATGGTCGCACACCACAACAACAGCTAGACGATATTAGGTCTACCCTCACTCCCCATGTCAAGAAACAGCACCAACATTTTGAGGAAGTACTTCGTCCTCTACTAGTAAATCATGGTATTCATATTCTGAATTACATAGATTTGAATCAAAAGCAGCGGACTCATCTCAACAGCTATTTTGAGGAACAAGTCTTTCCAGTTTTGACTCCTCTGGCTGTTGATCCTAGTCATCCCTTTCCTTTTATTTCTAATCTCAGTCTAAATCTGGCTGTTGTGGTCAAGAACCCAGACACCGAAGAAGAATTCTTTGCCAGAATCAAAGTCCCTAGTGTTTTACCACGATTTTTACCGATACCGCCTGAATTGGGAGATCAGAACAGCGAAAAACTTGCTCACTGGACTGGGGTACCTTTAGAACAAGCGATCGCTCATAATTTGGAATCTCTATTTCCAGGGATGAACATTCAAGAATATCATCCATTCCGCATTACCCGTGATGCCGATTTGGTCTTAGAAGAAGATGAAGCAGATGATTTATTGTTAGCGATCGAACAGGAATTACGAAAACGGCGGTTGGGTGGTAGTCCAGTCCGCCTAGAAATTCAATCCCAGACTCCTGAAATAGTGCGATCGCGATTATTGCAAGATTTGGAATTAACGGAAAGTGATGTTTACGAAGTAGATGGTCTTTTGGGACTGCGGGATTTAATGTACTTTATGTCCTTGCCATTGCCGGAACTCAAAGATCCACCACGCCAATCTGTTGTACCGTTACGCCTGCAAAGGTTGAGAGAACCGAGTTTAGACCCAGATGCACTGGAGACGGACGAAGGAAAGGACTTTTTTGCTGTAATTCGGGAAAAGGATTTGCTAGTACACCATCCTTATCAATCCTTTTCGGCTACAGTAGTCCGCTTTATTACCCATGCTGCCTACGATCCGAATGTATTAGCCATCAAGATGACCCTTTACCGGACTTCTGGTGACTCGCCCATCGTCAACGCTTTAATTGCCGCTGCTGAAAATGGCAAGCAGGTATCTGTGCTGGTGGAATTAAAAGCGCGATTTGATGAGGAGAATAATATTTACTGGGCAAAACGACTAGAAAGAGTTGGAGTTCATGTCGTCTATGGTTTAGTCGGGCTAAAAACCCATAGTAAAACCGTTATGGTGGTACGGCGCGAAAAAGACCGGATACGTCGCTACGTGCATATTGGGACTGGAAACTATAACCCTAAAACAGCACGACTGTATACGGATTTGGGATTGTTTAGTTGCCGTGAAGAATTGGGCGCTGACATTACAGATTTATTTAATTTCTTAACAGGATATTCCCTGCAAAAGTCTTATCGAGAGTTGTTGGTTGCGCCTGTAAATATGCGCGATCGCTTTTTGGCACTAATTCACCGCGAAATCGAAAATGTTCAAAATGGATTTTCTGGACGGATTGTTGCCAAAATGAATTCCCTAGTCGATCCAGAAATTATCGCGACTTTATATGAAGCTTCCCGCGCTGGAGTGCAAATCGACTTAATTATCAGGGGTGTTTGTTGTTTACGCCCAGGAATCAAAGATATTAGTGAAAATATTCGCATCATCAGCATTGTCGGTCGCTTTTTAGAACACTCTCGAATTTATTATTTTCACAACAATACACAGGAGGAGATATATATCGGCAGTGCTGACTGGATGCGTCGCAACCTAGATCGCCGAGTCGAAGTAATTACCCCAGTCAAAGACCCAGATATTGCTAAAGATTTGCAAGAAATTCTGGGAATTATGCTCGCAGATAATCGCCAAGCTTGGGAATTACAAGCTGATGGTACTTACATTCAACGGCGTCCTTATGATGATTCTCCAGAAGCTAATTCACAAAAAATTCTCATGAACATGGTATTACGCTCAACCGGTGTAGTCGCAACCTGATTAATTAAAAAATAAGTTACTTATACCTTGACAACTAGCTCAACTTAGTTTTTTTGGAAAAATTGAATTTTTTGAGCAGTTGTCTAAGTTGTTTATCATAGGTTCATACAAGTTATTCAACCATAGGATAGAGTCAGTGCTAGCACTTGTTCTCATAAACTGGAGAGGTTATTCTGAATAAATTTGTCTTTCCCCTCAATGTTAATGTTATCCTGCGAGCTTTCTACCTTGCGTGTTTTAGTAGTTGATGACCACGAACTGACTCGTTTAACCTTACAATTGGTTTTTTCTTGCCAGGAAAATATTCAAGTAGTAGGTTTAGCCAGTAATGGTGAAGAAGCTATAGAAATGGTTAAACGTTGCCATCCTGACGTAATTGTTCTAGATTTACAGATGCCAGTCATGGATGGGTGGAGTGCGTCCAGTCACATTAAAGCTATATCTCCGAACACCCAGATACTTGCTTACTCCTCAGTGGAAGACGTAAATTTTCACGGGACAAAGGCAATGTCTAGCTTTGATGACGTTTGCAAGAAAGATGTGCCTACAAGCGAACTGATTGCCTTAGTTAGGCAGCTGGGTCAGCGTGCAGGAGATGGTTCAGTGGCAGGATAAATGTTGCAGTGATAATTGCTTCGCCAACTCAGGCTTAGTTCAATTCTGGGGATTTAAAGACATAATACTACTAAAGAACGTCGGTCTAGCCTGAACTTGAGGTTAAACCGACGTAAGTTTTGATAATTTCTACTCTACCGGAATGGTGCGTGTAAATTCATCAATTAATTCATCCAGTTCTTCCAAAGCCTGATTTACATCTATTCTCAAAGTTCCCAGGTTTGGTTGCTCTAATAAGCTTAATAGGTAATCGCGTTTATTTTGAACTGCGACAATTCGTTCTTTTATAGTCTGTAGATCCATTATTTTTTTCCTATCTTTAACTACCTTTAAATTTAAAGTTAACTCAAAATCCAATATTCTGAAACACTATACGCCTTTAGTAGTCAACTTAGTCCCACTTGCCTTGCCTACGGGATGCTGCGCGAATGTGGACTAAGGAAAAATTGAGTGTTTCACAACCACAAAGACAAAGGTGGGTAAAGTTTCGTTTAAACGAAGCCAGTGCTTTGGGCAGCAATGCCTGACTTGTTCGTTATTGGTGTGCAACTGGCGTGCAGTTTCTAACCGCCTTAATAATATGGCAATTTAAGGTTAGTTGAATACTAGCGCTTGGGGATGATGTTCTTCCCTAATTTGTTACTCATAGCCGATGATAATAAAACTAAGGTATTCAGACTTTATACTAATTTAAGCTCATGCTACGCCAAATCTCTTTGGGAACACTCGGTCTAACTATCGGTGGCATATTAACCATCATTGGCTTCGTCGCCTATGCTGATAATAATGCCACACTCAATCTTGTCGGATTTTTTTACGGGATTCCTCTACTATTGGGAGGACTGGCGCTAAAAGCGAATGAACTTAAGCCAGTACCATTTAGTCAAACTACGTCACCGTCAGCATTAATACTGCGCCAGCAGCAAGCAACTGATACGCAAAATAAAATTCGCAAAGACATCACCCGATATTGCTACGGTCAAGATGCTCATCTAGATACAACGCTTTCTTTTTTGGGTTTGAGTCCCAATGACCAGGAACGGCCAACAGTCACAGGGTTACGAGAAACAGAAGTTAATGGGAGCTATGCCCTAATTTTAGAATTTGATTCACCGCTAATACCAATTGATGTGTGGCAAAAAAAGCATGAAAAAATGACCAATTATTTTGGTCCTGGATTGGAAATTCAAATAACGCAGCCATCTGAAAATACAATTGAGCTAGCGCTAATCAATATTCAAAAACAATCAGTAGTCAGTAGTCAGTAGTCAAGAGCAAAAATTATCGTTACCCAAACTTCATACCTTTATGACTTGTTGTTACCCATATTTTTGCAACAGTCACAATAATTAATAATTCATAATTACAATTAGTAGTAGCTCCTGTACTCTCCATTCTCTTGTTGACCACCAAATTTTTTGATGAGTGTGTGGCCTAGTGTACAGTGTCTTTAACTAGAAATTATGAATTAGTAATTATTCTTTTGGGAATTCCTTTAACCACGATTTAACTCTCCAACTTATTGAAGAAGTTGGGGAGGTGGTCAGCAATTTTTGCTTAAGATTTCTTTGGGATTCTCTTAAGCACTGATCAAAAAGTTACTTTTCTAAACGAACTGCGTACCACTGTAAATATTTCCCAGGGCCAATATCTAATTCGCAGCTAGTGTCAATTAAATATTGGGCTTGAGTTTCCACAGTATCAAACTTTTGCAAGTCAGGCGGTAAATCTTGAGTTATGAGTTGTTGAAGCGTTGTTTTGAGCTTTTCTAATAGCTCTGATGGTGTCATAAATTGTTCTGGTTGATTTGTTTCTAGAACAACAAAATTATCCTGCTGGTACATTAATGAGTCTGGCATTTTAAAGATTTAGCGAATGTCAATAGGTTTGGATGATTTTTGTAGGAACTTTTGCTTGTTTGTGTAGTCAACTTGAGTTCTGGGCAGTTTATGGCTAGACCAAAATGGTTATGAAGTCACTTGAAAATAAAGTTTTACTGTAAACTTTTATCTCAATCTTATGTAATTATACTAAACCTCAGCAAGCCTTGTCATATAGACTAAATAAATTTCAGTCAGGTGATATTACTATTTAGTATTAGCTATCTTGTGAGGGTACTTTGGCAATTGCTTTGCCCTGTCTCACTAGGTTTCTAAACTATCTACATAAATAAATAATTAGGGTGTGTATTTGTAATTCTCAAAAAAATCGTAATTTGACTTTAACAATAGGGAAAGATAAAAGTAACATTTCCTCCCATAACCATCGTTGAACAAAAAGGTAGCAATTGCCTTCGTGTTCCAATTACAGATTGTCTATGCAACTTATTTATCTACCGCTTGCTTGGCCCAACAACATTAGGCAGTCCATTGTCAAAAAACAGTTGATTGTGAAGCTAGACACACCTTTGCCGCAAATCCTGGCATTGATGAAAATAGCGATCGCCCCCATGCGATTGAGTTGTACAGCCATTTTCAGGATAGTTCCACAAGTGGAAGGCAACTCATGTCAGGCATAAGCCCATTTTCTGTTTCTAAGCAACCACCACTGATTTTAGTGGCTGATGATGACAAGACCATCCGAGTATTGTTGCGTAAAACGATGGAACAAGAAGGTTATCGAGTAGTCGAGGTCAATGATGGTAAGCAATGTTTAGATGCTTACGAGACTATCAAACCGGATATAGTTTTGCTAGATGCTGTAATGCCTGTGATGGATGGCTTTACCTGCTGTAAGCAATTGCTCCAGATTGCCAGGAATAATTTAATATCAGCCCTTGCAAACTTTGATAATGACTCGACTCTTAACAATACGGTCATCTCCAAGATATGGGAGCGTACTCCCATCTTGATGATCACATCCTTGGACGATGAGGAATCTGTAAACCGTGCTTTTGACGCCGGGGCTACTGATTATGTGACTAAACCAATTCACTGGCCTGTATTGCGCCAGCGGTTGCGCCGACTGCTACAGCAAGCACAAGTATACAAACAGTTAGAGGCGGCAAACGAAGCTTTGTATCACCTTGCCAATGTAGATGGCTTAACTGAGTTGGCTAATCGTCGTCGCTTTGACGATTATCTCAATACTCAATGGATTAATCTCGCACAAGAGGGATTTCCCTTGTCAATGATTTTGTGTGATATCGACTTTTTTAAATTTTATAATGATAAATACGGCCATCCGGCAGGGGATGTATGTTTACAAAAGGTGGGTGCTGTCTTAAGCCTTAAGGCACAAAAACATCAGGATTTAGTAGCGCGTTATGGTGGCGAAGAATTTGCTGTGATTATGCCATATACACCTGCATCTGGCGCACTTCACGTTGCCGCCGTGATCCAAGCGGGAATTAAAGATTTGCAAATTGTTCATGACGGTTCTGCGGTGAGTCAGCACATCACTCTCAGTATGGGCGTGGCAACTGTTGTCCCGACTTGGGAGTCTTCGCCTTCAGAGTTGATTGTGTTGGCAGATAAAGCACTCTACCAAGCAAAGGCTGGGGGACGCGATCGCTTTATCTCAAGTTCTTAATTGTCATTGGTTATTAGTCATTGGTCATTAGTCAATACCCAATTACCTAAGAAGGATAAACTGGCAGTGTGAAGTGAAACCATGCTCCGTTATTGGGGGCAGAATCCACCCAAATTTGACCATAATGTGCCAAGACGATGCGTTGGCATAGACAAAGCCCAATGCCGTAACCTTCTGTACCTTCATCCCGTTGCAGGCGGAAGTGGTTTTCAAAGATGCGATCGCGATTCTCTACAGGAATACCAGGCCCAGTATCGCCAATACTAAACTGAACTTTTTGGGTAGTACGGTGCAATCCGGCGACGCTAATCTTGCCACCTTCTGGGGTGTATTTGATGGCATTATCCAACAGATTTACTAGCACTTGCCGGATGCGTTCTGGGTCAGCATATATATAAGGTAAGTCGTTGGGAATATCTGTTTCTACTTCTTGGGATTTGGCGGTGTAGCGATCGCACAATTCTTCTAGTACATCTAAGCACAGTTTACCTAGCTGTACTTTTTGTGGTAAGATAGGAAACTCCGTATCTTTGCCACGACCTACCTGCAAAAGGTCGGCAATCATCCGATCGATAACCTTAGTTTGATTCCGGGCTTGTTTTAATAGATGCGCCGTCAAGGATGGTTTGAGGCGCTGAAATTGGCCTGTCTCTAAATTGTAGTTAGATTGGAGAGTTTCGATGGCGATCGCGGCAGCAGTTAGAGGATTGCGGAGATCGTGTGCCAGCATCGCAATCACCCGATCTTTAAACTGTAGCTGCTCTTGGAGGTTATCTTTTTCTTGTTTTAAGCGAAAAATTTCGTCTGAGAGTCGGATGAGTTCGGCAGAAACAGCAACTGAACGAATAGTGGATTTGGGTGATGTTACTCTAGCAGTATCGTCTATCCGTTCTTGTAAGTCTTCCTGTAATTTCAAATAGGCGTCTACAGCGGCTTGCCAGCGAGGCCACCAGTTTTTCAATTGCGCTATGATATTACTCCCAGCCAAAACCTGTCGTGGTTCCGGGTGAATTTTAATTAAAGCTGGCGTTGCTACCAATTTAAAGTGTTCTGCTAAGTAAGGTTGTTGTCCAACATCAATAGTTTGAAGTTCAAAACTATACTCAGCCTGTAATTCTTTTAAGTAAGCACGAATTCGCTGCACCTGTTGACGGGACTTGGGGCGTCCATCGACAAACAGTAACAGCTGGAGTGGAGCCTCAGAATAAATAGGCTGATCCTGGGAAACTTGCATGTAATCGTGTTTCAGCACTGGTAACAACCCGGTGACGCTTTACAGAAAGTAAAAAGGACTGACGGTTGTCGATGGTCGTTGTTTTTTCTTCTTAATATCTATTTTAGATTTTCATATTCCTATCCGATCTGCGTTTTTGACATCAGACATATCTGATTCAGCCTTTTACTACCGTTTGGTTAACTTTATCTCCAAGAAACACCCAAGCCCCTTGAATATAAGTCTTAATTTGCCCTGAATCAAAAATTATTGCCAGAGCCAGCAGGTGAAAGGCTTAGTAGTATGTCAAATCGGCTAGTGCAGCACCATATCAAGTTGAGCAGATCGCCCAAGAAAACACAGATGCTAATTGTATCTAATCTATCAGGAAGCTGTTAACTGTTCAGACCAAGTTTGTAGAGTTTTTTTCAACCGCCAGTGCATTTGATGAAGTATCTTTTTCGCCTCAAGCCAATCATTAAATAGGATTGGGAAAAACAGCCATAGATAACTATGTACTACTTCTATAACTTGCGAAGCGCACCTTCCAGCCTTCCTAAAAGAACCACAGCCTTATCCCAGAATAACAGGGGATGGGTTGATTGAGGGAAAGTTTTGGATAACATAGAAGCGATGCCTACAACGGTAAACTACGCACTTTTAGACGAAGCACTCACTGCTTTCGAGGCTGTCAAGAAACCCTTGACTACAGCACAAGTAACACTTTCTCCAGAAAATCAATTTAGAAATACTAGGGAAACTGCTGCGACACTTGACTGCTTTACCTATTTACCCCAGTCGCCAAGAATAACGAACTTACGCCAATTTCCTGGAATTGTTTGACACTGGCATTTTCCAGAGATTCCCTTACTCACCTTACCATCGTTAGATGAATAATTTCCAGAATCGATTGTTAGGCAGTGTTAGTTAACTTGATCTATTCCCCTCTTTGGGTGAGGCTAAGGGGGGCTTTATTCCTAGTCTATCACTTCAGTTGTTTGGCGTAGGCAATGCCTGCCGTAGGCATCGCATTACAACTAGTGCATCTGGAAGTAGATTCCAGCTTTTGCTCGCTAAACTGTTTTTTGACCAGTTATCAATCAGTTATCTGCTCTACAACTTGGATGTTTAGATAACTATCTGAAAAATTGGTTCACAATCAAGTATCGATCGGTTTGTAGTCGGTGGCTCGATTCCTCATCTAAAGACTAAAGTCCTTACTACGAACTTTCAACTCATAAAACTCTTATCTAGCAAGGATTTCAGATTTATTTATGTTTTTTCTCAAAAATGTTAGTTTTTCAGAATTTTAGGGAACTCTATAAATAAGCATAGGAATTATCAAAACCTAATGGCTGTAAAACGAAGACAATACGGTAGCTTTTGCTACCGTTTACTCATTTTTGGAGATATCATCACTAACATAGACATTTAGGAAGAAGACGTAGTAAGTCGGTAGTGTCTTTTGGTGATTATAGAGAGTCAGAGGAGAGCAGGGGAATAAAGGAGAATAACCATGTCCCATGCCCCATTCCCATTTAATGGACAGTCTGCGCTAGGGTAGGAATTGAAACTCAATGTGTGATTTCCTGTGCTTCCCTGTAAACGTCCAGCTGTATTTCTAATTTGGGCTGTTATACTCACTTCGTTAACAGCCTGTGCTAATAGTCCAGTCGCCAAAAACCTTGAGCAATCTTTGGCGGCAGATCCGAAACTACAAAGCGATCAAGTTGTCTTTGGAGAATCCCCAGGTAATCAACCGCAAGCACAGCAAAATGAATCAGCCGTTCAGCTACCATCTGATTTTCCTAAAGATATCCCCTTATATTCCAATGCCAAACTACAGGAAGTTACACCTGCTAGCGGCTCAGAAAACAAAATCTCAACTCGTTGGTTAAGTTCTGACCCCAGTAATTTTATTGCTAGTTTTTATCGCAGCCAGTTTCAAACAAATAACTGGCAGATTTTACAACAGCCGACAGATGATACAGGAGGAGCTTTTGAGGCACGTCGCAACGATTTGCTGTTGAAGATTTCCATTCAGCCCAAATCAGTTACTAACGCCACACCTAATCAACCCCAAACAGCCACTGAATTACTGATTGATTACGTACCGAATAGTACTGTAACAGCACAACCTACTTCAACTACAAATCCTAACGAAACTGCTAACGCCGTTCCTCAACCGGGAAATTCACAGTTCATTGGCCCAATACCACCCGCAAACTTGGTAGCACAGCCACCAAGCACAGCTAATAACCAAACAATCCCTACAGCCACCCCTAAATCTCAGGTATTCAACGATCTGAATAAGGCACCACAAGAATGGCGGCAACATATCCAAGACTTGGCTGCATTAGGTGTTTTATCTATAGAAGCAAAGACAACTAAGAGCAACTCCACGACCACAACTAATCAGTTTGAACCCGGTAAAATCGTTACACATCGAGAATATGCCCGTTGGCTAATTGCTGCTAACAATGCTGTATATACCAACAATCCAGCTAAACAGATTCGTTTGGCATCAGAAAGTACTCAACCAGCTTTTAGTGATGTGTCAGCAAAAGACCCTGATTTCCCAGCAATTCAGGGATTAGCCGAAGCTGGGTTAATTCCCAGTCCTTTGTCTGGAGATTCTACAGTAGTTTTGTTTCGTCCTGATGCACCTCTAACGCGGGAACAGTTGCTGCTGTGGAAATTACCCTTAGATACTCGCCAAGCTTTACCCTCTGCTAACTTAGATGCGGTCAAACAAACCTGGGGTTTCCAAGACGCAGCGAAAATTGACTCTAAGGCTTTAAGAGCAGTGTTGGCTGATTATCAGAATGGCGAACAATCGAATATTCGCCGGGTCTTTGGTTATACGACTCTGTTTCAACCCAAAAAACCAGTAACTCGTGCTGAGGCTGCTACGGCTTTGTGGTATTTCGGCAGTCAGGGTGAGGGTGTTTCGGCTACTGAGGCTTTAAAATTAAAGCAAAGTTAAAGCTGTGTCTACGACGATCTACCTGATCCTGATTTAGTTGCGGTTAGTCCACCATCAGCATAAAAGTGGGCAATTTTGCTCTTTAGTATACAAATTTTGCTATTTCTTTCTAATATATCTATTTTTCATCAAGAAAATGTAAATCTAAGTGTTTTAAGCGTTTTTACCTGTGTTTGATGAATTTTTGAGGCATAGTTAAGTGAAACAACGTAAATTAACTCAATAGACGTACTTAGTTTTGAAGTAATCTCAAAAGAGTAAGTTGTCGGACTATCGCCCTTTCATTGCTTTTAAACAAGTTAAAAAGACCACAGGTAAAACAAATATGAAAAAACAAGCTGTAGCAGCAGGATTTGTTCTATTTTCTTTCATGTTGCCGACCAAAGCCTCAGCTGCGAGTTTTGATCGGCTTTATGTATTTGGTGATAGTCTTTCTGATACAGGCAATATATATAATGCTACGGGTAAAACATACCCTGCAAGCCCACCTAACTTTGATGGACGTTTTTCCGATGGGCCGATCTGGATAGATTATCTCGGAGATCAGCTAGGATTAAAGCCCACTTTATTGACTACTATTCCTTCCACACCTTCTCCTCAAGGGATAAACTTCGCTTTCGGTGGTGCTAGCTCTGGTTTAGATAACGCTGTCGTTCCCAATCAAAATTTACCGGGAGTACTCAAACAAGTCCTTGGTTTTGCTGGAACTCTGCAAGCAAATAATCAAACTGCTGACCCAGATGCACTTTACACATTGTGGGGAGGTGCTAATGATTTCTTTTTTCTGAACCCGGAAGACTCGAAGACGCCAATCAGTAATATATCCCTGGCGTTGAATACTCTGGTAGGAGTCGGCGCAAAAAATATTTTGGTGTTTAACTTGCCAGATTTGGGACAGCTACCAGCAGCTAAAATCAACGGTCGCAACCCTACAACCCTCAGTAAATCGACTAGTGAGTTTAACTTGGGTTTAGCACAAACTGTGAACGCTTTGAATCAAAACCCAAATCTTAACATCATCTCTGTTGATACTTATTCTTTATTTAATCAGGCAAGTGCATTAGGTTTTACGAATGTAACCGAGTCTTGTCTATCTAAGCCAGATATATGTAAGCCAGGGGACAACAAGTTTCTCGTCTGGGACGGCTTCCACCCAACGACTGCTGCTCATAAGGAGATAGCAGACACTGCGCTGGCGGCGATTGAGGCTAAGTCTGTTCCTGAACCTGCGATCGACTGGGGAATTTTAGCCCTTGGTGCTTTTGGTGCGGTAGGAGTGCTGAAGCGTCAACAAAAAAGATCGGCAGGTCGGGTTATTGATGCACAATTGTCTCATACAACAGTTAAAAACTAAACTAACTGTATTGATGTGGGATTGCGATCGCTTATTTGAAATTATTGAAAAATTAGTTATGCACCATTCTCCTAGTGGTGTAGAAGCTGAGATTAACCAGTTGTTGATGCAACGATTTACGGCGCTGGGTATGGAAGTCTGGTGGGTAGCGTGCTGCGTGTTTGGCGTTTCCTACACAAAATACCCACGGTTATGAAATTGCTCATTTAGGAGCGATCGCTAATTGTATGAATTTGTTAAAAGCTTTCTGCGAAACTGAGTTTGAGTGATTTGTCGAGGCTTTAATTTGAAGGAGCGATCGCATTTGCTATTTCGGGGTACGCAATTGCTATTTCGGAGTACGCAATTGCTATTTCGGAGTACGCAATTGTTATTTCGGAGTACGCAATTGCTATTTCGGGGTTCGCAATTGCTATTTCGGAGTACGCAATTGTTATTTCGGAGTACGCAATTGTTATTTCGGGGTTCGCAATTGCTATTTCGGAGTACGCAATTGTTATTTCGGGGTACGCAATTGCTATTTCGGGGTTCGCATTTATTGATTTTGTGATTCCTGTTGCTGATTGTACTTATTCTAAAACAACAAATTGATATGAAAAATGAGTAAAAACACAGTCGAAGTCGTAATTATTTCGTTGAACTTTTAATGAAATAAATCCACAAAACTACCCATCTCAGTCAAAAGGATACTCCACTATGTTGAAAAAGGAATTATTAAAAAAGGATGTGTTATGTCTTTAAAAACTCGTGGTTCTGCTGCTATTGACAAAGCCCAACTTCGTCTCGCCTTGCTTAAATCTATTGATGAAAATCTGGATTTAGGACATGGGTTAACCATTGAAGCTTACAACCACCTAATTAACACTACCCGTGCTGTGCTAGAAGCTAATAATACGCTGGTTTCCAATCTGGAAGAATCGCGTAAAACAGTAACCCAGATGGATAAAGCTCTCTCCGAAATGTCTGAACGAATGCTAAGTGGAGTTGCAACTGTCTACGGCAAAAACAGTATGGAGTATTCCAAGGCTGGCGGCTCTAATCGAAAACGAAGTAAACACTCTAGTTCAAAAGTTACTCCACTTATAGCGGTTCTTACTACTCAACCTACTCAAGCTGCAATTGCGAATGCCTCAACTAATGGTAATGGCACAACTCCCTTGCTGCAATAATTCACACCTACTTAAACAAGAAATCAGATCCCCGACTTTTTAGAAAAGTCGGGGATCTTTTTGTCGCCAACATTTTGTTATATCGAGGATGCGTTGGCGTAGCCTACGCCAACGCTCCTGAATTAGTAGTAAATACCTGAATTCCTGGCACTGTCACATAATCACCATCATTAGTAATAATCTAGTAGGACTTACGCAAGAACTCTCTGAAACTCTTATTTCTCCGTGCCCTCTGCGTCCTCTGCGGTTCGATTTTCCGTTACCTGTGCGTAAGTCGTGTCTAGGTTTGATGACAA
Organism: Nostoc sp. JL23; assembly: GCF_017115065.1. Taxonomy (NCBI): domain Bacteria; kingdom Bacillati; phylum Cyanobacteriota; class Cyanophyceae; order Nostocales; family Nostocaceae; genus Nostoc; species Nostoc sp. JL23. Next base: position 95,395 of record NZ_JABXKN010000092.1, read on the forward strand.
TAATTTGTCACAGCGACAGAAATCTGTCACCGACGACAAATAATTAGTCACTGTACAATATGATTTGTGTCAAACTTGACTATTGAGCAATACTTTTATCAAAGCCGATGATGGGATTTGAACCCACGGCCTGCTGATTACGAATCAGCTGCTCTACCACTGAGCCACATCGGCGTACACAATCTAAGAGTATAACATGATTTAATCATGGTAGATCAAAATTCTAAAAATCGCCTTAATCCTGAACAGTATGCCAGCCTCAAAGCAGAAATAGCTGCTCCTTTTCGGGGTTTACGACAATTTTTTTACATTGCTTTCGCTGCTTCTGGTTCACTCGGTGCATTCGTCTTTTTCTTCCAAGTACTTGCCGGACGCAATGTTGAGAGTGCTTTGCCTAATTTAGCTCTCCAAGTAGGAATAGTCGCTCTAATGGTTTTCCTCTGGCGCTGGGAACAGCGTCGGCAACAACGCTCCCAATCGGGTAAAAATTCTAATTCCTGAAGGGAGAAATTTTAGCTAGTTAATTTTTAACTCCTTTCTTTTGATATATCTTTATACTCTTCAAATTTATGAATGCTTTGATGAAGATTAAAATGTAAAAAAAGAAAAAATAAAAAAATTATTAGGAAATCCTAAAAAGCAAAAATTTCTGAGAAAATAGAAATCATTGAAACGGGGTCAGCCAGTATAAAGACCCTGACCATAAACCCAATCACATTCAAATGGGGTCAGCTATATTTAAAGACCCCAAATTTTATGTTTAAAAACTCCCAAATTTAACAAAACTCACATTAATTGGAAGCACCAGACTAATAATTTGTTAGTCTGGTGCTTCCAATTTGCTAACTAGGCATTTATTGGGCTGTTACCAAATAAGATGAAGGAATTGGTTGGGCACGTCCAGCATTGACAAGTGCCTGGTAAACAAAGGCAGCAACCTCAGCTCTAGTTGCCTGACGATTAGGATTGAGTTGCTTCACTGTGGGATAATTGATTACTAGTTGCCGTGCAGTTGCCGCAGCAACAGGAGCGATCGCATAATTAGGAATCTGGGCCGCATCGGTGTAAAAAGAAAGGATATTTTGATTACTTGCAGTTAAGCCCAAACCATTAGCTAAAGCAACTAACGCTTGTACTCTGGGAATTTGCTGCTGTGGCTTAAAAGTGCCATCGGGATAACCAGAAACAAATTGACTCTGGTAAGCAGATTGAATGGCAGCGTAAGCCCAGAAATTGCTTGCTACATCCTTAAACTGAATGGCTGGGCGTTTGGCTGCTGGCGTTAAAGCTTTAGTAACAATAGTGGCGAATTGAGCGCGGGTTACAGGTTCATTGGGTTTAAAGCTGCCATCAGGAAAGCCCGCAATAATATTTTGGGAGGCTAAAGCTTCGATGTAGGTTTTTGCCCAGTAATTTGCTGGCACATCTTTAAAGGCAACAGGCCCTCCGGGGGGTACGTCAACACTTGCGGCAACAAAATCTACTGAGCCAAAAATCTTTTTCTGGTCGATATCGTTGCCAACGGCGACAATCTTACCTGTTTTGGTGGCGTTGTTCACATCATAACGAGTGTTGTTGCGAATAAGATTGCCACCAGGATTTTCGTTAGTGCCAAGGTCGGGTAAAGCACTAACAGTTGCTACAACTCCATCCCGCTTATTATTTTGAATGACATTCTTACGCAATACGGGCTTCGCTGACTCTGAGATAAAAAGACCGTCTTGGTTTTCGATAATTTGGTTTTCTACAATTAGAGGTGTGGAAGTGCCACCGATCGCAAGACCAAAACCAGTATCCTGAAATAAGTTACTCCGAATTTCTCCTTGGGCTGTTTTAGCAATTGAAATCCCATTGCCTTTGTTTTGCACAAAGAGGTTACTTTCAATTTTGGGATTGCCTGTACCCGTGACAAAAACACCTTCTCTGACACTGTTAGTAAAAGTACTGTTTTTGATAATCGGATTAGTTGACTCTACCCACACACCCGTACCCCGGCTATTTGGGTTGGTAACGGTGACACCTGCGATCGTGGTATCTTGCTCGGCCAGGATGGTAATGTCCTGTCTGGCAAAGGTGCGACTAGTATAGAAGCCTCCACCTGTAATCAATATTGCCTGACCTTTAGTAGCTTCATCACCCCGCAGCGTCACCCCTGGTTTAAGTAGAAGCGGGAAAGTTTCACCACTTTCCTGGTTATAGTTACCAGGTGCTAATTGAATCACTGCACCTGCTTGGGCTTGACTGAGAGCGAAACTTATGCTTTTGTAGGGTGCAGCTGAGGTGGCACCAGCACCAGCCCTATCTGCACCAGTTGCTGGATTAACATAAATCGCTGCGGCAGTTGCAGGAGCTTGCGCTGTGCGAGTTGGGGCGATACTTTCTGGGTAAGTCGCACCAGCGTTAACCTCACTAGGTAGTAGTATTGACCCACTAGAAACAACAAGTATTGCCGTTAGTCCGGCTCCCAGGCGCAAAGTGTATCTGAGATGACTGCTAGAAAGAAGGCGAAAATTTTTCACCAGAGAAATGTGAGAACCCCGATATTTCATTTTTTCTGTCTGTGATGTGCTGAATTACGGTATGTCGAACAAGGTTAAAGATAACAGCGTTGTAGCTGCTCTAAAACCCATGCAAAACTATACTGGATGATTAGCACTGATTCAGCTAAATTCCCTAGATAGGTCACAGAACTTATACATTAGTTATATTTAGGACTTACGCCCAGGTCATGGAAAATCAAACCACAGAGGACGCAGAGGAATAAGGGTTAAAGAGGTTTTGTGCGCCAGTCCTAATATTGTGTTACCCAGAAAATTTTATTATGAACACTATGGGGATGAGGCAATTTTTAGTATTTTTTAAAGCTAGATGCCGCAACTAATTCTGCGGGAAGTACGATCGCAGGAAAAGCAAACCTATTGGAAATCGGGAGAAATGCGTTTTAATTTTTTGGGGCTGCGTGGCGTCTTAGTTTTAGCGGGTAGTATCTGTCTTCTATTTGTGTCTACTCCTGCCTTTGCTGCGGAAAGAGTAGTGCTGAAGTATGGTGTCTTCCGCGAATCACTTTCTGGAGAGGAACTATCCACCTTTTCCCAAACAGGTGAACTCTCACGTTCGCTAAAAGTAAATTTAGCTTTGGCGCGACAAGATCCCAAAGCCATTCGTCAGTATTTAACAAAGCCAGTGAAGGTAAACCCTGTATTTTTAGATAAAGTGCTAAATAGCCAGATTGGTAATATTATTTTTGATCAAATTAGTCAAGTTACTTATACACTGTCTCGGAGAGCAGATCGGCAGGCTTTACGAGCCGCTTTGGTAATTTCTGCGAGTCAAAACAGGCAAGTATCGCTGATTGAAATTATTAAGAATTATCCCACCAATGAAGTGGAAGTTGATGGCGTAGTTTACCGCCGTAGGCATCGCTCGGAGAGTGCATACCGTCAACTCCGCCGCTTGCAAACAAACCTACAAGATTTATTTGGTGTTTAGTAAGCTAAAGTTTCTAAAGTTTCACGTAAATACCGCTGTACCTGCTGTTCCAAGCGAATTCCATCCAATTGAGCATCACGTTCTAGTTGCCAACGTTGAAAACCTGAACTAGTGGAGATCGCACATTTGAGGCTATACCAAATTTCAGTATGGGCAGAAAATTGGCGATCGCTAGAAGCTGGAATTTGAGCCATAGTTCCTTATTCCTTTATTTTAAATTTCAACGGTAACTGGGCATTGGGCATTGGTTATTTATTCTCCTTTGCTCCTCTGCCCCCTGCCTCCCCTGCTCTTATCTCTAGCCCTTTTAAAGTGAAATAATATACTTTAGGGGCTACTACGAATCTGTATTTATCCTAAACAATGATTGCAATAATCGGGGCACAATTTGATTAACCCGCACTCCTAAAATGGTGAAATCTTGCTTAATCTTTTCTAAAGATAATGGCTCAATGCCAGCGAATTCTGTCTCATTAATCACCAAAACTCGCATTACACTCACAGGTATTTGTAAAAATAGATTGCTGCCCAAAAAGGCTAATCCTGCAAGTACTAGTGCAAGGCTGCGCCATTGGGGGAGGAATTTAGCTGAATTTGCTACTAATGGGGCAATTTGGTAAAGATTCCACAGTATCCAAACTGACAATGCTGCTGCCACTAATGCCAGGATACGATTTAACTTTGTATTAATTAAACAGAGAATTTTCCGCTGCCGTTCAGTCAGATTTTCTGGCTTTAGGGCTATTCCTAAAAGAGCAAATATATAAAAGGGGCGACGCAACTGCATCCATAGCAGGGGGAGAACACCAATGGCGGCAACTAAGAATAGCTCCATCCAGACTGGCAAAAATGGCTCGCCTACAGACAAAAAGAATAAGCAGAGTACTAAAAAAACAGGCAACGTCGCCAATCCAGCGACGTGAATCCACAAAATAGGTTCAGAGCGAAATGAATGCATAATAAAAAGTTATGAGTTAAGAGTTAGGAGTTAAGAATTAGTAGCCTTTAACTCCTAACTTCTAATGTATCACTCCTAACTCCTAAGCATTTTACCCTCAACACTATCTCGTTAAGGTGAGAGTGCGGCGCTTCGTAACCATCTGATAGGATTCGATGATGTCACCTTCAACCCAATCATTGAATTTATCTATGCCGACACCGCATTCATAACCGGCGTTGACCTCACGAGCATCTTCTTTCATCCGTTTTAAGGAGTCAAGGACACCTTCAAAGATCACCTTACCGCCACGTCGCACCCTGACTTTGCAGTTGCGAACTAGCTTGCCAGATTGAACGTAGCAACCAGCAACCGCGCCACGACCGACTGGGAAGACGGCACGGACTTCGGTTTGACCCAAGGGTTCTTCCACCAACTCTGGTTCCAAAAGACCTTCCAAGGCATCTTGGATATCTTCTAGGAGTTTGTAGATGACGTTATATTCCCGGACATCGACACCTGCTTCATCGGCGGCTTGTCTAGCGCCACTGGCAAAGGTGGTGTTGAAGCCGATAATTACAGCGTTACTGGCAGCAGCTAAATCGATATCTGTCTCGGTGATTTCCCCAGCAGTAGCCAACAGCATCCGAATTTGGACTTCGTTTTGCGGGATTTGCTTGAGCGCTCCCACAATAGCTTCTACGGAACCTTGTACGTCTCCTTTCAAGATCAAGTTGAGTTCTTTCAACTCGCCTTCTTGTGCTTGAGCCGACAGGGTTGTCAGGGTAACACGTCCTTGTAATAGGCGGGATAGGCGTTGTCTGTCTGCGCGATCGCTAGCAAGTGCTCTGGCTTCTTTTTCGTTCTGGAAGACCTCGAACTCGTCGCCGGCTGCTGGCACATCACTTAAACCTAGTACCTCGACAGCAAAGGAAGGAGAAGCAATGTCTACTCTCTTACTTCTGTCATCCACCATCGCCCGGACTTTACCAAAGGCCGAGCCAGCTACCAAGATATCTCCCACATGCAGGGTGCCATTCTGAATTAGCAGGGTAGCAACTGCTCCCTTAGCTTTATCCAGATGTGCTTCAATGACAGTTCCTTTGGCGGTACGATCTGGGTTAGCAGATAGTTCTGCAACTTCTGCTACCAGGAGAATCATCTCTAAGAGCGTATCCAGATTTTCACCTCTGATGGCGCTCACGGGAACCATGATTGTCTCACCACCCCAGTCTTCTGCGGTCAGACCATACTGGGTCAACTCTTGTTTCACCCGCTCTGGTTGTGCCCCTTCTTTGTCAATTTTGTTGATTGCAACAACAATTGGCACTCCCGCAGCTTGGGCGTGACTAATGGCTTCAATGGTCTGGGGACGGACACCATCATCAGCAGCCACTACTAACACGGCAATGTCTGTTACCCGCGCTCCTCGTGCCCGCATCGCCGTAAAAGCTTCATGACCAGGAGTATCCAGGAAGACTATCTGCTGTGCTTTGCCCTCATGTACTATATCTACATGGTATGCACCAATGTGCTGAGTGATACCGCCAGCTTCGCCAGCAGCCACTTTGGTTTTGCGGATTGAGTCCAGCAGGGTTGTTTTACCGTGGTCTACGTGACCCATAATTGTCACGACTGGTGGACGGCGATGAAGATATTCTTGGTCTTCTACGCCGACCATTTCCGTGATTTTGCGAGCTTCTGCTTCTCGTTCGACGGTTTCAACTTCTATTTCTAGTTCTTTTCCTACCAGGGTAATTGTGGGAATATCTAGATTTTGAGTGATACTCACCGCCATACCTTTAAGGAACAGGATTTTGACAATCTCTGTATCGGCAACGCCTAATACGTCAGACAGTTCTTGCACAGTCAACGGCCCTGTGATCGTCACTTTTTCGGGGCGATCGCGCTTTGTCTCGGCTTCTTGGCGACGGTTTTGGTGATGGTCGCGGCTCGAAGACTTGGAACCAGACCTGGAACCAGATTTTCTCCCTCTTGCAGTTGGGGCGCTAGCAAGGGTTGCACCTGGCATCTGTACTGGTCGAGTCGCTTTCGGTTTGGGAGGACGAGCAATAGAAAGGCTGACTTGGACTGTGGCTGGTGAATCTATATCGTCATCATCGAGCAAATCTTCTTCAAACTCATCATCAAGTATGGGTTTGATCCGCTTGCCTTTGACGCCAGCTTTTGCCTTCTCTTTAACTTCGTCAATTATTTCCTCTTCTACCCATTTTTTGCCGCCTTTGGTCGGTCGAGGCGGACTTGGGCGTTTCAAGTCGAGGAGATCCGGTGTGACTGGTTCATCACCCAATCCTTGAGATTTGCCCGCTATGCCTGACATCTGTCTAGGTGGAGTAGCGATCGGCATTGCGGCTGCTACTGCTTCACCTGGACGTGCCGGTCTGGGTCGTTGCCCCTCTCCCAGTTGTGATGGTGCAGATGGTCTATTGCCTCTCGGCTCTGGTCTGCTGGGTGCAGGGGTAGGACGACTTGTCCTTTGTGGAGCACCTGGTGCGGACTGGTCTGTTGGCAGTTTAGCGACTCTCGGCTTAATTTGTTCGCGATCGCCTTCCGCGGGACGTAGCCGTTGGTCGCGTTTGAGGATCGGTTTATCTGCCTGAGATACTGGCGCCTCATCTATCACCTGGGCAACTTCTGCCTCAGGTCTGGCTGGAGGAGCAACTAGTTGTGGTTTGATCGGTTTTTCCGATTTCGGCCTGGGCGCAACTGTTTTTTCCGGTTTTTGGGATGCTATTTTTTCCGGCGCCGGATTTGGATTAGGCGTTTGTTCCAAGTCAGCGATCGGAGGTTGCTCTTGAGTCTCAGATTGAGTCCGGGGCACAGGTCGAGTTGGTGCTGCCGGTTTCAGGGGTGAGACTGGTGTAGCGAAAGGCCGTGGAGGAGAGGGAGGATTAGCTTCAGACAAGGCAGCTTGGGTATTGTTAGCAAGTGACGCCTCTAGGGCGTTGGGAGTAGTATTTCTCAATATTTTGGGTTTGCGTATTTCCAAAATTTGCTGTTTGTGGGGTGCAGCAGGTCGGTTACGTCCGCCGTTGGGTGGTGAATTTGGCTTATGGCTGGTTGTACCTAGTTCCTTTTTGGCTGACACATTCGTAGCTGCAAGCTTTTCTGCTGCCGCCCGGATGTTTTCTGCCTCGGATTCGGAAATCGTGCTGCTATGGCTTTTGACCGCAATATCGAGCTGGTCGCAAATTGCTAGTAGCTCTTTGTTATCCAAATTCAATTCCTTTGATAATTCATAAATTCTAACTTTGCCGTTGTTCATCCACTCTTCCCCTTTAATTTACAGTTTTAGCGGATGGTTGCCTGGTTTGCGACATCTCCATCCTTGGATTACTGTTTTTAGACTGCCGTTCAGTTTTTGCCGGTGCCTCCAATCAGGAAAGAGAGATGTTTCGGTTTAATAATGGCATCCCCACCAGGAATGATGGTTGAGGGATACCCATAAAAATTTCTTAAATAAAAGATTTTTATAGGAACCCTTGAGGCCGAACTGCGCCTGAGCGCTACCAGGTTGCCATTTTGTAGTTTCTTGTTTTGTTGATTCTGAGTCTTCCACAACACAATCGATTACATTTTGTTCTGGGAATGTTGCCTCGCCCCTCGTTATGGGAGAGCCGAATGCCTTTTACACCCATTTACTATTTTGGCACTAACCTTAACGATCAACAGGGAGTGTGATGAAAGCGCGACTTCGGCTTTCGACACAATTCCTCTAATGATTACGTCACAAAGTTGTTCCAACTAAATTTGGTTTTGGGTATTACTGCGGGCTAGACGTTGCGACAAGCTTTGGTACAGTGCTTCTGGCACTGATGCATGTAGCGATCGCCCTAGTCGATTTTTTTTTTGAGCCGCTTGTAAGCAACTCGTTTCTGGACAAATATAGGCAGAACGCCCCATGCCCTGATCCAATTGTACCTTTCCATCGGGAAAGACGCGGACAATCCGCCAAAACTGATCTTTTGAGCCTACTTTACGGCAACTAATACAGCGCCGATAATTTGGTTTCATCGGTTCTTTGCGATCTCAGTCCAGGATAATGGAAGTAAAAAGAAGTTTATTATTACTATTTTTTACTTATACCAAGTAGCTTTTGAGACTGAGACTACAATCTTAACAGTATCAAAACTTTACAAAATTAATCAATTATTCATCATCGTTATTGTCAAAACTATCTTCGTCTTCTAATTCGTTCTGATTTTCATCCTCGAATTCTTCTTCATATTCAAGATCGTCTTCCTCTGATTCCTCTGATTGATATTTTGTTCTGACGGCTGCAAATTTAGTATCCTCTGCTGCATAGTCATACTTAGCTTTGTCTTTAATATCTATCTTCCAACCAGTCAGACGGGCTGCCAAACGGACGTTTTGTCCTTCTTTCCCAATAGCCAAACTCAATTGATCTTCAGCTACAAGTACATGAGTTTGCCGCGATTCTGGGTCCATCAGGCGTACTTCATCTACCCGTGCTGGACTTAAGGCATTCGCAATGTATGTTGCTGGGTCTGGCGACCAGCGAATTACATCTATTTTTTCACCGCGTAATTCGTTGACTACCACTTGAATTCGCGATCCCCTAGCTCCAATACAAGCGCCTACTGGGTCTACATCACGATCAAGAGTATCTACTGCTATTTTAGTCCGGGGGCCGACATAACGGGAAGGGGGGTTTGCCTCCCTAGCTACGGCAACAATCCGTACCACTTCATCTTCAATTTCTGGGACTTCGTTGGCGAAAAGATAAACTACCAAACCAGCATCAGCACGAGACACAAGCAACTGTGGCCCTCGTTGCTGACCTTGGGAGACTTTTTTCAGATATACCTTGAAGGTGGCATTTGCCCGATAATTATCATTGGGCAACTGTTCCCGCTTGGGTAATTCGGCTTCTACTTCTGGCTGACCAAAGCCGCTGCTAACTGCTAGAACCACTGATTGCCGCTCAAACCGCAGGACTCTTGCTTGGAGAACAGTTCCTTCTAAATCTTGGAATTCTTCTTGCACCATCTGGCGCTGTTGATCCCGTAATTTTTGCGCCAATACTTGCTTCGTTTGCATCGCCGCCATCCGACCAAATTCTCCTTGATCGGGGGTAACATCCAGCACCACAGAGTCCCCTAACTGCGCTTCGGGAGCGACTTGTTGAACTTCGTCTAGGGAAATTTGGTGATCTGTGTTATCTACTTCTTCAACAATGGTTTTGGTGGAAAGAACGCGAAATCCTTCTCCTTCAATATCGAGTTCTACTTCAAAATTTTCAAAATAATCTTCGTCAAACTGTTTGCGCTCTAAATTTTGGGCACGGCGATAGCGTTCATAGCCTTTGAGTAGTGCTTCTCTAATAGCTGATTGAACTGCAAGCCGGGGTAAATTCCGTTCGCGACTTATACTTTCAATTAATTCTTTTAATCCAGATAAAGTAACCATTGACATAAGCAATCTCCTTTAAAAATTAGGGAGTGGGGAGAGACACGATTAATCGCGTCTCTACTAAGTGGGGACTGGAGACTAGGGACTGAAAACTACGCACTAGAGCCAGGGATTAGAGAATAGCTTTAAACTAATCTCTAACCTCTAGCCCCTACCCTCTAACCTTTAGCCCTTAGTTCCTAAATCTTTAGCCTTGAGCTAAGGTGCTCTAGTCTCTAACTCTTGAGCCATAGCCCTTTGTTTATCCGCGCTCCTCTAACTGCACCTTAGTAATTAGGGAGCGAGGAATTTCGACTACACGACCTTTTTGGTTTAAGTAAAGTGCTGTCTCATCACGACGAATCAACTGACCAATCCACTCTTGTTGTCCGTCGTAGGGGGGCGTTGTGGAGATAATGACAGGAAATCCTTTAAAGGAAATAAACTCCCTGTCTGTTACCAGTTGCCGCGAAATACCAGGACTAGACACTTCCAAGACGTATGTATCTGGAACGATTTCCGCAGCATCTAAGGAGGCTTCTAAAGCACGGCTCATCCTCTCACAATCGTTCAACCCAGTGTCTTGCTCAGGATTGCGAATGTCTACCCGCAACACTGGTGGACTCTGGTTGGTGTGAAAAACCACACCAACCACTTCCAATCCCAGTTCTTCTGCCACTGGTGTCGCCAAATCAATAATTTGTGGAACTAAAGGATGAGCCATGAGAGAATTCAATAAAAAAAGTGGGCATCGACCCACTTCCTGCGATAGGTATATCTTCCAAGAAGTCTTGTGACGAACCAAATGATGATTCGCCTAATTCGAGTTTAGCGCATTTCTTTTATAGTCGTGCATTGGGCATGGGGCATTGGGCATTGGGAGAGAGGAGGCTGGAGGCAGAAGTTCTTTAATTTTGAATTTTGAATTTTGAATTTTGAATTGATTTCTCCTCTGCTCTCCCTACCCTTCCCGTATTTTTGGGAGAGTAGCACCTTTATCCACTACCACGGGAACTGATGCTTGTGTTCGTAGCTGCCGGGTTTGCTCGATAATTTGGTCTATGTCTTCTTGGGATAAACGCTGGACGTAGTTGAGTTTGATTTCCTCTAAGAAGTCAAAAAGTAAACTCTGAATTTCTGAGAGTACATGTTTTTCCTTGATTTGAGATCCCAATACCTTGGTGAAGCTTTCTACTAGCTGACTGGTGAGTTTTGCTCCTACAGGGTCTTCAACAGCGCTAACCAAAGTTTTGTAAAGATTAGTTGTGATTTGAGTCGCCAGTTGCTCGCTTAACTGGGTTTGAGCCTGTCCCACGCCAGGGAGATTCTGAAGGTTGCGGTAGACGGGAACTTGATCGAAGACGGTTTCGATGTTGTGGCGCAGAATGGCAACGATCGCAGGTTGGATATCAGGTAGCACTTGGTAGACAATTGTTTTTACCAAAAGACTTGCGATCGCTTCCACTTCATTCACATTATTAATATCTATGTAGGGACGTAAATTTTCTTGTTGTGAGAGCCAGGTTGTTAATTCACCCTGCTGAATTGAACCTTGAACCTGATTAATCACCCTCACCACAACAATTTCTGTGAGTTCTTCGGCAAAATTGGCGACAATCCCCTGATTAAGTTGCTTTCGCACTGGATGCAGATTCAATAACTGCGCTTGATCGAGGCGAATTAATACAGGTATGATTCGCAAGCCTCGCCAAAATGGCAGTAGTAAAAATAAATCGTACCATCGCCACAATAGTGCTTCTAACCAGCTAAAACCAGGATGTTGGCGTTTGAGTAAGAAGGTGCGCCCCAGCAATTCTAAGCCAAATAAAATCACAAAGGGTAAGTCAATAAGCCAGAATTTATCAATAAAATCGCCATTTTCCCCGATTTGGCGGTAGTAGTTACTGGCGATCAAAGGACGGATGCTTGTGTTGAAAAAATTAATTTCTTTATCCCAGCCATTTTGTGATAGATGCGGCTGACTCCAAAAAGTAGCGAAGGACTGTTTTGCGGATTCTTTGCGGATGTGCGATCGCATCCTTTGTTTGATTTTTTCCAGCGTCCCACTCTTATTCGCTCCCGCAAACGGGTTACTGTCAATCATCTCGCTGCTAAGACGACTTATTTGTATTAGCCTGCCATTTACTTGAGGCGACTGTAACCCTGTTTGTCTAACTTGTTCTTCTAATGCGTCTACTGTTTCTAGATAACTTTTTGTGTCTCGATGACTTTCAATACCTTTGATTGGATCATAAATCTTAGTAATTTGGGGAACTTTTCGCAAGTAGAAATCTCGCCAAGGTACGTAACTTAAATCGAACAACACTAAACTTAAATTTACGGCGGCAGTAATTGCCATAAATCTTTCAAACCAAAGATTACGCTGCTTAGAAGATTTTATATTTTTCATTTTCTGTAAAATATGATACTGGTTTGGGTATTTAAAATATAAACTCTTTCATTTATTAATTTTCTTTCTGCCCTTTCTAACCAATTACAGCAATTTCCAGTCGAGTAGACCCCAGTAAAAGGGCACATCTGTCATGGGTGTCAACTTCAGCCCAAACCAAAACCCCTTTTCCAACCATAAGCTGAAAATACTCCTCATTGAAGCATAGCCACAGGTGAAGAGACTGCCTTTAATCTTAAGTTGACACCAATGCACAGATGTGAACTACACGGCAATTTAGTGTTAAAAAGGTGTATTTGATTCAAATGATCGGATCGCTGATCTATCTCTGCCAATACAACATATTCCTTTTGATAGATGACATAAATTATTTTTTAAATTTTTAGCTAAATTTAACAAAAAAAATCACAATTTGTTCAAAATTCATTAAATAATCGTGAAAAAAGTTATTAAACAAACTTAAAATGCAGCTGTTAACGTTTATGATCCTGCTGATTTAACCCAAAGGAGTTTTTAAGTATGTGGTGTGGGTTTGGAAAATCAAGCGCAACCTTTGCTGTTACTTGCCTGATGACTGCTAGTTTCGTAATTGCAGACACAGGTTTTGCAGCCCCTCAAAAAAGTTATACGCCTCAGCAATTCCGTGAGGTATTACGGGGACTAGGCTATAACGTCAAGGTAACAAATACTGCTTTGACAGACGAGGAAACTAAAAAGGCAATTCGAGAATTTCAGACTGGTTACAAGCTAAAACCAGTTGATGGCATAGCAGGGCCAAAAACCCAAGATTTTGCTGCTAACATCGTTCAAATTCTGCACAGAAATTTGAATGCAGTGGTGAAGCCAAATCCTCCTCTGCCGCGCGATCATTTTTATGGTTCCCGCACGGAAGAAGTGGTGAAGGAGTATCAGAAGAAATATCAGTTGCAAGAAACTGGAATTGCTAATTTAGCACTCCGCCAAAAGCTGAATGAAGAAGCAAAAACACTCTTCAGCCAGCCAACAACTAAACCAACAACTAAACCGACAGCTAAACCAACAGCTAAACCAACAGCTACACCAACAGCTAAACCAACAGCTACACCAACAGGTACACCAACAGGTACACCAACAGGTACACCAACAGGTACACCAACAGCTACACCAACAGGTACACCAGCAGCGACACCAGCAGCGACACCAACAGCTACACCGACAGCTACACCCTAGTTGCCACAAAAAACTCTTACCCCGGAGCCACTCAAGTCATCTGATTTGGTTCTTCTAAGGGTCTGCCCTTGGGTGTAGGCAGAATTGGACGGAGATCGTTGTAAGGCATAGGAATGTACTGCACGCTGGGTCGTCCTCCTTGTGGCTGTGGGTACAGATCCATGAGATCATAAATAGAATGGGGCAGTCCGACGGTTACGGGCAGCCCCATTTCTGTTGCTTCTTCAATAGTGATGGGATAGTCGTGGGTGACGCGCCCAGTTGTCAAGGCTTCGATAATCGGTTCAATATCTTCTGGCAGAACTTTTTGTTTGGGTATACTGTCTTTTAGCAAAGTTCGCACAAACCTCTGTACCTGCTGAATTGCTTTGCGTGAGAGGTCGGCCATAATTAGAGTTTGGTCATCAATCTCACTGATGGGTTTATCTTCAACTACTTTCAGGATACTGGCTGCGGGGTAATTACCCAATTGGGGATCAACTGGCCCCAAGACAGCGTTAGCATCCATAATAATTTCATCAGAGGCGAGAGCAAGCATTGTACCGCCACTCATCGCATAGTGGGGTACAAAAACTGTGACTTTTGCTTGGTGGCGAATTAACGCTCTGGCGATTTGTTCCGTAGCTAAAACCAAACCGCCAGGAGTGTGCAAAATTAAGTCAATTGCTACATCTGGCGGCGTGAGGCGAATTGCTCGCAATATTTGTTCTGAGTCTTCAATAGTAATGTAGCGAGATATGGGAATTCCCAAAAAGCTAATGGACTCTTGACGGTGAATCAGCAAAATCACCCGACTTTTGCGTTCCTGCTGGAATTCTTGTAAAGCACGCAAGCGGCGATATTCTATTTGACGTTTTTGCCAAAGGGGTTGCAAAGAAGTCAGAAGGAGGAAAATCCAGAATAAATCACCAATACCAAAGCCCATATAATTTATTTTTATTCAAAAATAACGGTTGCCGTCATTATTGTTACAAATTTAGGGCGATCGCAGTTCTATCTGTAGATTCATAGAAAAATTACGAATTATTTACTACCCCCTTCGCCAAATTTTAATAGTGTCGTCATCACTACCGCTAACTAGGGTTTGGCCATCGGGACTGAAGGCAACGCATCTAACATAATTGGAATGCCCTGTAAGTGTGCTGATTTCTGTACCACTGTGTATGTGCCACAGTTTGATAGTGTTGTCCCAACTGCCACTAGCGAGAAATTGTCCATCCTGGCTAAAGGCGACTGACCAAACTGAATCAGAATGACCTGTGAGAGTACGAATTTCTCTGCCTGTATTTATATGCCAGAGTTTAACCGTGTTGTCACCACTACCACTAGCAATAATTTCTCCATTTTTGCTGAAGGCGATACAGTTGACAAAGAAAGAATGGCCTGTGAGTGTGTAAATGTTTCTGCCTGTGTATACTTGCCACAGTTTAATAGTGTAATCATTACTGCCACTAGCTACCAGCTGTCTATCCTGGCTATTGGTTGCAGGTGTTCTCGGAGAGTAGGCGACTGACGAAACTGAGTCGGAATGACCTGCGAAAGTTTGGATTTCTATGCCTGTGTTTACCTGCCACAGTTTGATTGTGCAGTCAGCACTGCCACTAGCCAGAAACTTGCCATCTGGACTAAAAGTAACGGAATTCACCCAATTAGCATGACCTGTGAGAGTACGAATTTCTTTACCCGTCTTGACATCCCACAATTTGATTGTATTATCCCAACTCCCGCTAGCTAAGATTCCGCGGTTCAAGTCTGTAACTCCCGCAGATTTGCCGGATTCGCCTTGATAAGAAAGGTTTGAAGAGATTGGGCTAAAGGCGACGGAATGAACCATACTGGAATGACTAGAAGACCAACGACCCAGTTGACGCACTAACTTACCAGTACCGACTTGCCAAAGTTTGATGGTCTTGTCATTACTGCCACTAGCAATAAATTGCCCGTCTGGGCTAATGGCGATCGCATGAACCATACTAGAATGACCTTTGAGGGTCTGTACACATTGCCAGTTCTGCCGATCTAATACAACAGGTACAGGTACAGGTAGTTTCACTCTAGGCGTTATCACAAAAGTAGATGATATTTTAGTTATATCTTCCCCAGTATCAGAACCCAATAAATCCAACCACTCCTGTACAGACTGGGGACGATACGTTGACTCCAGATCCATGCCGCACATAATAGCCTGATTTACCCTGTTGCTGATGTTGGGATTAAAATATTGTGGTGGTTCTAAATTAATATTGTGACGCCTATCATCTGCACTAGTTGGTACAACTGCGGTAAGCAAGTTATACAAAGTAGCAGCTAGGGCATAAATATCAATGTATTCTCCTCGCGGCGCTTCTGATTCATACTGTTCAGGTGGGGCAAAACCAGGAGTCCGATACACTGTATGCCTTTGGATCATATTAGGAACAAATTCTCTAGCGATGCCAAAGTCTATCAGTACTGCTTCTAATTTATCAATGCGGATCATGATGTTGCGTGGTTTGAGATCCCGATGCAACAGTCCTTTAGAATGGATTAGGGTCAAAGCATCACCAATTTGCCGGATGTACAGTAGTGCTTCTGCCTCTGATAGCACCCCTATTCGCCTCAAGCGTTGTGCTAAGTCTTCCCCTTCGATGTAATCCATCACCATGCAGGGCAAATTCCCCTCATCAAAGATGGTTTCTATCTGTACTATATGAGGATGGTGGCACACAGCCAGCCGAACTGCTTCATCACGAAAGTCTTGCCGTAACTTGTTTCGGTGGAGTATCCAGGCAGGGTGATTCAGGATTTCTTCTTTGAGGGTTTTAATCACTCGCTGTTGATTTCGTTGATTTCTGGCAAGATAAGTAATGCCAATTCCGCCTTCACCTAATTGGCCTTCAATAATGTAGCGTCCCCCGAATAAAGACTTTCCTGCATTCCACACCATTAGTAATATTTGACAATTGCTGGTATTTATTTTGGCAAGGTATCAGAACAGCCAACACGAATTTTTGGGAATTCCATTTGAATTGCTGTTGTGCTTTTTGGAACTTAATTACTTAGATAACATTTTGATGAACCTCAATAATTACTAATAGTATAAAGTTGGATATACCCTCATAGTTTTGCCTAAACTATGCCTTTATAGGAAAACATGAAAGTTGATTGCTCATGGTAGAGTAAACAGTAACTTTAGACATATTTGTTCATAATAATTTGACTTGTAGGTAATCTAAAATTATGCTAAAGAATCTCAATTTGAAACAAAAATTTACAATTCTGCTACTGGTAATTTTGACATTTGGTCTGAGCTTGAGTGGATTTACTCTTTCTTCTCTACTGAGGGAGAATGCTAAACAAGATATTAGCTCCACTGGTCTCATGCTCATCCAAACAATGAGTTCTGTTCGTAAATACACCAGTACTCAAGTAAATCCAGAGCTAGTTGATAAATTGGCTACTGAATTTTTGCCGCAAACCGTTCCTGGATACTCAGCACGAGAAGTGTTTGAAATTTTACGTAAAACAACAGACTACCGTGATTTCTTTTATAAAGAAGCAACTCTCAATCCCACAAATCTTCGGGATAAGGCTGACGGTTTTGAGACGGAAATTGTAGAACAGTTCAGAAATAAATCAGACCTTAAAGAAGTTAGTGGATTTCGTTCAATTCCTGGAGGGGATATCTTTTATATTGCTCGTCCCTTAGCAGTTTCTGAACAAAGCTGTCTGGTCTGTCATAGTGTACCTGAAGCTGCACCTCAAAGTATGATTAGTCTTTATGGTGCTGCTAATGGATTTGGGTGGAAGCTTAATGAAATTGTTGGCGCTCAGATTATATCAGTACCTGCAAAGAATGTCATCAGCAAAGCCAATCACTCTTCCTTACTAATTATCTTGATTGTATCAGCTATATTTATAGCGACTATCCTGTTAGTCAACTTCTTCTTGAATCGACAAGTTGTGATGCCTCTCAAACGCATGACTCGCATAGCCGAAGAAGTTAGTACGGGACATATGGAAGTTGAATTCGAGCAGATGTCTAATGATGAAATCGGTAATTTAGCTAAAGCCTTTAAACGGATGCAGTTAAGTTTAGAAATGGCGATGAAAAGAATCAAACGTACTCAAGGAGGTACAAGCGATTACAATAATTCGTAATCATGCTCTCTAGGAGACGCTGCGTTTAGCTTGCTTAAGAGCAGGGGTACGTGGATTAGCTACCGCTACGCTAACGTAATAACTTTCTTTAGAAGACGTTGCGTGTAGCTTTGCCAAAAACCCTTGTTACTTTTATTAGCCCTCTTGACTTAAACTTACAGAATTAGTTAAGAGATGAAAAATTATTCATCAATTTCATGATGTCTAAATCTCTATGAAAATAAGCTTTTTTTGAATTCAAAAGCTGCTTGAAAGTTAGGAATTTCCTTAGTTACAAGTTCAATAAATTGGTCAGCTGAAATATAAGGATTGTGAGCTAGTATTTCTTCTATAATCAGATTTGCCATTGGGCCGATGTGGTAGGCTAATTCTTGCTGGCAATGTTTGATAAATGCTGGTTGGAGTGAAGATTGTTGTTGTTCAATTCGTCGCCCATTTTGTGGACTAGTCGGTGAACTAAAAATTGTTTCTTCAGGTTGGTTATATGACTGTGATATAACCGACATAGCCTGAAATTCAGGGTTAAATACCGTGGCTGGCAAATCATCAACCATGATTGCAGAAGATATTGCTATTTCTGGTTCTCCAATATAGCCTAAATCTCTAAGAACTTCGCTGGCTGTTTGGTATCGCTTATTAGGTCTATCTTCCAACATACAATCAAGTACTTGAGCAAACCCATCAGTCACATACGTATAATCACGCCAGTTCCATTCAAGTGAGTATTGATCCATTAGTAAAGATGGATCTCTACCCGTGAGTAATACAATAGCAGTTACACCTAAAGCATAAAGGTCACTAGAGGGTGAACATAAACCCAAACTAATCTGTTCGCGGGGAGCATATCCCACTTTGCCTACAAGGGACATTTTGCCAACAAACGTTACCTGTTGGTTGGAACTTCTCACCTCGTTTATGTCAGCAATTTGCTTACCTACCCCGAAATCAATCAGCACTGGCAGATCCTTGCCATCGGGTAACATGATGTTGTCTGGAGAAATATCTCGATGGATAATGTTGTGCTGATGCACATATTCCAAAACAGGCAGCAGATTCTTTAGCCACTGTATAACTTCGTCTTCAGAAAAATTTCTTCCTTGACGTTGAAGTTCTCCTAGCAGTCTTGAATATGTTTTACCGTCAACATACTCTTGTACTAGGAATAGCCGACCATCTCCTTCAAAGCAAGCCAAAAACTTAGGAATTTGAGGATGTTGCAATTGATGAAGAATTTTTGCCTCTCTTTTAAATAAGTTACGATATTGTTCCAGTCCACTTTCGCCTGTGCCAATGGGTGCAAATTCTTTGAGAACACAGGCTTCATTAAACCGACGAGTGTCAAATGCTAAGTAAGTTCGTCCCAATCCTCCCTGTCCTAGAAGTTTTTGGATAATATAGCGGTTATCGATTAGAGTTCCAGCAGCTATTTCTGGTCTTGTCATAGGGGACTGTGACATCATCATCGCACTCCTAGCGATTTTGTTATTGATAAATTATCTAATTTGCTGAAAGTCAGAAACTCTAGCAGATAAAGGCTGATAACATCCTTTAAATTGAGGTTAGCACCACTATCGAGCCAAGGAAATACACTTTTCTACAATTTTTTGATGGTCTTGTGTTACCAAATAGACAATTTTAACCTGGGTAGTTTAATCCTACTACTCATACTTAAGTATTTTAGCCGCCGCAACATAATCAGTGTCTGCGGTAATATCTGCAAATGTTCAGGGCATCACCTTTGAGATTTGCTGCTGAACCTTATTTTCCCCTTAGTAACCCAATATAAACTGAGTTGAGGAACAGTAAGGATATAGCGTGACATCATGGTTTTTCATAAAAACTGAGGTTGCTATAGACTTGCTGAAAGGAATATTATATGTATTTCAAGTGCTAAATATGCGATCGCTCTCAAAAATTAATCTTTCTGGGAGCCAATATCGTTATGAAATGGCTGCTTCGGCATCGGCTATCAAGGTTTTTAGTGCAGGTGATTCCTCAAAAACAGAAAATTATACTGCGTATAAGAAAAGACTTGTAAAGCTACAAGAATTCATCTAGTTCATCAGGATTCATACCTAACTGACGCAAACATTCTGTTAATTGTTCTACTTTTCGTTTGGCTTGAGCAGCTTCTTGTTCAGCAATCATAGCTCGTTCAGTTGCAGCCGCCGCTTCCTCTGTGGGTGCGGGAATTAATTCTCCTGTCAAAGTGAACCACCTTAACCACAACCTTTCAATATCTCGAAATGAACCTTGCCATAAGCCTAAACTTAAATCTATCTCTGGCATTAGTAGGTATCCATTAGTCAAGTTCATCGGTTCATAGTGACCACCAACTAACTGAAAAGCCCGAAGTTCATTAGTGTAGCGACTAAATACAACATAGTAGGGAATCCGCAGAATTCGCTCATAAACTTCCCATTTGCTAGGAGGTTTATCTGCTGCATTTCTCTTCTTGTGCCTAAATCTTCGTCTTCTGTACCTGGAGATAATAACTCAATAGATTAGATTTGAATGATCAACGCCGTAGCGATCGCTTCATTCAAAAATCCCGGCAACTTTGGATAAAAGGAGGTTTTCATCCTCCCTCTGAAGATCCCCGACAGGAAAAATAGAAACCTTGCGCTGTTCAGATCCCCGACTTTTTTGAAAAGTCGGGGATCTAAGTTAGATAGTGGTTATTGCGTTAAAATTTGACGGCTTAAAATACTCATTACTTCACCTGGGTTGGCGGTTGGTAGCAGTGGACTCCAATCTCCTACACTGGCATAGCCAATTACCTGCAAGTAGTGAATTGTACTGCTAACGGCTTTGGGAGAACCAATCAGTAGATGCTTAATCGGTTCTCTGTTCGGAAATGGCTGTGCAGTTGATTCCTTGCGGGTGGGTGTATCTAATTCACCCAGGTATTGCTTTAACTGTGATTGGGCAGACTTTTGTAATTGTGCCATCATTGTATTTGTCTCCTGATAAAGGGGTTACATAAAGGCGATCGCATTCTTCTTCGCGGGATTAGGCGATCGCCTTTATCATGTCTTTGATATTAAGGTATAAAGTTATACTCGTCAGCTACAAACTTGAAAATTATTATTAATAATTTTCAAGTTTTAACGGGAATAAATTAGCCTTAGCTTTGGTAGTATTAGCAACCCCTAATTAACAAAAATACTCTCAACTTTTAGCTTTAATTGGTATTATTTAAAATTTCATCTTTCTAAAAAAAATGCTAGATTTAGCAAATTTTTCGCTAATCTAGCAAACATAAATTATTTACAGGAAGTCTAATCTTCTGGCTCAATTCCCGCCGCCCGCAATTGTGCTGCTAGTCGTTCAGCGCGTTGGCGTTCTTGTTCGGCGCGTTGGCGTTCCTGTTCGGTGCGTTGGCGTTCCTGTTCGGCTAATTCTATTCCCCAAGGCAAAAGATTTCCTTGTTCATCCCACCACCGTAACCACTTTCCTGTGCGGTTTTCACGAGTACCTGGGGACACTCCAAGGTAAAGATTCATTTCAGCTATCCAGTAGCGTTGATTTTCATCAGGCTCTTGCAAAATGTACTGTTCTGTGGTTTGTAAGTGATACATCTCTAAACTGCCGCTATCTGGTTCAAAGATGATGTAGTTTGGTACTTTTAAAATGCGCTCGTAAAAAAACCATTTTCCTGGAGGATATGTCGCTTTGATAGAATACTCTGTCTCCTGTGTATCGGAAACAAATTCCATCACAATTACGGGAATGTCACCCTGTAGTTGAGGTGTGTAACTGCGTATTACTTCTTCTCTACTAACATTAATTTTGGCAATGAAAGCCCAATCAGGAGCTTTAATGACCATTCTGTTGTTTAAAGTGGCACAAATACCGTAATTAGTTGTTGCTAGGGCGTTAGCTGAAATTTTTCCGGCTAATTGTAGGCTTTCTGTAAGTGCAGCAGCTAAGGCTGGTTGGTTGATGTTGTCCACTGGATCGTCTGGTAGTTTGTAATCATCGGGTAGTTTTTCCCAAGTGATTTGGTAGTCTTGGGTGAGGGTTGTCATGATGGGTTTTCCTTTAGGATTGGGCATTGGGCATTGGGCATGGGGCATTGGGCATTGGTTATTAATTCTTCTCCCTCATCTCCCTCATCTTCCCAGTCCCCAATATTTACTCTTCTTCATCTGGTTCTAAATCGTCGGCTGTCAATTCCTGATGCGGTATGGCGGCGATAATCGCATCTATTACTTTAGAGACTTGTAATATCTCAATATTCAAGTCAGGAAATTTTGTCCCTTTGGGCACGATCGCTCGTTTAAATCCCAACTTAGCAGCTTCTTTTAACCGCAGTTCCATTTGGGAAACCGATCGCACTTGTCCGCCTAAGCCAACTTCACCGATTAATACTGTACCTGGATCGACGATGCGATCGCGGAAACTAGCGACAATTGCGATCGCTATTCCTAAATCTACTGCTGGTTCTTCCACATTCAACCCACCCGCAGAAGCAACGTAGGAATCTAACTTTGACATCGGAATTCCCACCCGTTTTTCTAAGACGGCGAGGATTTGCACTAAGCGGTTATAGTCTACGCCAGTTCCAGCACGACGCGGGGAAGGATAACTGGTGGGACTCACCAAAGCTTGCAACTCCACAACTATCGGGCGAGTACCTTCGCAAGCAACCACAATGGCCGTACCTGGCGCTGGATCGTCACGGTTGCCTAAAAATAGCTCTGAGGGGTTGGAGACTTCTCGCAATCCATCTGTCACCATTTCAAAGATACCGATTTCGTGAGTTGCGCCGAAGCGATTTTTGACTGTCCGTAATAACCGATGGGAGGCAAAGCGATCGCCTTCAAAATACAATACTGTATCAACTAAATGTTCTAAAACTTTTGGCCCTGCGATCGCTCCTTCTTTGGTGACGTGTCCCACAATCAGCATGGTGACATCTTCGTGCTTCGCCACCTTCATCAGTGCTGCGGTACATTCCCGTACCTGAGCTACTGAACCTGGTGCAGAAGTCAGCGCCGGAAAAAACACCGTTTGGATACTATCAATCACCGCCACATTTGGTTTGAGAGAATCTATTTCCCGTAAAATTTCTTCTAAATCTGTTTCTGGCAGTACATATAAATCTGCACCTATACTGTCAGGGTCTATAGGAAGTGTAGGATCTACTACTACTGTTACCTTTTCCTCATTAACCACACTTGGGGGTTTTGATACTCCCAAACGGGAAGCTCGTAATTTTACCTGCTGTCCTGATTCTTCACCAGTTACGTAAAGGATGCGGTATTTCTGTGCTAATTGATTAGATACTTGCAACAATAAAGTCGATTTACCAATACCTGGATCGCCGCCAATCAGCACCATAGAGCCAGGGACAACCCCACCTCCAAGCACTCGATCTAATTCTCCATAACCAGACTCCCAGCGAGCGATTTGGCGATCGGTAATTTGATCGAATGTTAAGGAAGCTCGCGCTTTAGCTGGTTTATTGTGAGATTTGCCATTGCCTTGAGCTGATTGCCAACTACTTACTCCACCCCGACTGGGTACATCTACTGAGGATTGAATCGAAATTTGTTCTTCTAGAGAGTTGTAAGTACCGCAAGCTGGACACTTACCAAACCACTGGGGCGATTCTGCTCCACATTCGTTACAAGTGAAAAAGGTTTTTGGCTTTGCCATTCTTAAATCTTATTAAATAATCTTAATATTTACTTAATTCTTGAAAAAAACTAAAAACTAATAATAGTGGTATTTATAGCTTTTTCCAAATCAATTCATGGAATGATATCTTAATATTATGGTATTAAAAATTAATCATGTAAATTTTTAGTCAAGGAGCCTAGAGAAACTTGGAAAGCCATAAAGAAAAAATCTTGGTGGTAGACGACGAAGCCAGCATTCGCCGGATTTTGGAAACACGCCTTTCCATGATTGGCTACGATGTAGTGACAGCTGGCGACGGGGAAGAAGCTTTGGAAACTTTTCGCAAAACTGAGCCTGACCTGGTAGTTTTAGATGTAATGATGCCAAAGCTAGACGGCTATGGTGTATGTCAAGAATTACGAAAAGAATCAGATGTCCCCATTATTATGCTAACAGCCTTGGGTGATGTAGCTGATCGCATCACCGGGTTAGAATTGGGTGCTGATGACTATGTAGTTAAACCATTTTCCCCCAAGGAGCTAGAAGCCCGGATTCGCTCAGTGCTGCGACGAGTAGATAAAAACGGTGCTTCTGGAATTCCCAGTTCTGGGGTAATCCATGTCGCTAATATTAAAATCGATACGAATAAGCGACAAGTCTACAAAGGCGATGAGCGCATTCGATTGACAGGTATGGAGTTCAGCTTGTTAGAGTTGTTAGTCAGTCGCTCTGGAGAAGCTTTTTCTCGTTCGGAAATTTTGCAGGAAGTATGGGGTTATACACCAGAACGTCATGTAGATACCCGTGTAGTAGATGTGCATATATCACGTTTGCGCGCAAAATTAGAAGATGATCCTAGTAACCCAGAATTGATTCTCACCGCACGGGGTACTGGTTATCTTTTCCAGCGGATTATTGAACCAGGGGAGGAGTGAGGAGATGAGGCAGGGGAAGCAGGGGGCAGGGAGCAGGGGAAGTAGGAGAGGCAGGGGGAGAAGAACTTTAATTATTGTCTAATGCCCAATGCTCAATGCTCAATTCCCAATTTCTAATGACTAAACCTGATCCTAATCGAGTTTTGCGGCGTCTACCCATTGTCGTAGGTGGGTTAGGCGCTGTACTTTTATTGATTAACCGTTTATTAACACCGGAATTAACTCAGTCTCAATCGCGTGGTGATGTGGTGGGCGTGATTTTGAGTGCGGTGTTAATTTTGACGGGTTTAATTTGGCAGCAAGTTCAGCCGCGATCGCCTGATACTGTAGAACTAATTGGAGAAGAAGGTTTTGTACTCGCAGCAGATTTACCCGAAGCCGTGAGAACAGAGCTAGCTTGGGCATCTCATTTATTGTTGACTAATACAGTAACGCGATCGCTTGTGGTTTTTTATCAAGGTAAAGTTTTGTTGCGTCGCGGGATTCTGGGTACTAAATCTGAAGTTGTGCCAGGAGTAATCTTAAAACAGGTACTCGAAAAACAAAAACCGATTTATCTAGTTGCTCTAAAAATATATCCAGGTAGGCTTGAATTTGATTATTTACCAGAAAATACTCAAGGTGTAATTTGTCAACCTATTGGCAACCAAGGTGCATTAATTTTGGGAGCAAATGCTCCTCGCAGTTACACCAAACAAGATGAAAACTGGATTGCGGGAATTGCTGATAAATTAGCCGTTACTCTTAGTACTTAGGTTGTCAGCTAGTTTAGAAGTTAGCCAATTTTAGTGAGACAAGGGGCTTAAGCCCCTTGTTTAGGAATAAGCTAGCCGCAGCTAATCGGTATTAGCAAGTCATTGACTGTCACAAGCGTATTTTAAATTTAAAAATTAAATCTAAAATCTAAAACTTAAAATTCAATCACCAAGAAGTTAAAAAATTCCAACCTTCCTTTTCTTGTGGTGTTTTTCCTTCTTTTTCTTCTAGTTCTTCCGGTATCTTTAAATTTGTCTGTTGAATTAAATTATCATATTCTCCTGAATCAACCCATTTTAATAACTCCCCAGCCCGCATAACTACCCAAGAAAGCCCAGATTCTGTATAGCTTAATATTTTGGTGACTTTATCCACACTATCAAAGTTATTGGATGCAAACTCACGGGCTTGGATGAGGAAATCTTCAATTACAGCAGTAGTCAAGTACTCATCTGGTAAACCTGCGAGTTTCATCAGTGTAGTAGTTGCTACGTCAATATCCTGACAAGCAAGCAAAGCAGCCCGATCGGCAGTGAACCTAGCCATCATCCGCCAATTATACAAACCTAGTTCCATTCCACCAGCTACTAAGCCACCGACTCCTAGTGTGGTACTGCTTAACAAATTTTTTAACGTTGGCATAACAATTGCCATTTGGTGATAAATCATGTGCTGACTCTTGATGCGAGCGATTTCGTGTCCGAAAACATAAAGCAACTCATCTACGCCAAGCCACTCCATTGCATCTAAATTAATACCGACAAGGGGTTTTTCTACGCCAACAATATAGGTTTCAATGTGACCTGTGCCTCGAAATAGATATAATTCAGGAAGTGGAGCAACATCAAGAATTTGGCAGGTTTCTACAAATGCTTGATGTAATTCGGGAAAATTACGGGGCGAAATTCTGATTTCACTACCAAGGCTTTGCAGTCTAAGTAGGCGATCAATACCGTATTCGTTAATTTTTTTGAGTAGCAAGGAGACACCAGGCATATTTTGCAAAGAAGCCAAAGCTTTGCGATCAAAGGGGTGTTCGTAGGCTTCAGAACTTAGTCCAGTTAATATTTTTCTCGTCATTGGTTTTGAGCTTTTAAATAGCAGTTTAGAAGCATTAGCAAACTTGCACCACAGTGTACTAAGCATTTCTCGCTATCTTACCCAGATAGAATATACAGTAGGGGCGCACAGATGTGCGCCCCTATGAGAGAATTTGGAAATTTACAATTAATCTATGCAAATTATTTATTGGCTATTAATTGCCGTAATGGTCGTGGGTATTATCGGTGCTGTAGTTCCAGCTATTCCTGGTAGCAGCTTAATTTTAATTGCAATTATTATCTGGGGAATCGTTAGTAGTTCCTTTGCAGCTATCAAGATTCCACTAATTGTGACAATTATAGTTTTACTACTCAGTGTCGGAGTGGATTTTTTAGCTAGCTATGTGGGAGCAAAACAAGCTGGAGCTAGCAAGTGGGGGCAAATTGGCGCAATTGTCGGCTTAGTAGTAGGATTTTTGGGATTATTGCCAACTTTACCTTTTGGGGGGCCACTGTTAGGAATTTTACTAGGCCCGCTTTTAGGAGCAATTATTGGTGAGTATCTGTACCGACGTGAATTTGGGTTAGCAGTTAAAGCAGGTATAGGAATTGTAGTCGGATCTTTGGTTGGAAATTTGATTCAAGGGTTGTTAGCAATCGCCGCGGTTGTAGTTTTTGTTGTGACAACTTGGCCACAAGTATTTGGCTCTTAGCATTTGAAAAATCTGACAGATTTGAGAACAGCGGCAATAGCTAGCAATTAGTCGTTTGTTCCAAAGATTCAATTTGAGCGCAAAGACTATCCATAGTAAACAAATACAGCGGTTCCTCCCATTTATTCTATGAGAGGAACCGTTTCACTAAATATTGGCAACTCGAAAGATTATAGATACACTGCATACTCCATTGATCTAAAATCTGGTTTAGCAGTGTTAAGTATAAATAATTACTATATTTAAGCATTACGCAGATAGTTTTTCTTAAAGTCAGAGCTATTGCCAATAATTTAAACCCTAGAGAGTAAGAGATATACGAAGCGGAGATATGTAAGAAATTAAAATTTTATGAAGACTATTTATTAGTTGAAGATGTGATGAAGACCACTCAGTAAATATTGCAGGTTCTAAGTCTATGTGATTTTATGGAGATAAGAAATACATCACGCAAGTTTCGCTTTCACTGACAGTATTTTAAATAGATTACTGATAGTAAAAGTCAAGCAATCAATTTCTCTGTTCCGTTATTATTAGGACTTTCAAAGGCTCATGATTAATTTAAAATCTAAATTAGTAAACGCGACTCTGGCTGCTACTTTTGTAATCCCCTTGGCTACTGCTGGGATGTTTACATCTGCTGGCTCGGCTCAAGCTGTAACCCTGAACGGGAGTATTGGTCTTAGTGGTACATCTATCGTTCCTAATGATGGAATCAATCCAGCTAATACTACCATTAAATTTGTCGATGTTGATAGTGTTGATACTGATGGTGATTTTGGATTCTTCTCACCAAATTTAAACCCAGGCGCAGGTATTACCATTAAAACTCTAAATTTAACCAAGATAGCTAATACAGCTACGTCATACTCTACAGGCGCTTACACTTCATTCATTGATTTCGGATCAAGAACTCTGGGTAGTACCACTGCGCTTCTTACCTTTGACCTAGATAATTCTGTAGTTAGCAGAATTCGGACATCGAATACTAACATTCTTGACGCGTCATTAGAAGGGATTACAGGGAAATTTAATTTCAATGGGCAAACTATTGCAACGGGCTTTGTGACTGCTTCTCTTTCTAGGGCTGCAAGCAAATACGAGTTAACTCTGACCACTGTTCCTGAGCCAACCACAATGCTAGGTTTAGGTTTAGTTGGTGCTGGCATGGTTATGTCTCGCCGCCGCAAAAGTATCCTTCAATAGTCCTGTCCTAAATACAAACAAGTTACTTTTAGCAACTAAAAGTAACTCTAATTTCTCTATTCGATCTGGCTGGAATGCAAAATTTTCCCAACCAGGTCGAATTTTTTCTGCTGCCAGACAAATCTATATTAAAAGTGAATTTTCTTAACCGGAGATAGACTTAAGCTGACTGCAAAGAATTTTTGGCTTCGCTTGCGATCGCATCTACTTCATCATTAGCCAGAGTTTCTAAGATAGATTTGGCTTCTGGATTACCCAAACGAGCCAAGGCTTGTACAAGTCTGTAACGAATTTGCCAATCTGGATTAGTAGCATAGGGAGCCAACAGCGGAACTGCTTGTACATCTCCCAAGTCACCCAAGGAACTAATAGCAGCAGTTTGGACTAACTCGTTTTCTGATGAGAGTGCCTCTTTGAGTAGTTCAAAGGCTCGTGGATCGCCCAACTCTCCTAATGTAGCAATAATACTGAATTGTATTAGCCATTCACCAGTTGTATGATACAGCTGCTGTAAATCTTCAAAAGCTTCACGTAACTTCAGAGCCCCTAAACAGTCTGCTGCTGCTGCTTGTACATCTACTTCGGAGTCATGAAGCAAGCGATCGCGCAAGATATCCAAGGATAACTGTAAATCTTGGGTTCCAAGTGTATCCATTTGACTTACAGCTGAGTAACGGACACGGGAATTGCGATCGCCAATAGCACTTTGAATTAATTCAAAGCCAACCGCAGGTTCCAATTCGCGGATTTGATTTACTGCACGTAAGCGATCGCCTAAATCCTCAGAACTGAGCAATTGCTTAACAGACTCCGGAGTAATACTCATTTAGTTATCCTTGATTTTCAAATGTAAAAAAGACAGACGCGATTAATCGCGTCTCTACTTTTGACTTTTGTACAGACGCGATTAATCGCGTCTCTATTTTTGACTAATCTTGACTAGCAGCCATAGCCCGAATAATATCACCACGAGTGAGAATACCAATTACTTGACCTGTACTCTCAAGTACTGGTAAGCGGTGAACGCTGCGATCATGCATGATTGTAGCTGCTTCTCTTAAAGTTTTATCAGGGGAAATAGCGATCGGGTTTTTACTCATCACCTCCCCGACAGTTTGCCCTAGAGCCTTGTGCAAATCACGGTCATACGTAGCAGGATTTTTTAAATAGATAACACTATCAAGAAACATAATGTACGCCGGTGGAGTAACACCAGTTTCTTGCCACATCAAATCGGTTTCCGAGATAATGCCCACCAATTTACCGAGATCATCCACAACAGGTAGTCCGCTGATATGGCGTTCTGCGAGAATTTGGATAGCTTCCTTGAGTGGAGTTTCCTCCCGGACAACAATAGGATCGCGGCTCATCACATCGGCAACGGTTTTAGGCATTTATTTGCTGACACCTTAAATCAAAGTCCCTGCGCCTATTGTAGAAAATTGTGAGACTCAACCTGATGCAATTAATAGATTGTTACGGGATTGGTCATTTGTCATTGGGCATTGGGCATTGGTCATTTGTCATTGGGCATTGGTTATTAATTATTCTCCTCTGTTCCCCTGCACCCCTGCTCCCTCTGCTTCTTTCCTAGCGCCCACTTCCTTTCAATGCAGCAATAATTTGAGTATTTGCTTTCGGAAAAGTAAAATGCTCTAGTTCTTCCAAATTTACCCAGCGAATCTCATCGGATTCCAAAGGTTGGGGGATACCTGTAAGATGGCGGCAGTGATGTACTGTGAGGGTAACGCGCAAGTTTGTATAGCTGTGGTCAATAGTAATTAGATGCTCTCCCACTTCAATTACTATTCCCAGTTCTTCGGAAATTTCCCGTTGAATACATTCTTGGATGGTTTCACCAGGCTCTATTTTACCACCAGGAAATTCCCACAAACCACCCATTGCTCCTTCTGGACGACGGCGGTCAATTAAAATTTGCTTTTGGTCATTCCAAATTACTGCAACACCAATGATTTTATGGGGTGGGAAAGAACTGGTTTCACTCATAGTTGAATGGGGAGTAGGGAGTAGGTAAAGATTAACAATTCAAAATTCAAAATTCAAAATTAAAGACATTTCAGACGGGGATTTAAACCCCGACTGAAATGGTTGCTACATGTAGATTGCAGGTTCTTAAACCCTTGAATTTACGATAAATAATTTCTGAATTTTGACTCTTGACTAATAACAAAACTCGGCAGACTAGTTGGAACTCTGCCGAGTTTAGATTTATTGCAAAGGTTATTTAGCACTGTTAGTTTATCCACAAATGTGCATTAATCATTTATAAACAAGCCTCTAACATTGTGTGCGGTTAAAAACTTATTATTCAGACCGCAGAAAAGGTTTGCAGGAAAGGGATTTTTATGCTTTCTGCATAGATTCGGAAGTTATAACTAACTAGCCTGACATCATATCATTGATTGGATTAATCACCAAATTACAGGAGTTTGCAGAGAAGCGAAATCAAACACCCCGCCTTCCTCTGCGTTTAAACTTCAACCTGAATTCGTCACTATTTTGGATATTTTAAAAAACTTAGGTGATGTATAATCGGGAATTAGCGGCAAAGATTTCCCAGAGATTTATTTTAAATTCGCATCGCCGTAAGTTATGACTAGCTATCAGCCCAACAATATTGATTAAATTTGCCAAATTGCACATCTCTAGTCAATTTCGCTGTTGTCGGTTTCAGATCCTTGTAAGGCCATTTCAAAATTCATTCTCTGTTCAGCGTTACGCAAGAAATAACCACTAATCATCGCAGAAGCAAGAAGCCTACCTAGATTTTCCCGATTTGTGGTTACGGTAACACCAAAGTGTTCTGAAGGTAGATTACCTAATAGTCCTGTAATATTCCGTTCCATCACCTGAAAGACTTCGGCAGACGTGGGTTTGGATAGCTGGGTAACTGTCTCTGGACTCAAGGATTTAACGTACTGCCAGAGTAAATCGTTAGTTTCTGATTCGCTATTAAAAAATTCTGAGACACGATTGGATGGGTTACTCATTTTTTAGCTCCTTAACTACCACTATTAGCTGCGGTGCTTGTGATTTAAATATTAAATGTCTGTTTTGGATTTGACTTAGTTATTTTGTCTTCCTGTCAACTAATGTAACAGCCTAGCGTAAGAGTGGAAGTAGGTGTAACCGTACCAAAGTCAGCGTATTTTCTCACCCCAATAAATAGGTGAGGAGTGGGGAGTTAATTACAAACTCATCACTCCTAACTTCTAACTTGCCAAATATTCATCCATGTTGGCTTTAGACTTGCGAAGTTTGCTTAAGGCTTCCCGTTCAATTTGTCGGACTCGTTCTCGACTGATGTTCAATATTTCACCAATTCTAGCCAGAGTCAGAGCTTGCCCATCAGTTAAGCCAAAGCGCAGTGTGATTACTTCCCTCTGTTGTGGCGTTAGATCGCCCATCAAGCGATCTAAGTCATAAGAAAGGGAAGATTGCATAACAAACTCTTCGGGAGAAGCCCCTGGATCTTCCAGCATTTCTCCGAGTTCGGTGTCGTAGTTATCACCCAGCCGCAAATCCAAGGAAAGGGGTAAACGCGCCTTTTCTAAATACTCTCGTACTTGTTTGGGGGTCAATTCTAATTCTTGAGCTAGCTCCCCAGCTGTAGGAGCGCGTCCCAACTTTTGAGACAATTGGCGCTGTGCCTTTTTAATCTTATTTAATTTTTCGGTGATATGGATCGGCAGCCGAATGGTACGAGCTTTTTCGGCTATAGCACGAGTAATTGCTTGCCGAATCCACCAATAGGCATAAGTAGAAAATCTGTACCCTTTGGTCGGGTCAAACTTTTCTACACCTCGTTGCATACCAATACTACCCTCTTGGATCAAGTCGAGTAAATCGACGTTGCGCTTGATGTATTTTTTGGCAACGGACACTACCAGTCGCAAATTGGCTTCTACCATCTTGCGTTTGGCAATTTCACCATCTGCGATCGCTTCGTTCAACTCTGCTGGTTCTAGGTTTGTTGCTTTGGCCCACTCTTCTAGAGTCGGTTGACGATCTAGCTGGGTGGCAAGAGATTCCCTGGATTCGTGCAAAGCGCAGGAACGTTGCACCTGTTTACCATAGAAAATCTCTTCCTCGTGGGTTAAGAGTGGCACACGGCCAATCTCACGCAGGTAAGTCCGCACGAGGTCTGTGGCTGTCTGAGCGGTCTTCATGGCGCTACTCTTTGGTAATGATGGGGTTGGCGGTAGGGTCATTAAGGGATAGATGCTTTCTTTATTTATTAGGATGCTACCCAGTCAGACTGGGAACCCATGTTATGGTTTGCAACTTACGCGCCTGAGAAACTCGGCTGCTCATAATCATCAAATTTAGGCTTCTTAACTGCTAAAACTACAGTTATTTCCTAGTTTTCACAAGTATCTACAGTTAGATAAAAGGTTGCTTTTTAAACATTTTTTATGGAAGTCTTATTAAAAATTGTAACATTTATGAGAAGATTTTGGCTAGATAACGACATGAAATCTTCTGGTTTTTCCAGTTAATGTAACCTTGCCCTCTATCTTAAGGCTGACTAAAAGTCAATTTAAGAAATTATCTGGTTCAAATAATTTTCCTCATATTTGTTAAAGTATCTCAATGAGAACTATATTCATTCCCTTCTAACAATTGTTTAATTTTTTCTGGGAATTGGGCATGGGACATGGGCAATGGGGCATTGGGCATTAGTTATTAATTATTTTCCCCTGCTCCCCTGCCCCCCTGCCCCCTGCTTCCCTATTCCCTCGCAATCGGGCAGTACTCTTGGATAGTTTTTACATCCAAAGTCGTATTTTGTAAGGAACGGATGGCGGCGACGGTAGCTTTTGCACCGGCGATGGTAGTAATGATGGGAATTTTGTAAGCTAAGGCTGTGCGGCGGATTAACCTAGCATCAGTCTGAGCTTCTTCCCCTGAAGGTGTGTTGATAATAAGTTGGATTTTCTGGTTTTTGATCGCATCAAGGACGTGGGGACGACCTTCATGGAGTTTTAACACTAATTGAATATTTAGCCCCTGTTCCAGAAGAACTCGGCGTGTACCAAGGGTAGCCATCACTGTAAAGCCCAAATCGATAAATTCCTTCACCACACCACTTGCAGCAGCTTTATCGCGATCGCTCATTGATACAAATACAGTTCCACTTAGTGGTAAACGCTCCCCAGCACCCATTTCCGCTTTGGCAAAAGCACGGCCAAAGTCGCTGTCAATCCCCATCACCTCACCAGTGGATCTCATTTCTGGGCCCAATATTGTATCGGTTCCTGGGAATTTATTAAAGGGTAATACTGCTTCTTTTACAGCAATGTGAGTTGGGATGACTTCTTCGGTGAAATGTAGCTCCTCTAGGGTTTTACCCGACATGATTAAAGATGCTAGTTTCGCTAACTGTACGCCTGTTGCTTTAGATACAAAGGGTACTGTGCGAGAAGCGCGGGGGTTAGCTTCTAAAATGTAAACTTGGGGAGAATAGCTGCTTGCGCCGACAACGGCAAATTGAATATTCATCAATCCCACGACTGACAGCGCTTGCGCTAGCTGTAC
Organism: Nostoc sp. JL23; assembly: GCF_017115065.1. NCBI lineage: Bacteria > Bacillati > Cyanobacteriota > Cyanophyceae > Nostocales > Nostocaceae > Nostoc > Nostoc sp. JL23. The sequence goes on from NZ_JABXKN010000092.1 coordinate 128,850, forward strand.
CGTCCATGTGCGAATTTGATTGAGAACTGCTGGTGATAGAGAAATGGAAGGTAGGGAACAAGCGGAATCTCCTGAGTGAATCCCTGCCTGTTCGATGTGTTCCATGATGCCACCAATCACTACCCGTCCGGTATGATCGGCGATCGCATCGACATCGACTTCAATGGCGTTTTCCAAAAACTTATCAATCAAAATCGGATGTTCTGGTTCCACTAGTACCGCAAAGGTCATGTAGCGTTCCAACTCAGCATCGGAATAAACGATTTCCATCGCTCGTCCCCCCAACACATAGCTGGGACGTACCACCACCGGATAGCCAATGCGTTTAGCAACAATCAGCGCATCTTCGTAACTCCGCGCAATACCATTAGGCGGCTGGGCGATATTCAACTGTTGGAGAATCTTTTCAAACCGCTCCCGGTTTTCTGCCATATCGATGGAATCTGGCGATGTACCCCAGATTTTAGTCAGCAGTCCAGAAGTGTTATTGGTAAGAAACTCTTGTAATGGGATAGCCAACTTTAGCGGTGTTTGTCCGCCAAATTGGATTATCACCCCAACTGGATTTTCAGTCTCGATGATGTTAAGGACATCTTCTTTTGTTAAAGGCTCAAAGTAAAGGCGATCGCTAGTATCGTAATCTGTCGAAACTGTCTCTGGGTTAGAGTTGACCATAATCGTCTCATAACCCGCTTTCTTCAAAGCATAAGCGGCGTGACAACAACAATAGTCAAACTCAATTCCCTGTCCAATGCGGTTGGGACCACCACCCAAAATCAACACTTTTGGCTTGGTTGCGGGCATGACCTCTGTTTCTTCTTCGTAAGTAGAATAGTAGTAAGGGGTAAAGGCTTCAAATTCAGCGGCGCAGGTATCTACGGTTTTATAAACTGGGATAATCCCTAGTGACTTGCGGTAGGCGCGAACTTCATCTTCAGTGGTTTTGGTGGCATAAGCAATCTGGCGATCGCTATATCCGTCTCGCTTCACTTCATAAAGTTGCTCTTTTGTCAATTGCTGCAAAGGTGTCCGCTTCAGGAATTTCTCGACATCTAGCAGTTGCTGAAATTTATCTAGGAACCACGGGTCAATACCAGTCAGTTCATAGATTTCCTCAGCACTAATGCCTAGTTGCAAGGCATGGCGCACAGAGAAAATGCGATCGGGGTTAGGTGTCCGCAGTTGGGCGCGAATTTGTTCACCACTGGGTAATTTTTCGGCTTTATCGCAACCCCAACCAGCGCGTCCGGTTTCGAGCGATCGCAGTGCCTTTTGAAAGGATTCGTTGAATGTGCGCCCAATTGCCATTGCTTCCCCCACAGATTTCATTTGGGTTGTCAGCACTGGGTCGGAACCGGGGAACTTTTCAAAGGCGAAGCGGGGAATTTTTGTCACCACATAGTCAATTGTCGGCTCAAAGGATGCGGGAGTTTTCTTGGTGATGTCATTTTTAATTTCATCCAAGGTATAACCCACAGCCAATTTTGCCGCCATTTTGGCGATGGGGAAACCCGTAGCTTTGGAAGATAAAGCTGAACTACGGGAAACGCGGGGGTTCATCTCAATTACCACCACATCACCATTCAGCGGATTGACGGCAAACTGGATATTAGAACCGCCAGTTTCCACACCGATTTCGCGGATGATTTTAATTGCCATATCCCGCAGCCTTTGATATTCTTTATCGGTAAGGGTTTGCGCGGGAGCGACGGTAATTGAGTCTCCAGTGTGGATACCCATAGGGTCAAGGTTTTCGATGGAACAGATAATCACCACGTTATCTGCCAAATCACGCATCACTTCGAGTTCATATTCTTTCCAACCGAGTAAAGATTGGTCAATGAGAATTTGCGAAACAGGGCTGGCATCTATACCTACCTGTGCCATTTCTTCAAATTCTTCTTGGTTGTAGGCAATACCACCGCCACTTCCACCCATTGTGAAAGCTGGACGAATAATTAGGGGATAAGTACCAATTTGGCGGGCAACAGCTTTGGCTTCTTCTAAAGTTTCGGCTGTGTCGCTGGGACACACGGCTACCCCAATCCTTGCCATTGCCTCACCAAACAGCTTTCGATCTTCGGCTTTTTCGATCGCTGGGAGTTTAGCGCCGATTAACTCAACGCCGTACTTTTCCAACACGCCATTTTTGGCTAAAGCAACGGCGAGATTGAGGGCGGTTTGTCCTCCCATTGTTGGTAGTAAAGCATCGGGGCGTTCTTTTTCGATGACTTTTTCGACCAATTCCGGCGTCAGCGGCTCAATGTAAGTGCGATCGGCCGTTTCCGGGTCGGTCATAATCGTTGCAGGGTTGGAGTTGACCAAAACCACTTCATAGCCTTCTTCTCGGAGCGCTTTGCAGGCTTGAGTGCCAGAGTAGTCAAACTCACAGGCTTGTCCGATCACAATTGGACCAGAACCTAACAGTAGAATCTTCTGGAGGTCGTCACGGCGGGGCATAGTCGTTGCCTTGGAATGTGAGAATAGAAATCCTGATCATTTTAAGGGTCTTTACCCCCTCTGGTGCTTTTTATTATTAAGTTTTCTAAGTTTGATGACAGGAAGGGAGTGGGGAACGGGGAGCAGGGGGGCAGGGAAGCAGAGGAGAATGATTAATAACCAATGCCCAATGCCCAATGCCCAACAATTATTTTGTATTTTTAATTTTATTTAATTATGAACCTCAAATTTCTAAAGCTTTTGCGAATCTTTATTATTTAATCTGATAATTCTTGCGATAAATGATGATTTATTTTGGTATCTATCTGTCTGCTTATTTATACACAGATAGATTACTTAGATAAAAATTTATCTTAACTAGCTAATTGCTAAATATTTTCAACGTTAAATATTATATAAATATGTTTACTTAGATTAAAAATGGCAGAGAAATAGGGATACCATTCTCTGCCATTTTTTATAATATTTTAATAGTTGGTACTGCCAACTTTTTCTTTCAGTCTAGGTAGACAAATCTAGATTATGAGAATTTTAGCTTTGAGCTGCTTGGACAAACCCTAAAGTTAAGCTGTCTTTGGCGAGGAAGTGAGATAAATGATACGCACGTTCCTCAGTTTTTAACAAAATCTTTTCGTACAGATAGCGTGTCCCCCGATCGCCTAAACTCTCTGCCTGAGCAGCTTGACGACGAATTACGCCAATGATTGCTTGTTCTGCAGCTAGGTCATTTTCCACCATTTGGCGAGAGGAATATACGCCTTCAGATTCTTGCTCAAAACAGGTTAATTCTGCTAATTTGCTAAAGGTAGCTACTGGCACACCACCCAGTCCATCTAAACGTTCTCCAATTTCGTGAACGTGGTCTTGTACTTGGTTGTAGCTTTCGTTAAAAAACTCATGCAGAGAGTAAAATTCTGAGCCTTCAACTACAAAATGATGCTTTTGGTACTGCAAGTACAGTGCCTGGAAACTAGCTAATACAACGTTAAATCCTTCTGTAACTGGAGCGGTTACACTGTGATCCAGCAACACAGGATTGTCATATACATGACCAAAATTCCGTAACAAAGTTTGCGTTTCAGACATTGTTCTCCTCGTTATTCAGCAATTATAGATTTTAACTGCTTATTCCTTACATATTAACATTTTCACAATAAGAGCAAGCCAATTTGCCATCACAATATTTTGTATTTTTGTTTACTAAAAATCTTAAGTTTATTGTTCGCTGGATTATGGCGCGATCATCGAGTTGTGTATATTTCTCATTACTATTGACATGAACAGTTAAGTGTGCATACCTACCAAAGGGAGTGAGGGGAGATGGAGGAGTAAATGCCTCCTTGCCCTAATACTCCTTGTCATCCCCCCGATCTCTCTCATGGGATGATTGCAAGAATTTTATTTTTTTTGCAAAATTAATGAGAATTGTTTGCACTTAAGGTATGCTGGTTTTAAGAGGTTAGACTACTAATATTTTCAAAAAGCAGGGAGTTAAATGGCGGTAGTTACTGCAAGTTTGTTGCACTTTGAGGGCAATGCTCTTGAAATCATATAGTTCAGAAATAGAAATAAAGCACCTTGTAGAGGTGAATTGGGTAGACCGGTGGCAAGTCTATCAACGCTTAGAGGAGTTAGACGTTCCCTGTAGTTGTGCGGCTAACCAGCCATTAAAAGTTGAAATTAGCAATCCGACTGCGGCTGTTCAACTTTGGAGTGTAGTACGGCGATTTACAGCCTCTCGTCAAGACCAGATTTGGACTCTTGAGTGTTGCTGGAAAAGTCGCTATCAACAGTTCTAATGTTTAGCTACTGCTGAGAATATCTCGCTTGACAGCTTGTACTAGTTAAAAGGAGGTTAAAAAATGGGTGCATCTCAGAATATGGAAGTATCAGAATTTTGCCTTGAGGGCAGATTTATAGATTTTGTGATTAAAGACGGCTATAAGCTGAAAGGTTTACTGCTAGGTACTCATGAGGGTGAATGCTACGTTAAACTTGCTAAACACTTACGGGCTGCTTTTGATTTGCGGCTACCAGCAGGTACTTGGCTACAAGTTGTTGGTTATAAAGAATACGATATAAAAAAAGACAAAGTTACACTGAAAGCTGAACGTGTGATGGCGGCGCGTTCTGAAATAGCAACAATTCAAACGATCGCAGCACCACAAAAACCCCCATCTATTGATAATGTCAAGGTAAAACCAGCTAAGACTAAGGCCACGATTTTGGTGTGTCAAAAGTCTGATTGTATGAAACGCGGTGGTAAAGGAGTTTGTCAGGCATTGGAGGCGGCTTTAAGCGATCGCGGTTTAGAAGACCAAGTTACAATTAAGGGCACTGGTTGTATGAAGAACTGTAAAGCTGGGCCGAATTTAGTAATGCCAGACAAAACGCGCCATAGCCGAATTCAAGCTGCACAGGTTCCAGCGTTGATGAACAAGCATTTTGGCGGCAAAAACTTGTCAGCACAGCCTGAGAATTTAAGAGAAGCGGCAATACCTAAATGGTGAATTTTGCAGAATTAAGTAGTGAAATGTTGACATTTTAATGAGAAAGTTTAATAATATCTTCTCAAGTGTGTTCCGTTAATAACTCGGTCGTAAGCTTTGCTAAAAGTTAGCAATAAAATCAAAAAACTGGCTTTAATTAAGGCCAGTTTTTTGAATGAAGAGGATTTTTATTAAGCAATTTTTAAGTGAGATGCTCCCATAATTTGGAAAAATTCCAGGGAATGTGATTGATTGGTGAATACGTAGACGCACTGAGGCTTGTTGTTAGACATCGCTTACAGTTCAAGCGTCAACTATCAATGACTTAAAAATAAATGCCACACACTCCTGCGTGGATATACATCGTTTTTTTCCCACTTAGCACGATAGTCATGATTTTTCTAGTCCTTCATGACTGGAATCGCCTCGCTAAACTCTACCGCACCCAAGAAGCGCCGCCTTTAAACTTTTCGCGAATGAATAGTGGTTCTGTGGGTTTGGTGTATTACAAGGGAACTTTAAACGTTGGTACAAATTGTCAAGAGATTTATCTGAGTTTAGAGAAGACTGCAACAACTGTCGTATGGGTGTAGCCTGTACATGATTAGGGAAGATTGTTAAAAAGTCATTAAGGACTTGGATAGCTTCACGAATAAATTCAAAGGAAGCACCTTGAGATAAAACATAGCTATAGAACCGCTTTGCTGGTTGAGTATATTGAGCAGCTAAATAGTAAATGGCTAAATTAAAGGCATTACGCCAGTCTTTAGTATCTTTTTCGTAATTCTGTTTAGCAAGTTTGATAGCAAGTGCTAGGTCAGTTTGTGCTTTAACTTGTTCATTAAGAGCTAGGTAGGCTAAAGCGCGATCGTACAAATACACATCTCTATTAGAATCAGATTTTAAGTCAATAGCACGGTTGAAATCTACAAGAGCCTTATCATATTGCTTTAAGATCAAATAACTTATACCGCGACCTGCGATCGCCCAGTCAGATTTGGGATTAAGTTCAATGGCGCGGTCAAAGTCTTCTAGGGCTTCTGGGTAACGCTCCATTAAGCGGTAAGTATAACCGCGAAGTGCGATCGCCCAGTTATATTTGGGGTTAAGTTCAATGGCGCGGTCAAAATCTTGTAGTGCTTCTGGGTAACGCTCCATTAAGCGGTAAGTATAACCGCGAAGTGCGATCGCCTGCATGACTGCTTCTTTGTCTGCTGGGGCGAGGCTGGCACTGATACGATTTTCTGCCATTTTTAATACTCCTTTAGGGTACTTTATTCCAGTATTCCCAAAGTTAAAGAGGCGACACTCAAAAATACTTACAATTGTTAATTGCCAATTCTGCCCTTGAATTTATAATTTTTTAAAACAGTGTCTAACAGTGTCTAAAAATATTCGCTCACACGTTATGTGTTAATTTCAGGCTGACGTTTTAGTGTGCCATAGAGGTAATGATTGTGTTGACTTGCCCAATCTTCGGGTGCATCAACTGTCCCTGTTAAATCTTCTAATACATCCCACACATCAGCCACTTTAGTTTCAGATGAGTTAATATCCTCAGAAACGATGGTAATCACATAGCGTTTGTTCAGTTCTAAATCAGGTGGAATATCTGGGCGCAAAACAGAACCATCAAATGTAACCGTTAAAATTTTGCTCATTGTTCTATTTTTCCTAACCGCCAATCACAGCGATCGCATCAATCTCTACCAACACGTCTTTAGGTAAGCGCGATACCTGCACACAAGCCCGCGCTGGGGCTGTATTTTCCGGGAAATATTTAGCATATACGGCATTCACCGCCGCGAAATCGTTCATATCAGCTAGAAATACAGTGGTTTTTACCACATCTTCAAAAGTCGCACCAGCTGCTGTGAGGATGGCTTCAAGATTAGCTAATACCTGCTCAGTTTGCTTTTTAACATCATCAGTGTAGACAACATCACCAAGGCGGGGATCGATGGCAATTTGTCCAGCGATGAAGACAAATTGACCTGAAGCTGCGATCGCTTGATTATAAGGGCCGACTGGTGCGGGTGCGTTATCAGTATTAATTACTTTACGGGTCATAGATATTACTTTCTCTAACGATGTTTCCTGTCTACCGATTTCCGCTTCAGAAGCGATCGGCTTGTAGACTTCTCCATCTGGCATTATCGCACCAGTTAGGTCTGCATCTTGAAGATTGGCTCCGTAAAGATTTGCTCCAGTTAAGTCAGCTTTTCTAAGATTTGCTGCATTCAGATTTGCTTTCATTAAATCCGCTTGTTGTAAATCCGCTCTCTCTAAATTTGCCCCTTTGAGACAGGCTTTTCTGAAATTTACGCTTCTAAGATTTGCTGCACCTAGATCAGCCTCAGCCAGATTCATACCAGACAAATTCTTTTGAGATAAATTAACACCTCGAATTTTGGCTCCCTGCAAATTAGTATCTCTGAAATGTACCTGAATTAGGTTTACTTGACTCAAATCAGCTTCAAACAAGTTAGCCCCACTTAAAATTGCACCACTAAGGTTAGCTCTCACGAGATTTGTTTTTTTGAAAGAAGCTTCAGTTAGATTGGCAGAATTTAGCGTAGCATCACTCAAATTGGTATTATCTAGGTCTGCCCAACTCAAATTTAAACTCGAACTTTCCACCAAACCACTTAAGTTTGCACTTTTCAGAGATGCCCTGGTGAGATTTGTGCTTTTAAGACATCCTTGCTCAGGTTGGCATTATTTAAATCCGCTCCCGTCAAATCTGCACTTGTTAGGTCTATCCCACTCAGATTTACACCTTTGAGGTCTACTCCTCTCAGATTTACTGAATCAAACTTTCGTTGACCTTTTGCATATTGTTTTAAAAGTTCCTCGGCGTCCATAATGCACCTTTAAATACCACTGACACAGTATAATCACAAAAACTTTGTGTCACAGGTATTCTTCTCTCCTCTTCTCTCTGCGCTCTCTGCGCCTCTGCGGTTCGTCCCTCTTACCCCAACCTTGGACGTATCCCATAATGCCGATATCGCCAATAATCGCGCAGAATGCGATCATGGTCAAAACATAAATTACCAGGCACTCGCCAATACTCAAAAATGCCTACACCCTTAGCATCATCTCCAGCCTTTGGTTCACCCTTAGCTGTCGCCAAAAACACAATACTAATCGTATGCTGACGGGGATCGCGATTTGGGTCAGAATACACCAATAATTGTTCAACCAACTCCACCTGTAAACCCGTCTCTTCCTCAGCTTCTCGCCGCGCCGCCACTTCCACCGCTTCGCCATAATCTACAAAACCACCAGGAATAGCCCAACCTAAAGGTAGATTATGTCTTTCAATTAACACTATTGGCCGATGAGGTCGATCTACTAGTTCAATGATGATATCAACTGTCGGTGTAGGATTTCGGTAAGTCATAGTTATTTAGTCATTAGTCATTAGTCATTGGTCATTAGTCATTAGTCATTGGTTATTCCCAAAGGACAAAAGACAAAGGACAAATGACAAACAAAATGAGTTTACTTGATTTCTCCTACAAATACCGTTCAGTGATAAATTCGATGCGATCGCATCGTGTCTCCATCAGACAATTGCTCCCTCTCATAACTTAGGTTAAATATGCCTTTTCCTAGATCCAGTGGCATTTTGCTGCATCCTACCTCTTTTCCCAGTCGATTTGGCATTGGGGATTTAGGCTTAGAAGCCTATCGCTTCATTGATTTTCTTAAAGAGAGCCATCAACAATATTGGCAAGTTTTACCACTGGGCCCCACTGGATACGGAAATTCTCCGTATATGTGCTACTCGGCAATGGCAGGAAATCCTCTGCTAATTAGCCCAGAAAAACTCTTAGAAGAAGGTTTACTATCTGAAGAAGACTTTGCTAATTTACCAGGATTTCCGGTAGAAAAGGTAGATTTCGAGCAGGTTGTGCCAATTAAGATTGGGCTACTCAAAAAAGCCTGTGACAACTTTAGAACCAATGCTACGCCTATCCAGCAGAAAGAGTTTGCAGGTTTTTGCGACAGTAAAGCCTATTGGCTGGATAATTACGCCTTATTTATGGCGCTGAAAGATGCCAATGAGAATGCAAACTGGCACGCATGGAAGCCCGAATTTGTCAAGCGCGATCCCCAAGCATTGGAGCAAGCACAGCATCGGCTCAACGGAGAGATTTATTATTACAAATTCGTCCAATTTGAGTTTTTCCGCCAATGGTCTGACCTCAAAAGTTACGCTAATATGCGCGGCATTGACATTATTGGCGATATCCCCATCTACGTAGCTCATGATAGTGCCGACGTGTGGGCGCATCCCGACATTTTTTGCTTAGACGAAGAGACAGGAGCTGCTGCCGAAATGGCAGGAGTTCCACCAGATTACTTTAGTGCCACCGGTCAATTGTGGGGAAACCCGGTTTATAACTGGGAGGAATTGCAAAAACAAGACTTTAAATGGTGGGTACAGCGCTTTGAGGCAATGCTGGATTATGTAGATATAATTCGCATTGACCACTTCCGGGGCTTTGAGGCTTATTGGTCTGTGCCTCAAGGTGAAGAAACTGCCATGAATGGTAAATGGGTGGAAGCGCCAGGAGATGCTTTTTTTGCAGCGATTAGGGAGAAGTTGGGCAAGCTACCCGTCTTGGCGGAAGATTTGGGAGTAATTACACCAGAGGTAGAAGCGCTGCGAGACAAGTATGAATTTCCGGGGATGAAGGTTTTGCAGTTTGCATTTGGTTCCGATCCTAGTAATCCATTTTTACCATTCAATTACCCGCGAAATGCTGTAGTTTATACTGGCACTCACGATAATGACACAACTGTAGGCTGGTTCAATTCAGCTAATGACAACGAAAAGCATAACTTATGGCTTTATTTAGGTTGTATTAGTCCTGAAGGCATCCAGTGGGATTTAATTCGCCTAGCTTTGAGTTCCATAGCCAACCAAGCGATTATTCCCTTGCAAGATGTTTTGGGATTAGGAAACGAAGCGCGGATGAATTTTCCTAGTGTTGCTGAGGGGAACTGGGAGTGGCGCTATCAAGCAGGAGCGTTAACAGACGAATTACGCGATCGCTTGAAAGTTCTTACCAGACTCAATGGACGCGCCCCAGAAGCACAATAAGGTAGTTCTGGAGCAGGGAAGCATGGGGAGATGGGTAAAAGAAGGCAGACAAGGAAGACAAGGGAGAGGGAAGAGTAAATGCTTCCTTTTCCTCCTTTTCTCCTTGTCCCCCTTATCCTTCTCATCTCCCACAGTCTTTTTGTTCTCTATGAGACGCTGCGCGTAGCTTGCTTCTCTGTAAGAGTACAATTTTGGATTTTGTTAGCGAGTCCGCGAGCGTCATTTTGAATTGATTTCTCCTTCATCTCAAAACTTAGGCTTGGCAGCAATCCTAACTTCTTCCTCTTTGCCTGGCTCTCCCATTTCCTTGGCTTTCTCTTGATTAACACTCACCAACACACCACCAGCATTATCAGTTTTCACTGTCAGTTGCTCTTGGGCTTTCCAAACTCGGTGAGTTCCCTCTGGGAGAATACCCTCAAACTCGGTTTTGCCATCGGCTACTACACGAATCCAAGATGAGGCTTTCAAAGTTACACCAATCTGGACAACCTGTTTCTTTTGGACACCGCTAAGGGTATCGCTGACAGGTTGTACCTGTGTTGACTCTTTTAGTTGAGCTAGTTCTGGTTTAACAACAGACTTTTGTTTTGGATATGGCTGGTTTGGGCTATTACTTGCTTGTAGTAACGCGTTATTTAATAACTGAGATAACCCATTTACAGAGCATACTATTAGGAATATGTAAAGAAAGTAAAGATGAATTGGACGTAGTTGAGCTAGGGGTGAATTATTCCCCCTACTGAGAGGGCTAACTTGTGCAGAACTGATCGGAAAAGTGCCAGAAAATTCTACTCCATTCAAGCCTAGTGCATCGGCAAATTGTCTGATCAAACCCTGAATATAGACTGGTTCTGGTAGATCGTTTAAATTACCTTCTTCGATCGCCTGCAATAATCGTCGGGGAATCCTGGTCAATGCAACCACTTGCTCTAGGGATAAACCCTGTTCTTGACGCAATGCCCAAAGTTGAGCGCCTAACTCTGCCAACTTTTCGGCTCGTTGTTCCTCTAATGAAAGTGATGGCTGGTGCTTATTCTTCTTTCTTAGCCATTTCATGCCTACTGACACTCCTTAACTCCACTGAATCAATAATTAGGTTGCGTTATCTGATCTTGCAAAAAGTGAATCTCACGATCTTTGAGGGAACGATATTTACCCTCTGATAAAAAGGGTTCTTTGGGAGTTTGTAATTGAATTGGGCCGATAGCAGTCCGATGCAGCTTGATTACTGGGTATCCTAACTGTTGAGCTATACGGCGAATTTGGCGATTTCTTCCCTCCTGCAACACTATTTCTAAAACGCTTTCCTCAATACGACGTTCGATTAGGCGTACCTTAGCGTCCCTGGTTTTTCTACCCTCCAACATCACACCTTGACGCCACATCTGTAGTACTGTTTCTGGAGGATGTCCTTTCACCAAAACATGATATGTCTTGGAAATACTGTGACGTGGATGGGTTAGTCCAAATGTCAGTTCTCCGTCATTAGTCAGGATTAATGCTCCTGTAGAGTCTGCATCTAGACGGCCAACTGGGTGAATACCTGAACCCTCCCGTAATTCTTTCGGTAGTAAATCCAGGACTGTTGTTCTGCGATGAGGGTCGTAGCAAGTAGAAACCACTCCCGCTGGTTTGTGCAGCAATAGATATATTAAAGCCGGACGCTGCTTTTCAGATACAGGCTTACCATCAATTGCGATCGCATCTTTTTCGGGATCAACTTTTTGACCTAAATGTGCCAATACCCCATTAATCCGCACCCGTGAGTGCCTAATCATGTCTTCGGCTTCACGACGTGAGGCGATACCCCATTGAGCAAGAATTTTTTGTAACCGTACCTCCATGTGGAAATTGCTTATTTACTGTTATCAATTAAATGATATTTGCATTTTGTAGCGAGTAGACATAAATGTTACATTTGAAGCTTATTTAATTTCGGTTCAGTTGTTGAGCAAATACTCGTAAACAGATTGGTTAAATGCCAGAGCAAAATCCCCAAACAACAAGTGGAAATAAAATCCGCATAATTACGCAAGTACTCACAACAGCAGTCAAGCTCTGGTTGAGAGCGCAGGTCAGCCAAATATCGGAACTAGAAGTGGAGATTAAAGCTAGCGATCGCCAACTTTTCTCTGGACGCATTCCTTCGGTATCTGTTTTTGCTACTCATGCAGTTTATCAAGGTCTCCTAATTACACAAATTCAATTAATAGCAGAAAATATTCGGGTAAATATCGGTTCCGTACTCAAGGGAAAATCTCTGCAACTGTTAGAAACAGTACCAGTGGTTGGCGATTTGCTCGTAGACGAGAAGGATCTGAATGCTTCTCTCTCATCAGACTTATTATCAACTGCTTTGAGCGATCTATTGATTAAGGTTTTACCAAAAGATTATTCCCAGTCACAACCAATCAAGTGGCAAGAAATTCTCCTTGGGAACAACCAAATTATACTGCGAGGTTTGAGAGTAACCAATAGTGAAACAACGCCTCTAGAGATTTGTCTGGGCTTACAATTACTCAGTGGGCATGAGTTGCAACTAGTACATATCCCAATCAAGCGTGATCGGGAAGATATATTAAAGGACAATTATGAGTACAATCTGGATCTTGGCTCAGATGTCGATATCCAAGAACTAACGCTGATCCCAGGCAAGCTAGTATGTCGTGGGCGGATTAACGTTAACCCTTGACGATCGCAAATTAAAAAATATTAATACCCTATTTTAAATGATGTGGCGTCTAGTGGAACAAGAGCAGGGGAGCAGGGGAGAAGTTGCAGTAGCTTTTCCCCTCTGCCCCTCTGCCTCTTGTGCGCAATGCCCAATGCCCAACTCACCTATTTACTAAGTAGTGGCAAAAGTAATGTCACAAAATAGTAAACCAAAGGAGCAGTAAAAATATAACTATCGGTACGGTCTAAAATACCACCATGACCGGGGATTAACTGCCCAGAATCTTTAACTCCAGCATCCCGCTTGAGCATAGATTCTGTGAGATCCCCTAAAAGACTAGCAATACCAATCAGCAAACCCAATGCTAAACCAGTGAAGGGAGATTCAGGCAAGTGAAGATAATAAGCTCCAGCTATGGCTACGGCAATACTTGAAGTAATACCAAAGACAGCGCCTTCAACAGTTTTTTTCGGGCTAATGTCAGACAAACGGGTTTTCCCAAAGAATTTGCCAATGGTATAAGCACCGATATCAGCTGCCCAAATACAAAAAAAAGTCAGTAGTGTGGCTGTAAAACCTTGTGCTAAAGAAGCGGAATTTGCCTTTTCCCAGAAATCTGTCCAGGTTGTGGGCCAGTAACCTCCAAAAGGGAGATTACTAAAAGCAGCGCTATCAATTGCTCGTAACCGCACCCAGTAACTTGGTAAATAACCGACGTAAAATAGCCCCATAATAGAAGCGGAAACATCAGCGATCGTGGCAAATTTGGGTTGAAACAGCAGGTAAAAACAAATAAGTGTGCCAGCTATTGGCATCACAGCGTCAGCTAAACTGCCATCAAGGGTACAAATCACTAGCAAGACTTGGCTGACAGCCATAGTGGTTTTAGCGGCGGGAGCGATGCCTCTGGCTCGCACCAAATTAAAATATTCCTGTTGACCCAAAAAGATGATGACCGCAAAGATGATGGTAAAGTACCAACCCCCCAAAAGGGTTGCGGAAAGAGCAAGAGCGATCGCAACAATTCCACTTATAATCCGAGACCAAGGCATAGAAGTATTAAATATTGGGAATGGGGCATTGGGCATGGGGCATTGGGCACTTGTACTGACCGTAGTCGTTGGCGCAGCCTCTCGTAGAGAAGTATTGGGCATTGGGCGTTGGGCATGGGGCATTGGGCATTTATTAAATTAGTTATTCTTTCTTCCCCTACTCCCCATACTTCCTCATCTCTGTCTTCTTCCTTCCCTTGCCGCCTCTTCCAATGCCCCATGCCCTATGCCCCATTCCCTAATCCAGTTTCTCACCACTGAGGATAAAAATGGGATCGACGGCGGTAAATGTTTGAGAAAAGCCGCGTGTCTCTAGGCGGTTAACCGCAGACTGAACGACTTCGATATTTCTAGCTCTTAATAGGGAAAAGCTCTGGGAAATAGCATACAGACTTTCTAGATTAGCAGCTGTGGCTACAACCCGACCGGATGGCGGCAAATAATGCCAAGCTGCTTGCAGAATTTCCTGAATAGGTCGTCCTCCCTCAATACAAACGCGATGAGGGGTAATTTTGAGGTCATGTAAACACTCTGGGGCGCTGCCTTCAACAACTTCGACATTTTTCACATCAAAGCGATCGCAGTTACGCTTGATCAAATTAGCGACTTCTTCATCCCTTTCGATAGCGATAATTTGTCCGCCTGGACACAATAGCCCCACCTCTACCGGAATTGTACCTGTCCCAGCGCCAATATCCCACAACACAGAATCTGATTTTAGCCGCAGTTGAGAAATCAATAGCAGTCGGACTTCTCGCTGGCTCAGGGGAATTCCTGGCAAATGCTCAAATAAGTCATCGGGAATACCTGGGGTAATATAAGGCCAAAGTTGGGAGGGCATAGAATTACGCAATTATACTAAAGATATCGATTTGCCAAATTGAAAAGCTATCAGCTATAAAACTTTTCAACCGTAGCATTATAAGAAAACATAATGATTGGTGAAATATTAGGCGAACGCTACGAAGTTCAGCAGCTATTAGGAAAAAAAGCAGGGCGGCGGACGCTATTAGCTCGTGATTTGCAAACTCAGGAATTAGTCGTCATCAAGTTACTCTCTTTTAGTAGTGATTTTGAGTGGGATTCACTCAAGTTGTTTGAGCGAGAAGCTGAAACTTTAAAAAACCTAGCACATCCCTCAATTCCTAGCTATTTAAACTATTTTGAGGTAAACTTACCAACCATCCAAGGATTTGCTCTAGTACAAACTTATATCCCTGCACAAACTTTAGAGCAATACTTACAAACTGGACGGACTTTTACAGAAACTGAAATCAAACAGATAGCTAAAGCACTTTTAAAGATTCTCGTTTACCTACATGAGCTACATCCGCCTGTAATTCACCGTGATATTAAGCCTAGCAATATTTTATTGGGAGAGCGCTCTGGTAATAGTGTAGGTCAAGTTTATTTGGTAGATTTTGGCTCAGTGCAGACTGTCCTGGCTAGCGAAACCGGGACAAGAACTGTGGTAGGAACTTATGGCTATATGCCACCAGAGCAATTTGGCGGACGCACTGTTGCAGCATCAGACCTTTATAGTTTAGGCGCAACCTTAATTTATTTAGTGACAGGGACTCACCCAGCCGATTTACCCCAAAAGGATTTTCGGATTCAGTTTGAACAATTGGCTAATCTCAGTCCCAGCTTTAGCAATTGGTTAAAGTGGATGATTGAACCCAGTTTAGAACGGCGTTTGAGTTCTGCTGAACAAGCAATCGCAGTTTTAGAGAAACCACAACCGACAAACTTTCCTACTTTAGTTGTTGGCAAACCAGAGGGGAGTAAGATTCAACTAACCAAAAATGGTGATTCTCTAAAAATTATCGTTCCACCATCTGGTTTTGATCCATCAATAATATTTACAGGTTTATTTGCGATCGTCTGGAATTCATTTATTCTTTTTTGGACAATTGGCGCACTCTCAGCACCTTTTCCTGTCAACATCCCCTTTGCTTTGTTCTCGCTTCCATTTTGGGGTGCTGGTTTTATGATGGTGTATAAATTTTTCTTTCATTTTTTTGGACGCATCTGCTTACGCCTGAATCCCGAACAAATAACCCTAACTTGGGAGTTGTTTGCTTGGAAATTTTATCGTCCCCGTGCATTGCCAAGACAAAGTATTAATAAATTAGTTTACATTCCCAAACATTTTACTAAAGATTCTGAAGGTACTAGAAGTGCCGTTCCCGCACAATTGGATATTTGGGTAGGAGTAAAAAAATATCAACTTGGTGGTAGTGGTGGTGCAATTAAATCTGAAGCGGAACTGGAATGGCTAGCTCAGGAATTAAGCGATTGGTTAGGTTTGCCAATTACCAATCCAATGAAAAGTTAGTTACGCTCATAATGAGCGGTTGTTTATTTGAGCGTATAGTACTGTTGCCTTTTCCCGGGCAGCTTGTTCAATAATTTGCAACAGTTCTTCGTTTTTCACCTGCAAACCTCACTAACTTTGTAGCGATATTTACCAGACTAGTGTATCGCAACTTCTGCGATCGCACTCCTGCATAACTAGCAACTTAGGTTATTAGCGATTATGCCAAGTTGGTTTACCAAAAGTTTTTGAGGGCAAAAATATTTATTTCTATTGATTTTATTTATACCCTATTTCCGAAAGAGGGTCGAGCGCTGATCGGTGGGGAACTCATCGGACTTGAGCCATCAATGTCTATATTTAATTACAGATGCCTTAGAGGAAATTTATATGTTTGGACTGGGATGGCCAGAAATAGCTGTAATTAGCATAGTCGCTATTCTAATTTTCGGCCCAAAAAAAATTCCTGAACTGGGAACTGCACTGGGCAAAACCCTACGAGGTTTTAAGGAGGAGATGAAAACTCCCAGCGAGGAAACCAATCAGGAAGAAGAAAAACAGTAATTAAAAGAGTCAGGAGGAGCCAGCACACTGCTTTCTCCTGATTACTCACTACAGCAAGGTATTAACAACAGAAGAAGGTGCGATCCCATTTTGGGAATCGATGACAGTTGTGCCGGGATTTTGTTGGTGTGTCTCTTCCTTGGCTAAACCACGCAGCTTAATTAACTTAATAGCTCTAGTAACACTTTCTGGCAAAATTACCACCAGGCTGTTATCAGGAGCCATGTCTAAGCCTTTATTGATCGCTTGGGTTTCATCCAGAATGGATTCATAGCGGCTATCAGGCTTAACTTCCGTGATGCCTTGAATAATCAACTGGGCAGCTGATCCCCGTAGTCGTCCCCGTGTATCATCATCTTCTTTGATGATGATGTAATCAAAAATTTGTGCTGCTAATTTACCCAAAGTAACAAAATCTTCGTCACGGCGATCGCCTGGGCCGCCAATTACGCCAATCCGTTGTCCTGTAGTCCAATTCCGCACAAAGGAACCTACCGCTTCATAACTGGCTGCATTGTGGGCATAGTCCACTAAAGCGTGGTAATTACCTAAATTAAATAGATTCATTCGTCCTGGCGTTTGGCTAACTGAAGCCCGGAAGGTCTTCAAACCAGCACGAATCTGCTCAATTGTGACGTTTTGCACAAACGCTGCCAAACTTGCTGCTAAAGCGTTGGCAATCATAAACGGCGCACGTCCGCCCATTGTTAAAGGTATATTTTCGGCTCTTTCTATGCGGTGTGTCCAATCACCTTTAACAATTGACAAATAGCCATTTTCATATACTGCCGCTACTCCGCCTTTTTGGATGTGCTTCCGCACTAATTCCGAATCGGGGTTCATGGTGAAGTAAGCAATATTAGCTTTAGTTTTTTCTGACATAGCAGCGACGCGGCGATCGTCGGCATTAAGTACCGCATAGCCATCAGGGAATACAGCTTCCGCTACTACACTTTTGAGGTTAGCTAATTGCTCAATGGTATCTATATCACCGATTCCTAAGTGGTCGGACGCTACATTCAATACTACCCCTACATTTGCGGCTTCAAAGCCCAATCCAGAGCGAAGAATGCCACCACGAGCTGTTTCTAGTACTGCTACTTCTACTGTGGGATCTTGGAGGATGACATGGGCACTTTGGGGGCCTGTATTATCGCCAGATTCTACTAAGTAATCACCGATATATGTTCCATCAGTTGTAGTATAACCTACAACTTTTCCCGTCTGTTTATAAATATGTGCTAGTAGTCGAGTAGTGGTGGTTTTGCCATTAGTACCCGTGATGCTGAGGATGGGAATTTGGCTAGATTGCTCGTTAGGAAACAGCATATCCATCACTGCGCCAGCGACGTTACGGGGAATACCCACGCTTGGGGCAACGTGCATCCGGAAGCCAGGGGCGGCGTTAACTTCGACAATCACGCCATCAACTTCCCGCAGAGGACGGCTAATATCCGTGGTGACGATATCAAGTCCGGCGATATCCAAACCGATAATCTTAACTACTCGTTGTGCCAACCAAAGATTTTCTGGGTGAATTTCATCGGTACGGTCAACAGCACTACCACCTGTACTCAAGTTGGCTGTTGCCCTGAGATAACAAATAGTACCCTTGGGTGGCACGCTATTTAGGGTGTAACCTTGCCTTTCTAGCAACTGGTAGCTGGTGCGGTCTAGTTCAATCTTGGTTAGGACGTTATCATGTCCTTCACCGCGATTTGGGTCAAGGTTTGTTTCCTCAATCAGTTCGGCAATGGTGGATCTGCCGTTGCCAATGACATGAGCCGGAACACGTTCGGCTACTGCTACTACTTTTCCATTTACCACTAGTACCCTGTGGTCGCGCCCAACGTAATATCTTTCGACAATAATTGACCGAGAAACTTGTCTGGCAGCTTCATAACCAGCTTCAGCTTCTTCCCAAGTTCTAATATCAATGGTGATCCCACGTCCATGATTGCCATCTAGTGGCTTGATAACTATGGGATAGCCGCCAACGAATTCAATGGCTTGTTCTAAATCGTCTAAGAAGTTGATTACTGTACCTCTGGGTACTGGCGCACCAGCAGCAGCGAGGATGCGTTTAGTGGCTTCTTTATCGCAAGCTAGTTCTACACCCAGAATGCTGGTGTTGTCCGTCATTGTGGCCTGCATCCGCTTCTGGTTGACGCCGTAGCCTAGCTGAATCAAAAAGCGGGCTTCCAGCGACATCCAGGGAATACCTCTTTTTTCTGCTTCTTTGACGATCGCTTCCGTAGAAGGGCCTAAAGAAGCATCGCGGGTAAAGTCTTTCAGGTCTTGGATATCTTGCTCTAATTCTGCCTTGGGATAACGGCCTCGATCAACGATACTCTGACACAGCCGTACTGCGGCTCGTCCAGCGTAGCGTCCCGCTTCCTCATTCAGGTACTCGATTACTACTTGGTAAATTCCGGGTGTGGCAGTTTCGCGGGTGCGACCAAAGCCGACATGCATACCAGCTAATTCTTGGAGTTCTAAGGCTACGTGTTCCACTATGTGGCCAATCATAGTGCCTTCTTTGACTCGCATCAGAAAACCACCGCGACAGCCAGGCGAACAATAGTGACCCTCCAGACTCGGCAGCGCCTCAACTAATCCTTCATAAAAGCCGGGGATTTCATTCGAGGGCGTCTCGCCAAGGGTTTCTAAATCGAGGCGCATGACGATCAGTTTGTGGCGTCGAATGCTCCAATAGTTTGGGCCGCGTAATGTCTGGATCTTGAGGATTCTCATGGGAATAGGTAGATGGAGATTCGGAACCAAAATTCTAGTTTCTTACTGGAATTGACCGCTAAACTGTTCGTTAGAAACAGTTTTTTCTTTTTACATGGTATTCTTATCATTTTTCTACGGTAAGAAATAATAAATGTGCGGTCAACTCAGTGTAACCTCAGATACTCTATCCCGTCAGCTGGAGATTCGGTGTACAGCAGGCAATACAGTCCGCTGGTACAAGTGGAAGCGATCGCCGTAGCTGAGGATATGGAGACGTAAATTATGTACGGTTAACGGTTCATTAGCACCGACATGGGGTTCGTTGGTATGGGTCAACTCAGTGGGATCAACAATGGTTACACTGCCTTTACCCATAACTTGTAGCCAACCATCACGTTCAAACACTGCACAAGTATCTTCGTCAATGCCAATACCTAAGCGATCGGGATGAGCTGAGATCGCACTAATCAGTCGCCCCATCCGATTACGGTTGTGAAAATGTTGGTCAACGATTACTTCAGGAATAAATCCCAAACCCGTCGCCATATCCACTAAGGAACGATTGGGCGTCTCTCCACTACCGCCGCCAGCAATCATATGATGCCCCATCACCGCCGCTCCTGCACTGGTGCCTGCTAACGTAAGTTGCCCCGCCCTCACCCGCTGGCGAATAATTTCCATTGCTGGCGTATCTGCCAATACGCCACAAAGACGCAGCTGGTCTCCTCCTGTCAAAAATACCCCACTACAGGCTTCTAAGGATGCTTTGATCTGGGAGGCTTCACACTGTTCTCGTTCGCGGATGTCTAAAATCTCTACCTTCTGGGCACCCATTTCTTCAAAAATGCGAATATACCGACCACCAATGATGGCAGGTTCGCGAGAGGCAGATGGAATAATTGTAATATAAGCCTTACTAGCACCGGCGCGTCCAAAAAAAGTTCGTAGGATTTCGCGCCCATGAACTTTATCTTCTGCACCTCCGATAACCAGAACGGCGGTTTTAGTTGCTTGGGGTGTCCTCATTTCTAGCGATTTAGCTTGTAATTGCGGCATTTTGGTTCTCCTGTCAACAACTTCAGGTGAATTTAACAAGGTTCAGTTGCCTGATAATTTTTGCGCTTTGCAACTTTCGAGAGGACACTTTTTGGAAGTTTGGAACTGGGGAAAGCCACTCTCCAAATTCTCGCTTAACGCTCGCGTTGCCTCAGTCTAAACGTGCTTGTTCACATTCCTCAAAGCCAGCGCCTTGTTTTTCACCTGTCCACTTGCAGCAGGGCAAAATAGTCTTTATGTGGCTAGATTCCCCCTTTAGGGTAGGGGATGAGCAGTTAAGACTACGCTTTTTTCTGAGGCTGGCTCGATGCATCCTGGAAGTTGTTAACTTGATATGATTATTAATTTAAATGTAGTTGTGACAACATTTAAACATAAATTAAGTAATTAGAAAAACTTTTGATCCCATCTAAAATCCAGAAGGCCCAGTAGTTTTAGATACTATTGATAAAGTTTAACTGGAGTTTAACCCGACCTTGGCTTGCTGGTGTTTGCTAGACATTCAAATTTAAGATTAGTGTCCTTGAATACGAATAACTGTGCGCTTTGATATAGTTACGCTTTTTCCTGACTGTTTTAACTCTGTTCTCAATTCTGGGTTGCTGGGTAAAGCCTTAGCCAAACAGATTGCCGAAGTGCATCTGGTTAATCCACGGGACTTTACCACTGACAAGCACCGAAAAGTAGATGATGAACCCTACGGCGGCGGTGTTGGGATGCTAATGAAGCCAGAACCTATTTTTACCGCTGTGGAGTCGCTGCCGATTCTACCCCGAAGAGAAGTAATTTTGATGAGTCCACAGGGTCAAGCAATTAATCAACCTCTTTTGAAAGAATTGGTGACAAATTATGACCAGTTAGTAGTTATTTGTGGGCATTACGAAGGAGTGGATGAGAGGGTGCTACATTTGGTCACTCGTGAAGTATCTTTGGGCGATTTTATTCTGACTGGTGGTGAAATTCCTGCAATGGCTTTGATTAATGGCGTCGTGCGGCTGATCCCAGGAACCGTGGCCAAAACGGAGTCCCTCACGGCAGAAAGTTTTGAGGAAGGGTTATTGGACTATCCTCAATATACTCGTCCTGCGAATTTTCGGGGCTTGAAAGTGCCTGATGTCTTGCTCAGTGGAAATCACGCCGCGATCGCAAAATGGCGTTACGAACAACAAATTCAAAAAACCCGCGATCGCCGCCCCGATCTCTTGGAGAAATTGGAGCAGGGGAAGCAGGGGAAGCAGGGGAGCAGGAGAGCAGGGGAGCAGGGAGAGAATAATAATTTCTAACTCCTGACAAATGACAAATGACAAATGACAAATGACAAATGACAAAAATTCGTATTGGTAATGGTTACGATATTCACCAACTAGTGAGCGATCGCGCTTTGATTTTAGGTGGAATTCAAATTCCCCATGAACTAGGTTTGTTGGGGCACAGTGACGCTGATGTGCTGACCCACGCGATTATGGATGCCATGCTTGGGGCATTATCTTTGGGAGATATTGGTCATTATTTTCCCCCAAGCGATCCCAAATGGGCGGGAGCAGATAGTTTAGTACTATTAACTCAAGTACATCAACTGATTCGGGATCAAGGTTGGCAGATCGGAAATATTGACTCAGTAGTAGTAGCAGAACGTCCCAAATTAAAACCGCATATTCACAAGATGCGCGACAAACTAGCGGCAGTTTTAGAATTACAACCAAATCAAATTGGCATCAAAGCTACTACTAACGAAAAATTAGGCCCTGTTGGACGTGAAGAAGGTATATGTGCTTATGCTGTAGTTTTGTTAGGTGCTTCAGAATAACTTTCTTTTAGCCTCTAATAAAGATATTCAAGACTGATTAAGATGGAAATAGATTAGTAATTATGAAGTTTTTTAGAAAGATATTTTTGGCAATTAAACATTTATGGTTGCCAATAATTTTTACTTCAGCAATAGCACTTACAGTTACCGCCTGTAACCCAGCTAACTTTAAAAGTTCAGCTGCTCAAGTGCCGCAATTGGTAAGTAGCATTCTCAGCGATCCCAAAACTTTTAACTACCCTCTGAGTCAAGAGTTTCCTAATGTTTTTCCTTTAATATATGAGGGGTTAATCACCCAAAACCCAATCACTGCTAAAGTCGAGCCTGCATTAGCAGAATCCTGGCAAATTTCTGATGATAAATTAAAGATTGTTTTTACTCTGCGCGAAGGGTTGAAATGGTCTGATGGTCAGCCACTAACAGTAAATGATGTAGTGTTTACCTACAATGATATTTACTTAAATGAAGCAATTCCTACTGATGTTAGAGACGCACTACGGATTGGTGAAAGTCGGAAATTGCCTACTGTGCGAAAAGTGGATGAACGCCGGGTTGAGTTTAGCGTACCAGAACCCTTTAGACCTTTCCTACTAAGTACAGGTTCGCCAATTTTGCCCGCACACATATTGCAACAATGGGTAAAAACCAAAGACCAAAATGGGAGTCCGATTTTTCTGACAAAATGGGGTGTTGATACTCCTCCCAACGAAATTATTGTCAACGGTCCTTACAAAATAGAGCGTTACGACACAAGTCAGCGTGTGGTTTTCCGGCGCAACCCCTACTACTGGCGCAAGGATGCTCAAGGCAATTCTCAGCCTTATATTGAACGAGTAATTTGGCAAATTGTGGAATCAACAGATACCTCCTTGCTGCAATTTCGTTCTGGCGGGTTAGATACTGTAGGAGTGTCGCCAGATTACTTTTCTTTGCTAAAGGTACAAGAAAAGCAGGGTAATTTCACAATTTATAATGGCGGACCAACATCCAGTACATCGTTTGTTTGGTTCAATCTCAACAAAGGTAAAAGGGACGGAAAACCACTAGTTGATCCAGCAAAATCTCGGTGGTTCAATAATGTGCAATTTCGGCAAGCTATAGCTTATGCAATTGACCGCCAAACGATGATTAATAACACTTTTCGCGGCTTGGGCGTGCCACAAGATTCACCGATTTCTGTGCAAAGCCCCTATTACCTTTCCCCTAAAGAGGGGTTAAAAGTTTACGATTACAATCAGCAAAAAGCAAAGGAATTGCTGCTAAAAGCAGGATTTAAGTACAACAAGAATCAGTTAGTAGACGGTCGGGGAAATCGCGTTCGTTTCTCTTTGCTTACCAATGCTGGAAATAAAATCCGTGAGGCAATGGGATCGCAGATTAAACAAGACTTGAGCAAAATCGGCATTCAAGTTGATTTCACTCCGTTGGCATGGAATACTTTTACTGATAAAACTTCTAACTCCTTGGATTGGGAAGCTTCTTTGATGGGGTTGACTGGTGGATTAGAACCGAATGACGGTGCTAATGTCTGGGCACCTGAAGGCGGATTACACATGTTTAATCAGAAACCCCAAGCAGGACAAAAGCCGATTCAGGGTTGGGAAGTTGCTCCTTGGGAAGCAGAAATAGCGAATCTTTATATTCAAGCTGCAAGAGAATTGGACGAAGCTAAAGTTAAAGCAATTTATGCTGAAACGCAGCGAATTACCCAGGAAAATTTACCTTTTATTTACTTGGTTAATCCTTATTCAATGTCAGCGGTGCGTAATCGTTTTGAAGGTATTAAATTCTCTGCCCTTGGTGGCGCATTCTGGAATATTGAACAAATTAAAGTAACAGAAGATTAGGCATTGGGCAAAACAGTTCCGTTAGCGATAGCGGGGCGTTGAGCCAGTCCTGAGTAAAGAAGTGAGACCAATTTGAAAAATGATTGCGACAGATGGAAAACTGAAACACTTATCCAATGGATGTTTCACAATCCAAAATCTAAAATCTAAAATCCAAAATGGTATGAGATTCCTTACTCAGCACTCCTGAAGGGCATAGGGAATTAGTTATTAGACGACTGAGAAATCACAAAGGGCAAAAGACAAAGGGCTAATTACCGATGACCAATGAAAAAACTTTGCGATCGCTACTCGTTGCGGTTGCTAATGGTAAAGTTACGCCAGATACGGCATTAGACTCACTCAAAGACTTAACTTATGAATCTGTCGGTGAATTTGCCAAAATTGACCACCATCGCCAGCTAAGAACTGGTTTTCCAGAGGTGATTTGGGGGCCTGGTAAGACTACAGACCAAATTGCTCAAATTATGGAAGTAATGCGTCTCCGCAACCCGGTGGTAATGGCAACCCGCATTGAACCAGCAGTTTATACCGCACTGCAATCAAAAGTTAGTGGTTTGCGATATTACGAATCGGCGCGAATTTGTGCGATCGCTCCCCTTACCATCGAACCACAATTTGCGGGTGAAATTGGCATTCTTTCTGCTGGTACCGCCGATTTACCCGTTGCTGAAGAAGCTGCTGTCACTGCTGAACTTTCTGGTTTCCGCGTCCAGCGCCTCTGGGATGTTGGCGTTGCTGGGATTCATCGTTTGCTGAGTAACCGCCACCTGATTGAGTCCGCATCGGTATTGATTGTTGTAGCGGGGATGGAAGGTGCTTTACCTAGCGTTGTTGCGGGTTTAGCGAGTTGTCCAGTGATTGCCGTACCCACCAGTATTGGTTATGGCGCAAGTTTTGGTGGTTTAGCACCTCTATTGACAATGCTTAACTCTTGTGCAGCGGGAGTAGGCGTAGTAAATATCGACAATGGTTTTGGTGCAGCAGTTTTGGCGGGGCAGATTTTGCGGACTGCCGAGAAATTGCGGTTGGCATCAGCTGCATCTTGAGTTAAGACATTGAAGTTACATCCAATATTTCAGTAAATATCAGTAATTAATGTAAATCATAAACTGATGCTGAAATTTGCCACCTCTAACTTCTTAATCACAAAAGATGAGCAATTACAGCGATTTGACATCTCAGTTTCTTTGGCATTTGCCTGTAAATTGGACAGCCCTAGCACAAACAATCACCGATCCAAACGTTATGGGTCAGATACAAAAAGCTTGGAGCCACTTTATACAAACAGGTCAAGTATGGGCATTGTTGATTGGTTTAGTCATTGGCTATATGATTCGGAATCTAACTAGCTACGGTTAAATTTAAAAGTTAGGAGTTGAAAGTGAGGAGTGAGAAGTTAGGAGTCAAAAACTCATAACTCCTCACTCTTAACTCTTAACTCTCACCCACTCTTTTCATAATTTATGACCGAAAAACAAACTTGGAGCCAGCGGTTTGAATCAGCGTTGCATCCAGCGATCGCTCGTTTTAATGCCAGTATAAGTTTCGATATTGAATTAATCGAATATGACCTCACTGGTTCTCAAGCTCATGCCCAAATGCTTGCTCACACGGGCATCATCTCCCCAGAAGAAGGAGAGCAACTGGTTGCAGGTTTAGAACAAATTCGCCAAGAGTACCGCCAGGGAAAATTTCAGCCTGGTGTCGATGCTGAAGATGTACATTTTGCAGTTGAACACCGACTGACAGAAATTGTTGGCGATGTAGGTAAAAAGGTGCATACAGCGCGATCGCGTAATGACCAAGTTGGCACCGATACCAGACTCTACCTCCGCGACCAAATCCAACAAATCAAAAGCGAATTGCGAGAATTTCAAGGTGTTTTACTAGATATAGCCGAAAAGCACGTTGAAACCCTGATTCCTGGCTATACCCACCTCCAACGCGCCCAACCGGTGAGTTTAGCTCATCACCTCTTGGCATACTTTCAAATGACGCAACGGGACTGGGAACGCTTAGGAGATGTTTCTCGCCGGGTAAATATCTCACCTTTGGGATGTGGTGCTTTAGCGGGAACTACTTTCCCTATCGATCGCCACTACACAGCCAAACTCTTGAATTTTGACGATATTTATGCTAACAGCCTCGATGGAGTGAGCGATCGCGATTTTGCGATCGAATTCTTGTGTGCTGCTAGCTTGATTATGGTTCACCTCAGCCGTCTTGCAGAAGAAGTCATTCTTTGGTCATCTGAAGAATTTCGCTTTGTCACCCTCAAAGATAGCTGTGCCACAGGTTCCAGTATCATGCCCCAAAAGAAAAATCCCGATGTCCCAGAATTGGTGCGGGGGAAAACGGGACGTGTATTCGGTCATCTCCAGGCGATGTTAGTCATTATGAAGGGGCTACCCCTGGCATATAACAAAGACTTACAAGAAGATAAAGAAGGTCTATTTGATAGCGTTAACACAGTCAAAGCGTCTCTAGAAGCGATGACGATTTTGCTCAGGGAAGGCTTAGAATTTCGTACCCAGCGGTTAGCATCAGCGGTGGCGGAAGATTTTTCTAATGCTACCGATGTAGCAGATTATCTAGCAGCACGGGGCGTTCCTTTTCGGGAAGCTTACAACCTTGTAGGTAAGGTGGTAAAAACTAGTATTGCCGCAGGTAAACTCTTAAAAGACTTGAAATTGGAAGAGTGGCAACAACTACATCCGGCATTTGCAGCAGATATTTATGAGGCGATTTCCCCCCGTCAAGTTGTTGCTGCCCGCAACAGTTACGGTGGTACTGGCTTTGCACAGGTAAACAAAGCACTCATAGCCGCCCGCGCTCAAATTGCTCAATAGAAGGAATGGGGAGTCGGGAATGGAGAATAAAGAATGGGGAATAAAGAATAAATTCTTCCCCATACCCCATACCCAATGCCCAATGCCCAATGCCCAATGCCCAATGCCCCAATCCCCAAAATAAATAAGGGCGTACAAATAAATGTGCGCCCCAAAAGGTAAATAACCTAAACAATAAGGATTTAGGCAAGCAGCTTAGTCAGTGTCAGCTGCTGTTGCTGCGCCTTCTTCTTCTTCACTCTTTGGTGGTCTTTGTTGGAACCTTCTCTGCATTCTTCCTGTCGTAGTCCGTTTACGAAACTTTCTGGCATACGCCTGGTTACGTAGCGCCTTTTCTTTTTTCGGGTTACGGCGCTTGGCCATGTTCACCTCTATAAATAAACAACAAAAAAGTAGCAACTAGGCATCACGTAGGCAATATTAGCTACCAATGTTATTGATATACTTCTAGCCTAGTGCAGCAATAAATACGCTTTAAACAGTGTACTACTTTATCGCATTATACCTAACTATGTCAATAAAATTATGAATGATCCCCGCCAGTAAGACGAAAAACATCTTTTCTTAGATTCCAATCTATCAAATAGATTAGAAATTAGCTCATTAGTTGTTTTTCTTGAAACAATCCAATATTATCAAGAAATAATTCAGGAGTTAGTCATTAAAACTCAGTAAGTATAGGTGGGTTTAAGCATAGAGTCTAATATTTGGTTTAGTAAGCTTTAATTAATTGTAGGTTTTAAATCCTACTTAATTGCCTCTTATAAATTCAGATTTTTGAATTTTGACTTATTATTCATATTATTATTTTTAATGTGTTCTAAAAATCTATTAGTAATAGCTAGTTTCAGTAACGCCAATGCTAGCTATAAACTGAAAATTTACCTGCTTCAAAAAATATCATGTATAGATAAATACAGTGCTTCTATTGAAACTTGATGTTAGAATTGATAATATTCTACGTAAATCGTGAGAATAAAATCTCAACCCACAAACATTTTTGTATCAAACAAAACTCAACAAAAACTTTATTAGTTGAGCAGATGTAAGTGGTAGGGAACTATAGAATACAACACATAAATTTTGAAGATTGAACGTTATTGCTTTTTTTCCGGCAGCTGTAGAGTCCACACGTAGCTTATGGCGTATTGGACAAACAGTATTGGGTATAATATTTCGTCATCCCATTACTGGTACTAGTATCATCCCAATTTTACCCGATGGTCGGATTGTACTGATCCGGCGGCGCGACAATGGTCTTTGGTCATTGCCTGGAGGAATTGTAGATTGGGGAGAAGATATTCCCAATACAGTCCGCCGGGAATTGCTGGAGGAAACCGGGCTAGAATTGGTGAAAATTAACCGTTTGGTAGGAGTTTACTCTGCACCAGACCGCGATCCCAGAATCCATTCAATTTGTATTGTGGTTGAAGCCGAGGTGCATGGGACAATGGAGATTCAAGACACTTTAGAAGTCATGGAAATCCAAGCTTTCTCTCCCAGTTTACTACCTTCAGGAAAGATGTCTCACGACCATACTCGGCAGTTGCAAGACTACTTGAATGGCTTGACAACACTGGCATAAGAATATTTAGTCATTAGTCCTTTGTCATTTGTCATTTGCTGCCAAAGTTCTGATCTCAGGAAGCCTTAGCTTACACTTCTCTGTTTGTAATTTGTCCAGAACTAGTTAATAATTACCAATGACTAATGATTAATGACTATTTATTATGGTGCTAAAAGTTAACTACTAAATAAAATGGATACACTATTCCGTAACTCCCGGAGAAAGCTCTCTCAAGGGCTACTTTTCTGGCGTGAAGTCGGTGAAAAAACTCCTATAATTTTTTTACATGGTGCTTGGAATGAGAGCAGTCAATGGTTATCGGTGATGGAGTCCCTTGCACATGATTTTCATTGTTTTGCACCTGATTTATTAGGGTTTGGTGAATCAGAAAATCCTAATATCCACCATTCGATAGATTTACAAGTTGAGTGTTTAGCTGAATTTTTGCAAGCTGTGAAGCTAGAAAAAGTATATTTAGTGGGGCATTCTCTTGGGGGTTGGATTGCTGCTAGCTATGCTTTAAAGTATCCAGAGAAAGTTGATGGTTTGGTACTGCTAGCACCAGAGGGTGTAGAGATAGCAGGACAAGAAGAGTATTGCCAGAAGATGCGGCGATTATTGAATTATCCACCACTAATAGTCAAATTTTTGCGATCGCTCAGTCCTTTAACTAAAATCCTGGGTTGGCATGAAAAAATTGCACAAGACTTGCAGTTGCGTCAAGCGCTATTGCCGTATCCCATAGGTTGCCAGTTACTTTTCAAACGGCGACAAGTAGAAATTGAGGCGGAATTACTGCAAAAGCAGCTTTACATGATAGATGTCCCAGTTTTTATTTTACAAGGTGGACAAGATACCCCAGATGCTTTAGCCAGAAGCCGTGTTTATGCTCAACTGATGCCAAAAGTTGAGTTGAAAATGATTGCCCATGCCGGAAATGACTTACCAGAATCTTGTGCTGGGGTTGTGGCGAGCGAAATTCAGGAGTTTATTCAAAGTATTTTAAAAAGCCATAATTTCAACGAATTAAACTAGCTCATTCAGGGTTTGTTGCCAATCCACAACACATATTCCTTTGCTCTCAAAGCGTGATATGTGTTTCAAATTTGTTGTCACAACTATGACTTGAGCAAAACTCTTCAATTGGAGAATTGCTTGAGCGTCAAGAATTACATCACCATCCAAGCTGTCATTGCTTGCTGGATTTTATTTCTTATTCTCCATTATTATTTTCTGCATTCCCAAAAAAATCAAATTTGGTTCCACAATTAAACGTGTTGCGATTTCAGGATATAAAGCTTGCAAATTGTTAATTAATAAAGTGCGATCGCCCCCTTTAATCGCAATCTTCCCATCAGGGAATAAATCCCACCACGCCTGAATAAAATCTTTAATTCCAGCTAATAAAGTGTAAATAACTCCACTTTGAATAGCCTCTGTTGTATTAAGCGCAAAACGTGGTGGTAGAGAAGGAAAATTTTGCGTCTCTACAAATGGTAATTGTCCTGTTTGTTGACCGAGAGTTGCAAATTGTAAGCCCAATCCCGGCAAAATTGCACCTCCAACTAGACACTCATTAGCATCCGCAGCCGTAAAAGTTAGCGCTGTCCCAGCATCAATTACCAACATCGGAAAACCCCAAGTTTTCCCCGTCCCCCACAAAGCTAAAGCGCGGTCAATTCCTAGTGTGGGATAAACACCTTTTAGCGGTACTTGGTCTAATGTAATAACATGAGTATTTGGGTAAGTTTGCCAAATAGTAGTTTGACTGGGAACTACGGAGGCGATTAAGAGAGGGCAGAGGGGGAGAGTGTTTGTTAGAGATTTAAATTCGGGAAAAATTTTCTCTAGTAAATCATTCAGGGTTTGACATTCAGCCAACTGTTGTATAACAGACTCAGGAAGATAGTCAGTATCCCAGCCTGAGTAAAGCGTCTCGCCAATAAACAACGCCCAATGTAGCCGAGAATTCCCAATTTCCAGCGCTAGCCAAATTTCCTCTCTGTGTTCTCTGTGGCTCTGCGGTTTCACAGTTTTAACTTTTTTAAGTCAGTTATAGGTTTTTAATAAAAATTAACATTCAAGCCATGTCACAATAAAAGAAGAGGAACAAATACTCATTGTGTTAAGGAGGGGAGTTATGGTAGCGCTCACCAAAAAAGCTGAAAAACGGCTCACCATACAGCAGGTGGAAATCGCTCAAGAAACGACGGCTATTCGCTCTTTGGATTGGGATCGCGATCGCTTCGATATTGAGTTTGGTCTGCAAAACGGTACTACTTATAACTCGTTTCTCATTCGTGGGGAGCAGACTGCCTTAGTTGATACCTCCCATGAAAAGTTTCGTCAACTATATTTTGATACGCTTACTGGACTAATCAACCCAACAGAGATTGATTATTTGATTATCAGCCACACTGAGCCAGACCATAGCGGTTTAGTGAAAGATTTGCTGCAAATGGCTCCAGAAATAACCGTTGTCGGTTCTAAAGTGGCAATTCAGTTTCTTGAAGATTTAGTACATCAGCCATTTAAGCGGCGGATTGTAAAAAATGGCGATCGCTTAGATTTGGGCAATGGTCATGAATTTGAATTCGTGATTGCTCCCAATTTACATTGGCCCGATACCATTTTCAGCTTCGACCACAAAACCAAAACTCTCTACACCTGCGATGCTTTTGGGCTGCATTATTGCTCAGATAGCACCTTTGATGAAGACTTAGCGGCTATCGAAGAAGACTTTCATTACTACTACGACTGCTTGATGGGGCCAAATGCCCGATCGGTTCTGTCTGCCCTGAAGCGGATGGCGGAACTGAAAACCATCGACATGATTGCCACAGGACACGGGCCATTATTATCTCACAATGTTGAAGAACTAGTTGGACGTTACCGCACTTGGAGCCAAAGCCAAGCCAAGCCAGAAACAGTGATTGGCATATTTTACGTTTCCGAATACGGATATAGCGATCGCCTCGCGCAAGCAATTGCCAACGGTATTGGGAAAACTGGTGTAGCTGTGGAAATTGTCGATTTGGGGTCTGAAGTCGATTTACAAGAACTGCGGGAACTAGTTAGCCGCTGTGCTGGGCTAATCGTTGGTCTACCTCCGGCTTCTGGCGCTGCGAGTATTCAATCTGCACTCAGCACAGTTTTAGGATCTGCCAAAGAAAAGCAAGCTATCGGCGTATTTGAAACAGGCGGTGGTGATGATGAGCCAATAGATCCTTTGGTGAGTAAATTCCGCAATTTGGGTTTGACAACAGTTTTTCCAGCAATTCGGATTAAACAAACACCCACAGAAAACACTTACAAGTTGTGTGAAGAAGCAGGTACAGACTTAGCTCAATGGGTAACACGCGATCGCACTATCAAAGCTATGAAATCCCTTGGTGCTGACTTAGATAAAGCATTAGGTAGAATCAGCGGCGGACTATATATTATTACTGCCAAAAAAGGTGATGTATCCAGTGCGATGTTAGCCTCCTGGGTTGCTCAAGCAAGCTTCAAACCATTGGGATTTTCCATTGCAGTCGCCAAAGATCGGGCAATTGAATCACTTATGCAAGTAGGCGATCGTTTTGTTCTCAATGTTTTAGAAGAAGGCAATTTCCAACCATTAATGAAACACTTTTTGAAACGGTTCGCCCCTGGTGCCGATCGCTTTGAAGGCGTGAGAACTCAGCCAGCCGAAAATGGTGCGCCCATCCTCAACGACGCCCTCGCCTATATGGAGTGCGAAGTTATCAGTAGAATGGATTGCGGCGACCATTGGGCAGTATATAGCACAGTCTACGCTGGACGGGTTTCTAAGCCAGAAAGTTTGACTGCTGTGCATCACCGTAAAGTTGGCAACCACTACTAAAAAGTTACGAGTTAGGAGTTAGGAATTAGAAGTTAAAAATTAGGAGTTGTAGGGACGAGTTTAACAAAACATATCGTCTGGACAACGGAAATTAAAAAATTTAGATTAACGACTTTCTTCAACTCATAACTCATAACTCATAACTCTTGTTTTAGCTATGTCAAAAAATAAACCCCGTGACGTTCAAGTTTGCCCCATTGCTACAGATACGAGAATACTGCGATCGCGCAGTTGGTCAAGGCTGAGATTTGAAATTGAATATGCTCTTGCTAAGGGTACAACTGCTAATTCTTATTTAATCGAAAGCGAGAAAACCGCAATTATCGATCCTCCAGGGGAAACCTTTACGCAAATTTATTTAGAAGCTTTGCAGCAACGTTTCCATTTTGAAGATTTAGATTATGTAATTTTGGGGCACGTAAATCCTAACCGCGCTGCAACTTTAAAAGCTTTGTTAGAAATTGCCCCGCAAATCACCTTTGTATGTTCAAATCCAGGGGCGATAAATTTACGTGCGGCGCTGGAAAATCCAGATTTACAAATTCTTGTCATGCGGGGCGAAGAAACTCTAGATTTGGGTAATGGGCATAATTTACAATTTATTCCTACCCCCAATCCCCGCTATGCAGATCAACTTTGCACCTACGATCCGCAAACAGAAATTCTGTACACAGATAAGTTATTTGGGGCGCACGTTTGTGGAGATCAGGTATTTGATGAAGGGTGGGAAGTATATAACGAGGATCGGCGCTATTATTTTGATTGCCTCATGGCTCCCCACGCCCGTCAAGTTGAAACAGCGCTGGATAAACTTGCTGATTTTCCTGTGCGAATGTATGCCAATGGACACGGGCCTTTGGTACGCTATGGCTTAATCGAATTGACGAAAGCTTATCGGGAATGGAGTCAACAGCAAACTTCTGCTGACTTGACAGTAGCGTTGATTTATGCTTCAGCTTATGGGAATACAGCCACATTAGCCCAAGCGATCGCTCGTGGGATCACAAAAGCTGGCGTTGCCGTAGAATCGATTAATTGCGAGTTTACTGAACCAGAAGAAATCCGGGCGGCTGTGGAAAAAGCCGGTGGTTTCATCATCGGTTCTCCTACCCTTGGTGGTCATGCACCGACACCCGTACAAACAGCTTTAGGAATTGTGCTATCCACCGCTACTAACAATAAACTCGCTGGTGCTTTTGGTTCCTTTGGCTGGAGTGGCGAAGCGGTTGATTTAATTGAGAGTAAATTAAAAGATGCTGGCTATCGGTTTGGTTTTGATACAATCCGCGTAAAATTCAAACCCGACGATGCCACCTTACAATTGTGTGAAGAAGCTGGAACCGACTTTGCCCAAGCACTGAAGAAAGCCAGAAAAGTGCGATCGCAGAGTCTTCCTGCAACAACTGTAGAACAAGCAGTTGGGCGAATTGTGGGTTCTCTTTGCGTTCTCACAGCCAAGGAAGGTGATCGCTCCAGTGCCATGTTAGCTTCTTGGGTATCTCAAGCCAGCTTCAATCCACCTGGTTTAACTATCGCCGTCGCCAAAGAACGCGCAGTGGAAACACTGACGCATACAGGAAATAAATTTGTCCTTAACATCCTTAAAGAAGGAAACCACTTAGGATTGATGAAGCACTTCCTCAAACCTTTTGGCCCAGGACAAGACCGATTTGCTGATGTCGCCACCGAAGAAACAGAAAGCGGTTCTCCCATACTTACGGATGCTCTAGCATATCTTGAATGCTCCGTACAAAATCGGATGGAATCTGGCGACCACTGGCTGGTTTATGCAACTGTCGAGAGCGGCAAATTGTTAGATAATGATGGCGTTACAGCCGTGCATCATCGCAAGTCAGCAACTCATTATTAATTGGGAATGGGGCATGGGGCATAGGGCATGGGGCATTGGTTATTAATTCTTCTCCCTGACTCTCTCACTCCCCATTCCCTCACTTCCTCACTCTCTAATCTCCACTCTTCTTTAAAGAATTCAACTCTGGCGTTTTTATCTCGACACTTCGAGTTCCGAACTCGGTGTTTCGTGTTCTGAGGCTCAAGTGTCGAGTTCCGAACTCAATGTTTCGTGTTCTGAGGCTCAAGTGTCGAGTTCAGAACTCGGAGTTTCGTGTTCTGAGGCTCAAGTGTCGATTTCAGAACTCGGAGTTTCGTGTTCTGAAGCTCAAGTGTCGAGTTCCGAACTCGATATTTCGTGTTCTGAGGTAAACAGTAGAAGTTTGGAGAGCGATCAATTAAATAGGAACCTCAGCTTCCGCCACAAAAGCTTTTAGGACTGGTGATTCCTCTTCTAAAACCTCTTGACCAAATGTCTCTATATGGCAGTGGATAGCAGATTTAACATCAGCTAGTGCTTCTTCATAGCTGTCACCTTTGCCAACTACAACCCCCTTGATACCCAAGGGGTATGCTACGTAACCGTCATTATGTTTTTCAACAATAATTTTGATTGCTCTCATTGTCATATAAAAGAATGGCTGAAAAGTTCGGGGGGAATGTAGGACTTACACACAATAAACCCTTCAACCCCCTTAAAAAGTTGACTCTTCGGAAGGCGGCTATTTGCTAAAGCTGTAAATTTGCTGTGTCTCCAAGCGATCGCTAATTGATGAAGGCAGTGTACCATCAGTGAATATCTGCCGATCTAGTTGGACTTGTAAATTACTCAAAGGATCGCAACCAGAGGAAATTAGAAATTCTAATTTCTGGATGTATGGCAAAGTAGCGAGGTTGTCCAAAATTTGGAAGATTGCCTGTATATAAGGATGACCACTCTGCTGATACCAATCACAGCTAGCAACTTTTGCCTGATCGAAACCCAAGTGTACAGTTAAAGATGGTTCGTCAAATATAGCGATCGCTAAGGGACGCGCTTCTTCCTGCAACAATAAATCATTAGTTTTCGCTAAGTGTCGCAGTTTCTCTAAGCGTTCATAACGTTCCGTCACAGCTTCTGGGTCATCTTGCCAGTGGATTGCTACTGTCACCAGATAAGTCTGTAACAGCATGTGACCCAGCTTTTTCGCCTTTGTT
This sequence comes from Nostoc sp. JL23, assembly GCF_017115065.1. NCBI lineage: Bacteria > Bacillati > Cyanobacteriota > Cyanophyceae > Nostocales > Nostocaceae > Nostoc > Nostoc sp. JL23. The sequence goes on from NZ_JABXKN010000092.1 coordinate 164,303, forward strand.
GCTAGATAATAGGAATTGTAATCGGTTGCCTCAATCAACAATGGCACGCGATCGACTACTTCCAATCCATAACCCTTGACTCCAGCAATTTTGCGGGGATTATTGGTAATCAAGCGAATCTTTTTGATGCCCAAGTCCATGAGCATTTGTGCCCCCATACCGTAGTCTCGCAGGTCAGCAGGAAATCCCAAACGCTCATTTGCCTCTACTGTATCCAGTCCCATATCCTGCAATGAGTAGGCTTTCAGCTTGTTAATTAAGCCGATTCCCCGCCCTTCTTGACGTAGGTATACAACTACACCTTGACCGGCAGCCTCAATCATTTTCAGTGCAGCTTCAAGCTGCATCCGACAGTCGCAGCGCAAAGAACCCAAAGCGTCACCAGTTAAGCATTCTGAGTGCATCCGCACCATCACAGGCTCATCTTTGAAGTTAGCTGGATCGCCCTTGACAATTGCAACGTGTTCTGTATTATCCAGAGTATGGCGATAGGCGTAAATTTCAAACTGACCGAATTGACTAGGCAGCTTGGTAATAACCTCACGATAAACTAGGCGATCGTGCTGTAGGCGATAGCTGATTAAATCCGCAATACTAATAATTTTTAAATTGTGACGTTTCGCGTATTCAACTAACTGCTGTAACCGCGCCATTGAACCATCGGAGTTTTGAATTTCACAAATTACCCCCGCTGGATATAGCCCTGCTAATCTCGCTAAGTCCACAGCAGCTTCCGTATGTCCTGCGCGTTTGAGTACGCCTCCAACCTTAGCCCGAATCGGAAAAATATGACCAGGACGACGTAAATCGGTAGGTTTGGTGGCTGGGTTGAGAGTAACCTGGATAGTGCGGGCGCGGTCTTCTGCTGAAATGCCTGTAGTGACACCTAATTCTGGTCCGGCATCAATACTGACAGTGAAGGCAGTTTGGTTAGTATCTGTAATATTACTTACCATCAAGGGTAAGTCTAGCTCGTCTAAGCGATCGCCTGTCATTGCCAAACAAATTAGTCCTCTTGCTTCCACCGCCATGAAATTAATCATGTCCGGTGTGGCAAATTGGGCAGCACAAATTAAGTCACCTTCATTTTCTCTATTTTCATCATCTACCACTACAATGACGCGACCTGCTTTTAGGTCTGCTAAGGCGGCATCAATCGAATCAAATTTAAAAGCTTGGGTAGGATTAGGCTGTGACACAGAAAGATTTCCAGCTATAAACGTAAATTTTTTTAACAATTTCTTCTTTTAGATTGTAGCTCCTTTATAAGGCAGAGAAGTAGACTAGCAATGATTTGATAAGGGGGCAAAATTTTTTGCTATAAAAAGTGGGGATAAAGTGCAGCGACAGTAAAGGATGAAGGGGATGAGGAAGAATAATAATCGTTTCTTTGCTTCCCCATCTCCTCAGAACCAAGTAGAGGGGTTTAAGACGTTTTGTGCGCTGTGCGTCTGGTCGCTGATATTGTTGATAGCTGATAACGAATTAACCATTCATGGGATAAGGATTTCAGATCATGGGCAAATTTAGACGCGTACCCGTTGGGATTGTTGGCGCGTCGGGCTATGGTGGAGTGCAGTTAGTACGACTATTGATGGATCACCCAGAAGTCGAAATCGTTTATTTAGGAGGTGAGAGTAGTATCGGGAAATCCTTTGGGGATCTCTACCCGCATCTGGCTCATGCAACTAACCTGCTAATAGAAGCGGTAGAACCAGAAATAATTGCTCACCGCTGTGAAGTAGTTTTCCTGTCTTTACCAAATGGTCTGGCTTGTCAAATCGCACCTAAACTGTTGGAAAAAGGATGTAAAGTACTAGATTTGAGTGCAGACTATCGATTCAGTGATTTGATAACTTATACAAATTGGTATGGTACAGAGAGAACCGATCGCACAATCGCAGCTACAGCAGTTTATGGATTACCAGAACTGTATCGCGATCGCATTGCCGAAGCTCAACTCATTGGCTGTCCTGGTTCTTATCCCACGGCCAGTCTCCTTGCACTTTCGCCACTTTTAAAGCAAGGCTTAATCAGACCAGAAACAGCTATTATCGATGCCAAGTCTGGCACATCTAGCAGTGGACGGCAGGCTCAAACCAACTTATTACTAGCTGAAGCCGACAACTCCATAGCAGCTTTCAATGTTGGTCGTCACCGTCATACCCCAGAAATTGAGCAAATTTGCAGTGACTTAGCCGGTCACGAACTCATGATCCAATTTACACCGCACCTTGTCCCAATGGTACGCGGTATTTTGGCAACGGTATATGCCACAATGAGCGATCCCGGTTTAGTACGAGATGACTTAATCACAATTTTCTCAGCCTTCTACCGCAACTCTCCTTGGGTAAAAGTCTGCGGTAGCGGCGTTTACCCGCAAACCAAGTGGGCTAACGGCAGCAATCTTTGTTACATCGGTGTAGAAGTTGACCCACGCACAGGTCGCGTCATCGTCATGTCAGCAATTGACAATCTAATCAAAGGGCAGGCGGGCCAAGCCGTTCAGTGTCTAAACCTGATGATGGGCTGGGATGAAACCTTAGGGTTGCCCAAATTGGGGTTTTATCCGTAAATCAGTTAGGAGTTAAAAGTGATGAATTATGAATTAAAAACTCCTAACTCCTAACTCCTAACTCCTAACTCTACTTCGGCCCTAACCCCACAGCACCAGCATAAACGGCGCGATCGCCTAGTTGATCTTCAATTCGCAGCAAGCGATTATATTTTGCTACGCGTTCGCTGCGGCACAGAGAACCTGTTTTGATTTGACCCGCACGGGTTGCTACAGCTAAATCAGCGATCGTTGTATCTTCTGTTTCACCAGAACGATGGCTAATTACTGAACGGATACTATTGCGAGTTGCCAAATCAATCGTTTCCAAGGTTTCGGTGAGTGAACCAATTTGATTGAGTTTTATCAAAATGGCATTAGCGGCTTTTTCTTGAATGCCTCTTTGCAAGCGAGTAGCGTTAGTCACAAACAAGTCATCTCCTACCAATTGCACCCGCGAACCTAACTTCTGGGTCAGCAATTGCCAACTTTGCCAATCTTCTTCGTGCAAGCCATCCTCAATTGACACAATTGGGTATTGGTCAACTAGTTGTCCTAAATAATCAATAAACTCAGTCGGGGCGTGAGGTTTACCATCGTAAACATACTGACCATTCTTGTAAAATTCACTAGCCGCCACATCCAACGCCAAAGCGACTTGTTCCCCTGGTTTGTAACCAGCTTTCTTAATGGCAGCAACCAGCAATTCTAAAGCGACCTGATTTGACTCTAGGTTAGGGGCAAAACCACCTTCATCACCCACACCAGTAAGCAAACCCTTCTCATCTAACACCTGACTGAGGGTAGCAAACACCTCTGCACCCCAGCGCAATGCTTCCCGGAAGGAAGTTGCACCAATTGGGACAATCATAAACTCTTGAAAGTCCACGTTGTTTGATGCGTGTGCGCCACCGTTAATCACATTCATCAACGGCACTGGGAGCAAATTCGCTAAAGGGCCACCCAAATAGCGATATAGAGGAATATCTAGAGATTCAGCACCTGCTTTGGCTGCTGCTAAGGAAACCCCCAAAATCGCATTCGCGCCCAAATTGGATTTGTTAGGAGAACCATCTATGGCGATCATTGTCCGGTCTAGCAGTTCTTGGTTGAGGGCATCCAAGCCTAGTAATTTTGGTGCAAGTGCTTCTTTGACGTTTTGTACTGCCTTGAGTACGCCTTTGCCCCCATAACGGCTTTTATTATCGCCATCACGCAGTTCGTGAGCCTCAAAAGTGCCAGTAGAAGCACCACTGGGAACTTGCGCCAGTCCGACAACACCGTTAGCTAAATGCACTTCGGCTTCAATTGTTGGTCTACCGCGAGAATCAAGAATTTCACGGGCTGCGATCGCCTCAATGGCAGTATCTAGAAATTTACTCATCTGTACTTTATCCTTTATTCGAGTGTGTTACGCATCCAGTCCAGTTGCCTAACCCAATCGCTAGCATAGGCGGTTAAGAGACTTTCTCGGCTGAGATTAAAGAAGATTTCCATTATAGGGATAGGGAGCAATGCCCAGAATGGGTAATTCTTTATTTTGTCCTTTCGGCTTTTAATTCTTTCTGTGACGGCATTTTTACCTTAAGACTTTGAGCTAGGTAAAATGTTTGCAGAGAATAACACTAAATCAATTACAGAGAAAAGGTCAATATGCGATTACTACACACAATGCTGCGAGTGGGCAACCTTGAAGAATCCTTAAAGTTCTACTGTGAAATTCTCGGAATGAAATTACTGCGCCGAAAAGATTATCCGGGCGGAGAATTTACCCTGGCTTTTGTTGGCTATGGCGACGAAAGCGACAACTCGGTGATCGAACTCACCTACAACTGGGGCGTGGAAAAGTACGAATTGGGTAATGCTTACGGTCACATTGCTCTTGGCGTTGATGATATTTACGCTACGTGTGAAGAAATCCGCAATCAAGGCGGTAAAGTCGTGCGCGAACCAGGGGCGATGAAACATGGTTCGACGGTAATTGCTTTTGTGGAAGATCCAGATGGGTATAAAATTGAACTAATTCAACTGGGAACTCAAGGTTCAGCAGTCAAACAAGAATCACAAGAGCAACTTGTGAGTCAGTAATTTTTATCAGGGATTTCCAAAAAATAAATTATCCGTAGGGTGGAATGTCATTTATTTAAGCTAGATTCAGATCCCCGACTTCTTGAAGAAGCCGGGAATCTGGACAGCAACTTGTCCTTAAGAGCCATAGGAAAATCCACGCTGATGTCTTAAAAAGTTGAGCTAGAGAGAGAAATTGATTCTTTCCGTGTCGTCTCGTGTCAGTAAACCCAGACGCGCGAGACTTTTCCGTTTTTAGGCGGGTTCGGGGATCTCCTCTACGTAAATCCTATTACTATTACCCCAATACTGCCCTTGATGAGCAACACTAATAGCGACGCCGAATATCCTATCGTAGACATCGCTCCCATAACACCATCGGGGAAAGTCTGCTCATAACAGTGTTTTCGTTTTAAATTAGGAAATAGGCAATAGATTAAACTATCATCAATTGCCAATCCCAAATTGCCACCAGAGATACACGCGGATATACGCTGAGAATGTTTGGATAATTATCTGGGTATTAAGGAGTAGGGTTACAACCACTCCCTACTCCCTTTAATAATCCCCAATCCTTAAACTAAAAATTCAAATTCCAAAATTCTAAAGATGCAACCTACAGATCCCAATAAATTTACTGATAAAGCCTGGGAAGCAATTGTTAAATCTCAGGATATAGTCCGTGCTTATCAACAACAGCAACTAGATGTTGAACATTTAATTATTGCTCTGTTAGAAGAACCCACTAGTCTAGCAATACGTATCCTGGCTCGATCTGAGGTCGATCCAATCCGCTTGCAGCAGCAGCTAGAAGCCTTTACCCAACGCCAGCCCAAAATTGGTAAAAGCGATCAGCTTTACCTTAGCCGTAATTTAGATATTTTACTAGACCGAGCCGAGGAAGCTAGAGCCAGGATGAAAGACTCCTACATTTCCGTGGAACACATACTTTTGGCTTTTGCTGAAGACGATCGCATTGGACGAAAGATACTCAAAGGCTTTAGCGCGGATGCACCTAAACTCGAAGCTACTATCAAAGCCGTTCGCGGTAGCCAAAAGGTCACAGATCAAACCCCAGAATCCCGCTACGAAGCCTTACAAAAATTTGGCAGAGATTTGACAGAACAGGCAAAAGCTGGAAAACTCGACCCGGTGATTGGGCGGGATGACGAAATTCGGCGGGTAATTCAAGTATTGTCTCGTCGTAGCAAAAATAACCCTGTATTGATTGGTGAACCTGGGGTAGGTAAAACTGCGATCGCAGAAGCATTAGCACAGCGGATGGTAAACGGTGACGTTCCCGAATCTCTGAAAAACCGCAAGTTGATCTCGTTAGATATCGGCAGTTTAATTGCTGGAGCAAAATTACGAGGTGAATTTGAAGAACGCCTAAAAGCGGTTCTCAAGGAAGTTACTGAATCTAATGGTGACATTGTTCTGTTTATTGACGAACTGCACACTGTAGTCGGTGCAGGCTCTACTCAACAAGGGGCAATGGATGCCGGAAATCTGCTCAAACCAATGCTGGCGCGGGGAGAACTGCGTTGTATTGGCGCGACTACCCTTGACGAATTCCGCAAACACATTGAGAAAGACGCTGCCCTAGAACGCCGCTTTCAGCAAGTATTTGTCGATCAGCCAAGTGTGGAAAATACTATTTCCATTCTGCGGGGGTTGAAAGAACGCTATGAAGTTCATCACAACGTCAAAATTTCTGATTCGGCTTTGGTAGCAGCAGCGACTTTATCAGCACGTTACATTAGCGATCGCTTCTTACCAGATAAAGCTATTGACTTAGTAGATGAAGCAGCAGCGCAGTTGAAAATGGAGATTACCTCCAAACCAGCCGAATTGGAAACCATCGATCGCCGCCTCATGCAGTTAGAAATGGAAAAGCTGTCATTAGCTGGCGAAGAAAAGGGTACTCCCCAAACGAAAGAACGTTTAGAGCGCATTGAACAAGAAATCGCCAATTTAACGGTAAAGCAGCAAATATTTAATGAGCAATGGCAAGGTGAAAAGCAGATATTGGAGGCTATAAGCGCCTTAAAGAAAGAAGAAGATGCGCTGCGAGTGCAAATTGAACAGGCGGAACGCGCCTACGATCTAAATAAAGCTGCCCAACTAAAGTATGGCAAATTGGAGGGAGTGCAGCACGAGCGTGAAGCCAAAGAAGCGAGCCTTTTAGAAATTCAAAACCAAGGTTCCACGTTGCTGAGAGAACAAGTTACTGAATCCGATATTGCCGAAATCGTCGCCAAGTGGACAGGAATTCCCGTCAATCGTCTGTTGGAATCGGAACGACAAAAATTACTGCAATTAGAAAGTCATTTGCATCAACGAGTCATTGGGCAAGAAGAGGCTGTAGAGGCAGTAGCAGCCGCAATTCGCCGCGCCCGTGCGGGGATGAAAGATCCCTCTCGTCCCATTGGTTCATTTTTGTTCATGGGTCCCACAGGTGTGGGTAAAACCGAACTTGCCCGTGCCTTAGCTCAGTTTCTCTTCGATTCTGATGATGCATTGGTGCGCCTGGATATGTCTGAGTATATGGAAAAACACTCAGTTTCTCGCCTTGTGGGAGCGCCTCCAGGATATGTAGGCTATGAAGAAGGCGGTCAACTTTCCGAGGCAATTCGTCGCCGTCCTTACTCAGTGGTGCTGTTGGATGAAGTCGAAAAAGCGCACCCCGATGTATTCAATATTTTGTTACAGGTGCTAGATGATGGGAGAATTACTGATTCTCAGGGAAGAACGGTAGATTTTCGTAACAGCGTTATTGTGATGACCAGTAACATTGGTAGCGAACATATTTTGGATATATCTGGTGATGATTCCAAATATGAAACGATGCGGATTAGGGTAATGGAAGCCTTGCGATCGCATTTCCGCCCCGAATTTCTCAACCGCGTCGATGATATTATTCTCTTCCATACCCTAAATCGCACTGAAATGCGGCAGATCATCCGCATTCAACTCAAACGGGTAGAAAATCTCCTCCGCGAGCAAAAAATCTTCTTTGAGATATCCCAATCTGCTTGTGATCACCTTGTAGAATCAGGCTATGACCCAGTTTATGGTGCGCGTCCACTGAAACGAGCAATTCAGCGAGAAGTAGAAAACCCCCTTGCCACCAAATTATTGGAAAATACTTTTATCTCTGGAGACACGATTATTATCGACAAAAATGAAAACGGTCTATCTTTTAGCAAAAAAGTGCCTGTGAAGGTGTCAGTACCACAGATTGCTACATAGCACCTGGCGTCTTTCCTTCACTCAATGGTACGTATCCAAAGGGCTGTAGGGAGAAGACCAAACTGGCTTGGATACACAAACAAAGTCTAAGAATAATTGAGGGTTTGAAACCCACGGAGGTGGTTAAACCCCGTGTTTTTGCGGTTTCTAACACCCTTTTTAATGTTAGACTGCGTGTTGCATCTATGATGCCTAGTAGCTTCTGCCACAGGGTACTAATTTCTCGTACCTTGTGGCAGAAGCTTGCTTGCTTTAAAGGTGGTAGTCGGATTTACGCCAAGCTCTACTAGCGAGTAATGAGTAATTAATCAAAGCAATGTGAACAACAAGATTTCCGACTTCTTAATTTAAAGAGGTCGGGAATCTAAGCTGCACATCTGATTATTTTGCACCTAACTGATATTTTTCCTTTAACAGATGGGTATTATAAGCTTACTCTGCTGACAACATCTTCATAAATTTGTCTTCAAATAAAACACATTTACGCAAATCTACTATGAAGTAATGCTCTTGTGATTTATCAGACTGGAACAAAATAATTCTGAAAAATCAGTATTTACCGGATCAAATGAACAATTCATAAATGATATAACTTTAATAAATTATCTTTTTTTATAGCTATTTTGTTTGGAGGTTAGTAAGGCCAAAGAAAGTAGTTAGATAAATATCATCTCATCCAATGTCTGTAGAAATACTTGATAGGTATGAGTGAAACTTTAAAACAATAGAAACTCCGCTACAATCTACTCGATCAGGAAGCAGATATGTCTCGAAAAGGTCAGCTATTCAAGGTAATTCAAAAAACCTTCAGACAAATTAGTAAGCAGCTTTTATCTGCAATCAATAAGCAAATTATTTGGCTTTTGCGAACTATTTCTGGTACTCAAAGAAGACGCGGTTCGGTTAATTCTGGTTTTGTATTGCCAACAGTGGCGATGGTAGTTTTGGTAGTTGTACTGTTAACAACTGCAATTTTATTTCGGTCTTTTGAGCGTTCTAAAAATGCTAGTAATGTCCGCGTGAATGAAGCAACAATGCAAGCCGCCACCCCTGCATTAGAAAGGGCTAAAGCCAAAATAAGTGCACTGTTTGCTGACCCGACTCTACCACGCTCTGTCCCATCAAATCTAACCCTATACAATACCTTAATTAATAAACTTTCTATCTATACATTTGGTGATGAAACTCCTATAACCCTGGCTTATAACCTGAATAAAAGTACTATAAGTACTACAAATCCGATGATTGAAGCAGGTAGTAGTATGGCTTTAGAAAATCAAGAAAACATACAAACAGCCTGGAAATTTCCTGCCGATACAGATAATAACGGTAAATTTGATAGCTTTATTCTCTATGGGATCTACTTCCGCACTCCCCCCCAAACTGGTACACTCCGAAATAGAAGCCCACTAGATGCTAGAACCCCTCCTATGCTACCAGCTAAGGCAGGTGGAGCTTGTGACGTAGCTGGTGATACTAGCGCCAGCTTAATAGGTAGTTCGGGTTGGTATAAGCTACCAACTGGCGAATTGAAAAAAAGCTTTTTCGTTTATGCAGTCACAGTTCCTATTAGTGATATTGCTCAAGCTACTTCTCTTGACACAACCAAATATGAGAAGTATCGAGGTAATAAGGGCTTCTCGGCATTAGAAATGCAACAAGATCGTAGTCAAGTTTCTATTACTAATAATGCCGTTGTCTATGAAGATGACTTAGATATTACACCTGGGCCTCGATTCCGTCTCAATGGACGCATCTTTACCAACAGTAACTTATTTACTGCTAAAACTAATCAAGATATAACTCTATTTCAGGTCAGTAGCAGATATTCATGTTACTACGAACGAGAAAATAGCAAGATAGTTATTGGCGGCAATATTGCAACTAGTAGTCCAATCAGTACAAGTAATACAGGTGGAACATACGTAGATTTATTTATAGAAAATGGTGCACCTACTACAAATAAAACTTTAGCATCTACTAATAAAACCACCTCAAATAACTCGAATGACATTGCCTATAACACTCAGGCTTATGCTCAACGCATAGACTTATTAGTGAAGGCACAACTTAACAATGCTGCTACTACTGATCCTCAAGAAATCAGAACTAATATAACCAACCGAACTCTAAACGATCCAAGTTTAGATGCGACTAAAGTACGTAAGGAAGAATTAGAAAACTGGTTCCGTAAGCGTACTAGGCGTGTACCATTTAAAGAAGTTCTTTATGGTAATTCTGCTATTGAAAAATCTGCTGGTGTCGATTACACCACAGCAGATGCAGCAACTTTTATGAAAGGTTCTGTTAATACGTTACGTCCAATGGATGCCTGGATTTATCCAACAGATGCTAACACAACACTAACACTAGATACAGCGCAACTACCTACTGGAGATCCAGACGTTGTAGATAATACTCCCGTAATAGAAACACAGTTAGGCGATCGCATCGTAGTAGGCAACAACCTGCCTGAACTTATATGGGATAGCACAAAAGGAGACTTTGTAGGAGAGAATGATCCACAAGCCATCTCTCCTGCGGTGAGGTGGACAGGTAGCACTACCAAAGATCGAACTCGTAGCACTCGCGTCAGACAGTTATCAGATTTAGGGGTAACAGGACGTGATGGTTTTTGGGAAATTTCAGCCGCTTCACCCCGATCTAATCCCCTTGATGTGGTCGGTGGACTAAGGGTGATTACAGGCGCAGGAGTATATACACCTATAGGTTCTGGACTAAGAGCACTCGTCCAACCTACTCTTCCAACACGAGGAGGAAAGCCTGAACTGCTTGACGATCCAAGCACGCCGACTCCAAGCACGCCGATATTGCCATCGGAAGTCAACGAAAGTTATGGCACTGTAGTCTGGCCTGATACTATGCCTATGGTTGTATCCGATCCGACCGATCCTCTGAATGCGAGTAAACAAAAACGTGGTGATTTGGTAATGCGTGCCACGGTAGTGTATCACTACAATTTTGATTCCTATAATCCTCAGGCGGCTACAGCAGACGATTATCAAACACCCATGGCCTGTGTAAGTAGCTACTACAACCCTACCAATCAGGCAACAGCAACTACAAACACCTATAATCCCCTTGATTTAACAACAGTAGCAGCATCTAACAATGGGATTGTTTACGCCGCTCCCGCTACTACATCTGCTGGCGTAACTAGAGGACAAGCAGTAGATGGCAATGGTTTTTTTACACTTGGAGCTAATGCTGATGATGTGACTAACACTGGTGTAACTTTGCTAAATCGCTTGAAGTATCAAGCCAACTTGGTATTTCCCAATGGCCGCCTTGTGAATCCTCTACTACGACAAGCACTGGCCAAAGCAACTACCAGTAAACTCACTCTCTCTGAGCAATCAGCAATTGACTCTACTATCTGTGCAATACAGATTGCTGATGGCACTCTGACTCGGAGTACTACCTACATTCCTGATGGCGCAATCAAAGAAACTGCATTTCTTGATGCCCGACAAATTAAAGCTATAGATAAAGGTGGCACATTAACTGGAAACTACAATTTAGAAGTTGAACAGCGTCAGCCTCTCGAAATTCGTGCCACTAGTATAAATTTAGGTCAGCTTCGCACACAAGCAATCGGCGCTGCGTCGGATAACGAATATTTATTGCCCAATAGCGGCATTATCTATGCCTCTCGTGATGATGCTCAAAAAGATCGCAGTAACCCAACTAGTGAAAATATCAGCGCTAGTGACTACAATCTCGATCCAGAACGGCGGCCTAACGCCATTATGTTGATTAATGGAAGTAACTTGAGTCGCCAGACTAATTACAGAGCAGAAGAAAAAGGCTTAATTTTAGCAACTGAGCTACCAGTGTATGTTAAAGGCGATTTTAATCTGCACGCTAAACAAGAATTCAAAACCCCGGATCTTTTACCTGCTCCCAGCGCTACTACCTACGATACTAAATTTTACACTCGTGCTGCGGCAAATCGCGATCCTGACTTTGCTTGTCGGCCTAGTGACCCCAGACTACCAAATTGCACAACAGGTGAAACCTGGCGACCAGCATCAGTAATTGCCGATGCTGTTACCTTGCTCTCTGGTAACTTCCGTGAAGGTTTCCGCAATGAAGGTGATTACGACTTGCGAAATAATCAAGGCAGCGATCCTAACGTCGTACTCAGCCGACTGAAGGTAGGTTTCTGGAATAACAACTTTGTCACTTCATCTAATTTCTTGACTAACTCTGGTGGTGATACCTACTATACAGGTACTCCCACTTCTGCCGACTCAGTAAACAATAACAGTTCTTACGTGAACAACTTCGTCACGCCCATTCAGCGTCGAGGAAGTTTCCCAGAGTATGTAATGGAGATGTGCTTCAAGATACCAGTTTCAGATTGTCAACCGGGTGACTGGTATGTGGGTTTAGATAGTGATAGTAATATAGGCAATGCTTTAGATAAAGACACAGAAATACTCAAAAGGTCTAGTGATGTAGTTGGTGTAACTGATCTTACCAGACTCTTAGCTGGTACAACTGCGCGATCGCCAAGGGCTGGTTTTGAAGGATTTGCTCGTAGGGTTGCGTTCAAACGGAAATACACACCAACGAGTGATCCTGATTTTGGCAAGCTTGTTAATATTAGTAATATTGCCATAAATTATACTAATGCTACCCCCATTCCACTAGGTATAAGGTCGGGTGCAGTAGCAGAATTTCCCCTAGTTATCACAAGTGGTGCGGTAGACCCGTCTAGCATACCTGATATAAATTCCAATGCCCTATGGTTTGCAACTACAACAAATCCTACTACTAGTCCACCACCGTCTACCCTGAACGAGATTAAATTCAACAACACTGATCGTGTATTCTACAGATACCCCAAACTACCTGCTACTGGTTCGCTTAGGGATTTTCCTGGAGCCACAGACGCGACACTATTCCCTGTTTCACCCAGCAGAGATGCATCATACCAGCCGTTATTTGAACCTGTGTTGCAATTACAAATAACAACTGCAACAGCACCTACTAATCTAAATTACGCCGCTTTAGCAGGAGCGTCTAGTGTCGTTAAAAACACTAGATGGTTGTCTCAGGCAAGTCAAACAAATTTTAATCTAGTAGTTGCTGCTGGTGATACTCCAGCTCGTGTGGGTTCAAGTACCTACGAAATCAATGGGGGTTTGCATAACTTTGTGCGCTTCTTAGAAAACTGGGATGGAATTGATGCCAATATCAACGGTTCATTCATTCAATTTAAACGCAGTATCTATGCTACTGCACCATTCCAAGCTCTTGTCAGACCAGGGCCAACAACTCCTCCTGCAACCACTTCTGACCCAAATGATATTAGCGCCCCTAACCTTTTGAAGAATAATAGTATCTTTTACAGACTTCTGAATTCTGCAAGACCTGGTTACACATCAGATAGTACTTTCATTACTAATCCTAGTGGTGAAGCGCCTTATTATATGCCTCCTAACCGTAACTGGGGTTTTGATGTGGCGTTATTGGCGCAAAACCCCGACTTGTTTGCCCAACGCTTTGTAACTCCAGCAGCAGATCCTCCGAATGAATACTTCAGAGAAGTAGGTCGTGATGACCTTTGGGTGAAAACTTTGTTGTGTGGTGTACAAACTCAAACATCGGATGGGTTTGATACTGCGGACACTAGTTACTTTGGTAGCGGTTTCAAATTTGCACTACCAGCAACTGAACGCCCTACTAGCTGCCAACTCCAACCATCCTAAAGTGTTTGAATGAGAGTTTTTACATCACTTTTCGGGTGAATAGACCACGTTAACAGACCTAGCCTAGCCCCCTCTTCTCCATTCGGGAAGAGGGGAAAATTCAAAGCCTTGTAGGGGAGAGGTTAAGAATGTATTACACCCGATCGCAAATTACTTTAAAACATAGCCTTATTAAAAAATTGAGTATGAACCCACGCCAACTACAAGAATTATCTGCCCAGTCTAACGAGTCAGGTTTTACGATCATTGAGTCGCTTGTGGCGATCCTCGTGGTTGCCATTTTGCTGGTAGCGATCGCACCTGTCCTAGTAATGTCAACAGCAACTCGTGTACAAGCTAAACGGGTGGAATTGGCAACAGGAGCGGCTAAAGCCTTTATTGATGCTATTAAGTCTAAAACAATCTCAGATCCGACAATCACCGTTACACTGGCTGCTAGCACAAGTAGAAATGTATCCAGTTCAAGCAGTGACTATTTATTGAGTAGTACGTCAGTTCCTACTGTTAGCACTAGTTTGTATTGCTTTAACAAAAATGGCAGCCTTGCTAATCCCGACTGTACTAGCGATCTATTTTACATTCAGGCTATTCGCGTTGCTGTCACAGGTAGCGACGCTGATAAAGGTCAAGGCTATCGTTTGGGAGTTCGGGTATATCGTTCAGATGCTGAATTTGGCTCTTTAACTGCGGGTAGCAGTGGAAAAACAGCAGCAACATTCACTGGGGGACTAGGCGATCGCAAAGCACCACTAGTAGAAATGACAACTGAAATTGTCAGGGGTCAAAGCTCCTATAGCGCTTTGTGCGATCGCCTTGGTGGCTGTCAACCATAATTAACCCGGTAAACATAAATAATTTCATGACTCAGTATCGGTCACTAAGGAGAACCTGTAGCAAAATGAATATATTGAGGTGGCTGTTAAGTACTCAGCTAAAACCCTCTCACAAGCAAAACAAAAATAGTGGCTTTACCCTGATTGAATTATTGGTGGCTATGCTCATTGCATTTTTAGTAATTACGCCGTTACTAAGTTTTATGATCAGTGTTTTAAACACTGATGGACAGGAACAAGCCAAAGCGAACTCTGAGCAAGAAATTAAAGCTGCACTAGATTATATTACTCGCGATCTCCAACAAGCAATATATATATATGATGCTACTGGAATTGCTTGTCTAAGCGGTACTGTTGATGCTAGTACCAATAACACTTGCCCAAATGCAAGTACAACTGGGAATCAACTACCTAACGGAACAGATAAAGTTCCTGTGCTTGTTTTTTGGAAACGAGAATTGGTTAATCAAGCAATTACAATTACAGGCACTGAAAAAGATGATACTTTTGTTTACTCATTAGTTGCCTACTATTTAATTAAAGACACTAGTGCTAGTACTACTTGGTCTAACGCTGCACGCATCGCTAGATGGGAAATTAAAGATGGCGTTCCAAATACTGCTGCTACAGTGACTTGCTCTGGATTTGCTGCAACCGAAAAATTTCTCCCATGCCCAGATAAAGGCTTTAAACCATTTGACTTGTCACAAAAGGGCATAACATTACAAGCAAAAATGAATAGCTGGGCAGGAGGGGGGACTTACGATCAAGTTCCCGTGGTTTTGGTTGATTTTATAGATCAAACAACAATAGCAGACGAAACCCCGACAGTTACAGCAGCATCAATAACTTGCCCTGCCCCTACTGGCTTGGTGTTTCAACGAGTTCCATCAACGATTGTTAGAAGAGGCTTCTATGCTTGTGTTAATTCAGTTGGTGCAGATAATAGAAGTTCTGTTGAAGTTTATTTAAGGGGTAATGCACAAGCTCGTCTAATACAAAATGATGAAACTAAAGTACGTTACGCGCAAAGCAAATCTAGTTATTTTCCAAGTGCAAACATTAAGGTTCAAGGAAGCAGCTTCATCTTTACCAAATAGCTTCTATTTTTGATAAATATTAATAAAAGCAGGATAGTATGCCGAATATTCTTAGTTTAAAACTATTAGATTATTTCCAGTTGCACAGCAGAGAAACAAAGCTAAAGCAGCAATATTTAGCAAATATACCCTCTACTGATGGCTACAATCAACAAGATGCTGGATTTAGTCTTATAGAGTTAATAGTAGTACTGCTGCTAATAGGAATTTTAGCAGCGATCGCAGCTCCTGGTTGGGCTGCCTTTGTAAATCGGCAACAGATAAATAAGTTTAACGATGCCGTTTACGCAGCACTGCAAGAAGCACAGCGCGAAGCTAAAAACAAAAAACTTAGCTACAGTGTCAGTTTTCGTAAAAATAGCACAACCCAAGAGGTTGCTATTTTTCCTACCAAAAAGAGTGATGGTAGCTATTTGCCTATTGCTGAAATCAGCACATGGAAACCTTTAGGAACGGATGTAGGCGTTAGCTCTGATAAATTTTTGCTAGGTACAAATTTAAATAGCACTACTGAAAACACTGCCGATTCTAATGTATCCTATTCTTTAAATGCATCAGCAAAAATTACTTTTGACTATATGGGGACTTTACCCAATGCAAGCTTTGGAACACCTGTAGCCCCTTCGACAGAGCCACCTGGGTTAAAAATAGTGGTAGCTGTACCAAGCTCTGCAAATCCTACATTGGCTAGTAGCGTAAAGCGATGTGTCATTGTGAAAACTCTCTTAGGCTCAATGCTGGCAGCAAAAGATGATAAATGCAGTTAAGTAATTTAAATACCAATATTTATTTGAAAATACGTAATATTGCTGAACATAAAACTACACGTTGATAGCAAAATTGAAACATCATGTGCAGTTTTAATATTTGATAGATTTATTTAAGAGCCATTGATAAATTAGCCATTGCCTGAACATAATAAAAAGCGTCATCATCAAAATATACTTTTCGGAAAATGACTGAGAACCTTGACTTTACTGTAGCTATCCCAACTTATAACGGTGAAAGTCGTTTGCCTGAACTACTAAAACGACTGCAAAACCAACTTCACACCGAAAATTTAACTTGGGAAATTATAGTTGTAGACAATAACAGCACTGATAATACAGCTAAAGTTGTTCAAACCTATCAAAAAGATTGGCGAGGTCCTTACCCTTTAAAGTATTGCTTTGAAGCAAAACAAGGTGCAGCTTATGCGCGAAAAAGGGCAGTTGCAGAAGCTAAAGGTAGACTCATCGGTTTTCTAGATGATGACAACTACCCAGTATCAAATTGGGTAGTCGCAGCTTATGCTTTTGGTGAAAAATATCCCAAAGCTGGAGCTTATGGCAGCCAAATTCACCCAGACTGGGAAGTAGAACCACCGGAAAACTTTAAGCGAATTGCTCCGTTTTTAGCAATTACAGAGCGGGGAAATCTACCGCTATTATATGAAGCATCTAAAAAATTACTACCCCCTTCTGCCGGACTTGTTGTCCGTAAACAAGCATGGTTAGAAAGTGTACCAGATAAGTCTATTTTAACTGGTAGAGTTAAAGGCAATATGCTTACCAGTGAAGATTTAGAAATGTTGTCTTACATCCAAAAATCAGGATGGGAAATCTGGTACAACCCAGAAATGGAAATATCACACAAAATACCAAAATTGCGTTTGCAAAAAGATTATTTAATCCCATTCTTTCGAGGAATTGGACTTAGTCGCTGTGTAACTAGAATGGTAAATATAAAACAAATATATAGACCATTTGCTCTTTTATCTTATATGATAAATGACTTGCGTAAAATCACGGTACACTTACTAAAATATCGAACTAATCTAAAAGATGATTTGGTAGCTGCTTGCGAAATGGAACTTTTTTTAAGTAGTTTCATTAGTCCTTTTTATCTTTGGAAAAATGGATATTTTAAAAAATAAATTTTTTAATAATTAGGCATTATGACTGAATTAGAAGATGAAAATTTAGATATTAGCGTAGCCATTCCTGCATACAATGGAGCAACTCGGTTACCTAAAATTTTGGATAAGCTATTAACCCAGACAGGAGTAGAACAACTTAGCTGGGAAATTATTATTGTGGATAATAATAGTTCTGATAATACATTTGAAATAATCCATAATTACCAAAAAATATATGATGGTAACTGTCACTTAAGATATTTTTTAGAGCCCGAACAGGGAGCAGCTTTTGCGAGATTGCGAGCAGTACGTGAAGCCAAAGGGCAGCTAATCGCATTTTTAGATGATGATAATTTACCTGCTCCTGATTGGTTATCAGAAGCATATATCTTTGGATTAGAGCATCCTCAAGCAGGTGCTTGGAGTGGACAGATTCATGGTGATTTTGAAGTAAATCCGCCAGAAAATTTTGAAAGAATTCAAGCTTTTTTAGCGATTAGAGAACATGGTTCCAATCCATATTTGTTTGACGCAGATAACTTAAGACTTCCTCCTGGTGCAGCGCTTGTTGTTCGGAAACAAGTATGGCGTGAAAATGTACCACAGCGGCCTAATTTAAGTGGGAAGCTACCTGGTATTTTGGTACAGGGTGATGACTATGAACCATTGCTTTACATACATTATGCAGGCTGGCAAATTTGGTATAACCCTACCATGCACACTTATCATCAAATACCACGCTGGCGACTTGAGAGAGATTATCTCTTAACTCTGGCACGCGGTTGTGGCTTGTGTATTTTCCAATTAAGCTTGATAAATACTCAAAATTGGCAAAAACCAATAGTGTTTATAAAAACTATTTTAGGGAATTTACGCCGAGTATTAAAGCACCGTATTCACTATAGAGGGGAATTGAAAAATAATTTAATTGCACTTTTTGAAATGGAATTTTACTTGGCTAGTATGATGAGTCCTTTTTACTACTTAAAATCTAATTGGCGCAAAGGATTAAAAAATAAATTAGCCCTATAAAATGATTAACTCTAGTAACCAGTTGCCGAAAACTTCTGTAATCATCCCCGCTTATAATAGTGAAAAGACTATTACTCACACAATTCAATCTGTTCTAAATCAAACTTTGAGTGACCTAGAATTAATTGTAATTAATGATGGTTCAGAAGACTCCACTTTAGATGTTGTTACACAAATTCAAGATCCCCGAATAAAAATATTTTCGTATACCAATGCTGGCGGAAACGTTAGTCGTAACCGAGGTCTACAGCTTGCAGTTGGAGAATTTGTTAGTTTCTTAGATGCGGATGATCTTTGGACACCTGACAAGCTTCAGTCTCAGTTAAACGCTCTGCAAGAAAATGCTACTGCGACAGTTGCTTACAGTTGGACTGATTATATCGATGAAAATGGTGAAATAGTACTCTCTGGTACACATGTTATAGCCAATGGAGACGTTTATGAAAAGTTATTGTTGACAAACTTTTTAGAGAATGGCTCCAATCCTTTGATTCGTAGAGAAGCTTTAATCAAATTAGGTGGATTTGATGAATCTCTAAGTGCTGCTCAAGATTGGGATATGTGGTTGCGATTATCTTGCCAGTTTGATTTTGTATGCGTACCATCTGTACAAATATTATACAGAATAAGTGCTAATTCAGTTTCTTCTAATCTTGTAAGGCAAGAGCAAGCTTGCTTGCAGGTGCTTGAGAGAGCATATAAGGAAAGACCTTTAGCACTTAAGCATACTTGGAATATAAGCCTGACAAATTTATATAAATATCTGACATGCAAAGCCCTACAAAAGCCGTTTAATCGGCAAAAAGCTTTAACTGCGGCTAAATTCTTATGGAATTATGTTCTGAATAATTCTTCAAGGCTTCAGCGTATAAATTTCACTTTAAAGTTATTATTAAAAATTTTCATCATCCTTTTAATGCCTACGTTGTTGGACAATATTACTAACCAGCGCGAAGTAAAAAGCTAAAAAGCTGAAACATTCCTCAACACCTAGTTAGCTGAAAAAGTATCAGAATAAAAAATGTATAGCTTGGTGCATCTACCGTCTTTAGTTTATGCAAAAAATCTCTTGAAGAATAATCATTCTAACAGTGGTTTTACCTTACCAGAGATGTTAGTAGTTATTGTATTAATTAGTATATTAGCTACGATCGGAATATCCAATTGGCTGGCTTTTGTGGACACTCGCCGTCTCAACACTGCCCAAAATGAGGTTTATTATGCTATGCGCCAAGCACAAAGCCAAGCCACTAAAGATAAATTGACCAGGCAAACCAGTTTTCGTATACAAAATGGTGTCGTGCAATGGGCCGTTCATCAAGCAGAAGCAGGACAATTCATTCCTGATACTGTTAAAAACAATGGCAACCTATGGCATAACCTTGAGCCAAATATTCGGATTGATGAAGAGGAAAACGATAAAGGAAAAAAGGAGACAACTTTACGAAAACACACTTCACAGCCAATGTGGCGAGTTTTATTTAACTATTACGGTTGTCCGATCTCTGAAATTGGAAATCAGTGTACAGTAGGCGGATTAGGACAAATAACATTCTACAGCTTGAATGGTGGTAAAGCTAGACGTTGTGTCTATGTTTCTACAATTATGGGGGCTATGCGGACGGGAAAAGATCATGCTAGAGCAAACGAAAACGACAAGTATTGCTATTAAGATATTTTTAGTTGTTAAACAAGGTATTGTATGCTGAACTTACCAGCAAGCCCAAAACAGCACCTGATTATTTTCACCCGCTATCCAGAACCAGGTAGGACAAAAACCCGATTGATAGCTGTTTTGGGAGATGTTGGTGCTGCCAATCTTCAACGGGAAATGACTGAGCATACAATATTTCAAATTCAAGAATTGCAAAAAGCCATTGACATATCTGTGGAAGTGCGTTTTGCAGGTGGCAATTCGCAACTTATGCAAGACTGGCTGGGGTTGGATTTGGTTTACCAGTCTCAAGGTGAAGGGGATCTAGGTTTGCGGATGGCGCGATCGCTTTTTGATGCTTTTCAATCTGGTACAGAAAAAGTAATTATCATTGGTACAGATTGTCCGGGAGTGAATGCCCAGATTTTAGCAACAGCCTTTGAGAAGTTACACGACTTTGACCTCGTACTTGGGCCTGCGATCGATGGTGGATATTACTTAATTGCTTTGCGCCAACCCATCCCGGAGCTATTCGTTAACATCGAGTGGGGAACTGCTCAAGTATTCCAGACAACCGTGGATATTGCCCAGAAACTTAATTTATCATACGTGAACTTGTCGCCTTTAGCTGATGTTGACCGACCGGAGGATCTGCCGATTTGGGAACAAGCCCTTGCAGGGAAAATAAAGCGATCGCTTTAGGCAATAGAATCAAAGGTCGGTCAATTTAGATAATGCAAGCTAATGGAAAAAGTTTGTAGGCATCACTTTTTCATGAAAATGTGAGCCGATTATCTTGGGGATGAGAATAAGAGACAGAAGCAATAAAATCCTGTGGAATATCAGCACTGTTGAAATAGCTCCTTAAAGCTTTTTGAAGCTGCTTCAGGTTTGGCAACAATTTCGACAATTTTATTGCGTGCATCTGCTTCAAACAGCGCTTCAACTGCAACTTGTGCGACTTTCTGCCTGGGGATACTACCATCAAATAGTGTATCTGCACTCTGCATCACTATGCGGTCGGAGTTGTCTTCATTCTTCAACCCACCAGGCCGCACAACTGTATAAGTAAGACCACTTTTCTGAATATACTCTTCAGCTTGTTTTTTCCACAATAAAATTAGCCAAAACAAGTTTAGCGGATGGAAAAGCCGGGAAGTACACAAAGAAGAAACTAAGATCAGATGCTCAATTCCCTTTGTCTTAGCAGCATCTACTAAATTTTTAGTCCCTTCAAAATCCACTTTATAGGGGCCAGTGGGGTCAAAGCTAGGTTTTGCCCCAGTCGCAACCAACACAACTGTGCTATCTCCCAACGCAGCAGTTAAACTTTCTGGTTGTAATACGTCACCTACCACTAATTCGGCTTCAGGAGACAGAATAGCCCTAGCTTTCTCTATATCCCGCACCAGGGCTATGACGGGAATATTCCGCGCTATCAACTCCTGTACAATCCGGCGACCTGTTTCACCTGTTGCCCCTGCTACAAATGCTTTCATGATAAATGTTATCCTGGGAAACTATTGTGTACTTGTTTAGTTCTTTATTTTAGTAATTCTATGGAGTCGATCGCAGATTAATGAGGTTTCGGTCAAAATGGGATCTGAATGCGAAATGACCCAGGTATGTGGGGAATCATTAATATAGACAACGCCAAAATATACAGTAATGCATTTATGCTTTCAAGAAAAGGCGAATATAAATCCTGGGAAATAACAGAAGCAGTTTTACCTGTAGCGTCCAGCCAAGAAGCCGAGGATACATTAACAGAACCAAATGTAGCGACGCTCACAAAATTTTACGGTCGTTATCAAGATTTTATGGAAATGGCTGCTCCAGTAGAGAAGGTTGCTGAGTATCTCAATTCTCACGCCTCATGGTTTTCGCGCAGCGCTGAACCTATGAAGGTACAATCACTTGGGGAAAATGGCTATGCTTTAACAATTGGTCGTTTTGGTTCTTTCGGTTATGAAGTAGAACCGAAAATAGGTTTGGAATTGTTGCCCCCAGAGGAGGGTATTTACCGCATCCGTACAATCCCCATTCCTGACTACCAGCCGCCTGGTTATGACGTAGATTATCGGGCATCTCTACAGTTAATCGGAAGCGATGCTTGCAGCAGTATTGGCGAAGTTACAAAAGTTGAATGGGAATTGGATTTGATAGTTTATCTTCACTTTCCCCGATTTATTCAGCGATTACCCAAGTCTATAATTCAATCTACTGGCGATCGCTTACTTAATCAAATTGTCCGCCAAGTCTCCCGCCGCTTAACTCGCAAAGTTCAGGAAGATTTTCATAAATCTTTGAGAATACCCTTTCCTGCTAATTTTAAGCAAAAGCGTTGAGTCAATAGTCAGTTAACAGTTATCAGCCTGTTAACTGACAAATAACTTACAGACTATGCTTTAGTGAGAATTCTTTGGACAATTTGCACCCCAGTAACAGCCTGCCAAGCAAAAAGTCCCAAAAGCGTAAAATTTATTAAAATGTGAGTTGCACGCGCCCAATTTGCCCCTTTCTGCATATAAGGGGACAAAGCAGCAGAAAATGCTATTAGACTTGTCATGCCCAGTCCTGCTAACAGGTGAGGAGCGACAAATAACTTACCATTATTGATATAAGTGACAGCCATCCCGCCGATCGCACCTGCTACCATCAAAGCTAGGAGTATAGAACCGATTTGGTAGTGTCTGACGTTATATCTACCTTTAACCAATTCTTTTTTTTCTTCCCCCTGAGCATTTCTGGTACGCTGCAATTGTAGTCCTAAATAGGCAGCATAAATTGAGAGTACTAATAGCGCCCACATGAGCACCGGATGGAAGAAGTTCAGCCAATATTTCACCGACGTAGAAAGTTCCAGACTCATCGTGTTCTCGCCTAATGATTAAATCTTCATAAAAATTAGCATAACTCTATTTTCTGTGCTTAAATTTGCACAAATTAAAAGAGACTCCCCCATCTTCCCCGACTATTTTCCTTTGCCCTCTTGCCAAAGTGGATAAACAATCTCAGACTAAATTTTGAGGGTAGACAAACAAAACCCCCTGTGTGGGATCTCATTCATGACTGAAAACAACGATACTTTGCTGCTAAAAGCTGCTAAAAGTGGCGATATCAAGGGTCTGTGTGCGCTATTGGCTGCTGGTGCGAGGGTGGACGCGTGTGATCGCCAAGGCACCACGGCGTTAATGTTTGCTGCTAATTTAGGCTATACCGAAATTGTGCGATCGCTGCTGGATGCTGGGGCAAATATCAACTTGCCCAGAAAAATCTATGGTTTGACGGCTTTGATGTTGGCAGCTAGTGCCAAACAGCTTGACATTGTACAACTTTTAATATCTAAAGGTACAGATGTCAATGCCACTAATGAAGATGACAGTACAGCTTTAATGGCAGCAGTACTCAAAGGTCATATCGATGTAGTGCGAGCTTTATTGGCTGCTGGTGCCCAAGTTAATATTGCTGATAAAGATAATGATACGGCGTTGAAACTCGCAGTTAAGCAGGGAAAAATAGAAGTTTTACAAGCAATTCTCCAAAGTGGTGTCGATGTCAATATCCCAGATGAGGAGGGTGAGACACTTTTAATGCTAGCAGCAGACTTGGGACATTTGGAGATTGTGGAAGGGCTGCTAGCAGCAGGGGCTGATGTAAATGTGAAAAATGCTGATGGTGGAACTGCCCTATCGGCAGCAGCAGCGGCTGGACACAGTGCGATCGCAGCAGCTTTACTAGATCGAAGTGCCCAGATCAATCTTCAAGATCGAGATGGTGAAACTGCCTTACACCTTGCCGTTGTGGAAGGCTATATTGATGTCGTGCAAATATTACTTAACAGAGGTGCAGATGTCCAAAGTAGCAACCACCTGGGCGATACACCACTGCTTGTAGCAGCATTGCAGGGACATAGCCAAATTGTCGAGGCACTGCTACGTTCTGGCGGAGATATAAATGGGAAAAATCTTGGTGAAGTACCTTTGACGTTGGCTGCATCACAAGGACACATCCAAACGGTGCAAGTGTTGTTAGACTATGGTGCTGATGTCAACATTCCTGGGGATGATGGCAAAACTGCTTTAATTAAGGCAACTGAACGCAAACACAAAGAGATCGTACATTTGCTGCTGGCAAAGGGGGCAGATGTAAATTTTCAAGACTCAGCGAGGGCCACATCATTAATGTGGGCTGCTTCAGCAGGTTATGGCGAAATTGTGCAGTTATTACTCCAAGCTGGGGCAGACGTGAATTTGAAAAATCGGGGCGGTTATACTGCTTTGATGATTGCAGAATTTAATGGTTATAAGAATGTGGTGCAGAGTCTGCAAAAAGCTGGGGCGCAAGAATAGCAATCTAAATTCTTCATTTAAAATATTTTGAGAAATATCTTGACAAATCATTAAATGAAGGTTGCAAGCTTAAATCCCAAGGAAGTTTAAAAAACTAAATCTAGGACGAAGAAACAAAGAAAGCAAAACTCCGTCGTAGCTGTTGTGAACTTGCTACGGCGGAGAAAGAAAAAATTAAAACGCCAAAAGGGAGCAGACCAAATGCTTGCGTCACAAGGATAGAAAGAAAGCAAAAATGAAGAAGTAAATTTACCTTTTACTTTTTACCTTGTACATTTTACCTTTTACCTGCTCTCCCCCTTGGCGTTTCCTACTGTGCTAGATGTGCAAAATATATAGTTTTTAATTGAACGGAAAAGTATTCTAACGATCATTTTTTATGTATTATCCTAAAGGCTAAATACAAACAAGTTACCAAAAAAGCTTGATATACAACCATTTGGGCGGTTGCTACGGAAATTCAAAGGAAAATAAATAAAAATTAAATTTAGTGGAATCACTGTAGTGAATCCTCTGTCACCATAAAATCGAGCATTGACTCATGACTTGATCGAGTATAAATGCCCAATGATTATAAGATTTGCAGAACAACTAGTGTCATATCATCAGTATTTTGTTTATCAGCACCGATGAATTGCTGAACTTGGTCAAATAGGTAATCCACAATCTCCTCTGGGCCATTGCAGTATTTACAAGCCGTATTGAAGCCAGCAACAAAATTGTCTTCATCGAAGCGATCGCCACCAGCAGCAGCGGCATCGGTCAAGCCATCTGTATAGTAGATAATTGTATCTCCAGGCTCTAGCTGTGCCTGGGCATCTTCATATTGGCTGTTAGCATCCAAACCGATCAACATTCCCAAAGTATCTAAACGGGTGACAGTTTTTGTCGCCGCGTGCCACCACAAGGGAGGATTGTGTGCCGCATTGCTATAAGACAGAATTCGGCTGTGAGGATTATATTCTGAGTAAAATAGCGTTACAAAGCGGTGGGAATTTTCCAAATCCGCATACATAACTCTATTTAAGTTTTGTAGAATTCCGGCTGGGGAATTACCATGTAGCACTTCTCCTCGTAGCATTCCCCGCATCATCGTCATAATCAGCCCAGCGGGGACACCTTTGCCCATGACATCTCCAATAACCAAACCCCAGCGACTAGTTTCGGTGCCACCTTTGATCTTGGGCTGAATCTTATTATGATTGGTAGCAATAAAGTCGTAATAGTCTCCACCGACGCGATTGGCAGGTTTACACCGTGCAGCCAGGACTGCACCAGGAATTGTGGGGCATTGACGTGGTAGAAGTCGCCGTTGGATTTCTGCGCCAATTTCTAGTTCTTGGTCTAGGCGTTCTTTTTTTCTTAGTTCTACAGCTAGTTCATCGTTTTCGATCGCTACTGCTGTTTGGTCTGCCACTAACCTAACTAACTTTTGCCTGGTTTCTGTCCAACTATATTCTGGATCGCGGCTCAAGACATAGAGCCATCCCCGTTCTGTATGCTTTACCAGAATCGCCGTACCAAAGATTTGCACATCTGGTCCTAAATAGCGATGCATCTGGTCATCCAAAATCCCCGTGGCATTCGCTAGGGGGGCAGTATTGGGCAAAAGCGTGATTTGACTACTGGCTATTTCTAGCGCTTTGCGGATATTCTTGCGCTGGCCACTATCTTGCCAATGTAACTGTTCTAACCTGACTTGACCATTAGGTTTGTAGAGAAACAGGGCGCTACCGTCTGCATCTGTCACTCTTGTTGCCATCAGCGGAATCAGTTCCAAAAACTGATTCAAATTATTGAAACTTCTCAGGGCAAATCCTAAAGAACTTAGCAAATCTTGAATTTTGTTCTGTTCCCGGTGCAACCTTGCCACGAGTTCTTTGAGTGCCACGACTGGGGTGACATCCGTCGTGGCACTACTATTATTATCAGTGGGTTGAGAAGGCAGTTGAGACACAGGCACGGGTATTATTGCACTTTATATTGGCAGATTTTAGATGACTTATAAATCTTTTGGCTTTGGCATTGCTAAACCATATTTAGACAAGACTTGCCATTTTAGCAAGAGTATAAAGACGTAACAGGCAAATTTTATAAGTATTTTATTTGCTTATTGTATTTCTAATGGAATGTTGGTAATTTCAAATCATGTATTTTTAGTCCAAATTCTACCCGTAATAATTACTATTTTTGCTGATATATCAGAAAGGATTTCATTTTTTCATAACTTAATTACCAAAGCATATCTCTAAAGTCATAAAAATACTTTATTCAAAGAATAATTTATAACGCTTTCAGAGGGACAGTTTGGGCAGAAGCAACTAGGAGACTAGAAGTCTTTTGAGTGAAAACCTCTATAAGCGCTCAAATCGAGCTTAATTTGCTAAAAAAACAGACTTACACTCGTTCCCAAACCTGAGAATATGTAAATAAGTTTTCAAATATTTAATTTGTATACCATAATTGCTGGGATAATCGCCAAGATTGAGCTTTTCCATTTTTAATTTTTCGTTTTGTGAATTTTAAGTTGCTGAAGATGCAAAACTTAAACCCATCAAAACAGGATAAAAGTGAAGTAACTCTATCTTTTTAGTCAGATGTAACAGAGTTAAACCATTCGCCTGTAATTTATTTTAGGTGTGAGTCATTTGGTAAGTGTAAGATATGAATAGAAGAGATGACACTAAAAATAGAAGAAATATCCTCTAAGAACTTTAAGTCAAAAACCAGAAAGAGTTTTTTTAACCATCAGAATTCAAACCTCTCGATAGACGTTGCATGAGTAAGTCGCCATAGCCAACACCAAACACCTATGGAGGAAAAACCTCCCGCGCTGGTTCGCCAACACACTGCTCACCATTGAGATTGCTATCCATCCCACAATAGAGTTGTATTAGGGGTGAGCGTCTCGATTCCCTTTTAAATTGCTGCAATATGAAAGTCTAGGGGCTTTTGTCTGTAACAACTAAATACCGTGCTGCTACATTTTAAAAGCCCATTTAAGACTTCAAAAAGGGCATTAGCTAGAAATTTTAGCAAAAGTCACCCATTTATGGTGACAAATTCATAATTTTAGGACTTGAGCTGTTTCTAGTTAGTTCAAGTGATAATACCAGATCAGTCATCCGTAAATTTATCAGTTTTAGGACTTATGCAAAAATAGCTAAAAAGCTTAATTTATCGAATCTCCTTCTCTGTCACAGGCTGACGCCAATGCGCAGTGTCTCCCAGAGAAGAATCATACAGTATTGCGTAAGTCCTAAGTTTGTTAAGAAAAATTTTTAACTCGAAATTTTTCAACTAACCACTCAAGAGAGCTTCGACAAACTCATAGCTCGAAAAAGGGCGTAGGTCTTCAATTCCTTCGCCAGCACCAATAAAGCGAATGGGTAAACCTAGCTGCTGCACAACGGCAAGGGCAACGCCGCCTTTGGCAGTGCCATCTAGCTTGGTTAAGACAACACCACTGAGTTGGGCAGCTTGGGAAAAAACTTCAGCTTGCCGCAGTCCATTTTGGCCTAAAGTGGCATCTAGAACCAAAAGAGATTCTACTTTGGCATCCGGGGCTTTTTTGTCGATAATTCGCCGGATTTTACCGAGTTCGTCCATTAAATTTTTCTTGTTTTGCAGTCGCCCAGCCGTATCTACCAGAAGCAATTCAGTTTGACGCGCTTGAGCGGCGGCGATCGCATCAAATACAACTGCTGCCGGATCTGTATTCTTTCCCGGATTGGCAATTACATCCACGCCACTTCTACTACCCCAAACCTTCACTTGTTCCACGGCGGCGGCGCGGAAGGTGTCTGCTGCGCCAATCAAGCATTTATAGCCAGATTTTTGTCCCAGATGGGCAATTTTACCAATAGTGGTGGTTTTACCCGCACCATTTACCCCAGTAATTAACCAAATATTTAAGGTTTCTTTTTCTGGGGTAAAGATAGTTTTGTGGGAGGTTTTGCTCGGTGCATCCAGCATATCCCGAAGGATTTTTTTCAGGAAAGCGATCGCTTCTTCAGGTGCGGTAACTTCTTCTCGCAGTTTTGTTTGTAGGGCATTGATAATAAAGTCTGTCGCCTCTACACCCACATCGGCTTGCAAAAGCAATGCCTCAATTTCCGTTACAGCAGCTTGGTTAAGCGGCCCTTGACCAACGATCGCCTTCAGTTGATTGAGAATACTACGGCGAGTTTTGTCTAACCCTTGCCGGAGCTTTTTCAGCCAGGTAATTTCTTCAATAGAAACGTCTTCTGCACTTCTACCTTGAGCTGCTAGAACTTTCGCTGACCAGACAAACCCATCATCAAATAGCAGTCCGGGAATTTCCTCTGCTGTTTCTGAGGTTGTCGCTACTGGCTGTACTACCTCCGGTTCTGGAACTTCAATGGCGGTGGCTATTAATTGATCCAGCTTGGCTTGCCGTTCTGCCGCCGCCCGTTCTAAAAAGGATAAGTTAGCTGGTGCTGTTGGCTGTGTTGCCTCTGGCGTAGCTAGTGGTTCGGTGGGTGTTGATTCAACTTCACTTGCCGTGAGTTCTGGGCTGGAAACATCTGGCTGTTCAACAATTGCTGCCACTGAGGAATCTTCTATAATTTCTTCCTCACTAGCAGCTTGGATAACTTCTGGCTGTGCTGTTTCTACGGTTGTACTAGCAGGTTCCTCAGTTGCTTCTGGTTCAGCGATTTCCGCAGTTACCGTTTCTGCGGTTTCAGGTTGTATTGATGGTGCTAAGGTATCTGCTGAATCAGCTGGGGTTTCTACTACCTCGACTTGCTGTTTTTGCTGAATATTTTTGTAGGCAGCTTTAGCAAATGCCAATAAGTCTGCCGTTGTGTCTGGTGCAGTTTCAGCAGTTGGTGTTGAGGTGTCGGCTGGCTCTGGTTGGGGTTCTTGTACAGGAGGTGTTTCTTCCTGTTTTTTATCAGAGGGAGTGTTAGAGGAATCGTTATGTTGACGACGGAACCAATTAAAAACCATTGCAGCAGTATTGTTTATATGAGTTATGAGTTATGAATTATGAGTTTAATTTAACTTTGTACTTTTTCTTGGGGTGAAAACTTCCGAGCTATCCTCACCTTTCAACGCCAGTTTAAAGAGAATCGTGACAACAGAGAGTTTTTTGCGATCGCGCAGCGTCTCACTTTGAATGACGTTCCGCTTGGAGGAAGCCGCAGAAGCGGCTACAGACTTTTCTCCACGGCAGTATAAAAATTATGAATTCCGCAGCACTACTACGCAGTTTTTTTCTGCTCAGTGACTCGGCGCAAAACACCGTTAATAAAGCGATGACCATCGTCTCCACTGTAGCGTTTGGCTAGCTCCACGGCTTCGTTAATGGCGATACTGTCTGGAACTCCTAAGAACTTCATTTCTGCAACCGCGATTTGCAAGATATCGCGGTCAATTTGGGCGAGGCGAGTTACTTGCCAATCTACTAAGGCAGCAGAAATGAGTTCTTCTATAATGTGTCGATTGTCGTTGACGGTAATCACAAGCTCTTTAGCGTAATTCCGAACTCCCTTGTCCTGATTAGCTAACTGAATCAATACTGGGAAATCAACTGCTGTACCCAACTGATTGATTGCTGTCTGGGTGCAAGCGATCGCTTCTTGAAGCATTGTTCTGGCAGTATTGAGGTCGGAGGCCCGAGTTTGGCTACTTAAGAGGCGATCGTTACTGCGTTGCAGTTCACCTGCGGCATTATCAAGGGTATCTTGAACTTCTGAGGTCAGAGTGCGTACTGCACCTAGTACCAACTTGGATACTAATTGATCGTCTTCCAATTTGTCTAATTTCTTTGGGTTGACTGGCAATTGGCTAAGGCTTAAAAGCGCCAATTCACGAGCAATTTGCTGGGGTTTACGAGGTTGCATAGAACTGAGGGGTGATTGTGCGAGAACTGAATTTACTAGGCAAGACAAACTTATAAGCCTATCAATTTTGGCACAGTTAAACAACAACATTACGCATTTGCTTGTGACTATGCCAGATTGATTCCAGAGAGGCAGAGGGAAGGAGGCAGGTTAACAATTCAAAATTCAAAATTCAAAATTCAAAATTAAAGACATTTCAGACGGGGATTTAAACCCCGACTGAAATGGGTGCTACATGTAGATGTAGAGGTCTTAAACTCCTATATCTCTTGTCGCAACCAGAGCTTTTTCTTGGAGTTTAAGTCAAGATACCAAAATCTCTGAGTTGGTGGCTTGAAATTTAGATGGAGTGCGAGCTGCTATTGTTTATTCCAACCTCCTGCCTTCTTCACGTTTCTTCGACGGGAATAACCTGCTGCTTGATTTCTTCGTGTTTCACTTCCAATGTGGACTCTTTGGAGAAAACCAAAGGCGTATTGGAGGCGACAATGCCACCTGATACAACTATTTTAAAGGCGTCTTCAATCGACATGGAGAGGTTCACTACCTCGTCTTCAGGAACGACTGCGTACCATCCAGTAGTCGGATTTGGGGTGGTGGGGATAAAAACACTTAGTACAGGGCGAGACATCTGGGCTTGGATATCACTGCTGATTGCACCAGTAACAAAAGCGATCGCCCAAATTCCTCGGCGAGGATACTCTACCAAAATTACCCGGCGAAACTTGCCATTAGAATCTTTCAGTATTGTTTCTAAAAGCTGTTTAAGAGTTTTGTATACCTGCCCTGCTAAAGGAATTGCCTGTAATAATCGCTCACCAAAATCTAACAACCAGCGCCCAGCGATATTTCGAGCCATCAAGCCCATCAGCAATATACTTAGTAATGGTACAGCCAAGCCTACCAATAAATTAAGTATATTTACTAAAACTGGGTTTAAGCCATCAAAGGGATTCAATTGTTTAGGAATTTGGGTGAGGAAGTTGATTACCCAAGTCGCAATGGTAATTGTCAGCCAGATAGTGGTTGCTAGGGGAATTATTACTAACAAACCAGCAATCAGGTCGTTTTTTAAGTCCTGTTTTAGGCGATCGATTACCAAGCCCCGATTCTCCTGTTTTAAGCTAGAGGAACTTTTGTTATTCGTATCCATACCAGCAGATTCGTCAAATTCCGAAGGCTTTAACTTTGGCAGATTCTGCCGCAAGTAACTGTCTAAAACGCTAGCAAGTTGCCTGCTGCTGGAAATCAGCTATTTTCCTATAAGCATACACATAGACATTAACCAATCCGATGGCGACTGGTTATTCTTAGAAGATGTTACTTTTATTTATAAGACTTGTAAATAATTGTTGCAAGTTCTTAGGTATTATTAATCTATCGCGCTTAATCAAAAGCTGCTCATGATTGTGAAAGTACTACAGGGTAATCTAATAAATTATTTTATCTGGTCAGTCACTCACTTTTGAGTAGGAGCGGCTTTTATGAAAATGTTCTGTTAAAAATATTAATTTGTTAGGGATTTCCAAGAAATAAATTATCCATATTGTGGGTGAGTATTCTGCCCGTCCTAAATATAGAAGCGATGGGGACAACCATTTCCCTAGAAAATTTGGGATGTTTTTGATTTGGAAGTCTCTTTTATCTAGTCTTGAATTATGAAAAACAAGATCCCCGACAACTTTTACGAAGTCAGGGATCTGTGTAGCACATCTGTGTACCCTATGATTTTGCGTAGTTTACCGCCGTAGGCATCGCTATACAGGAAATCCTTCTAATCTCCAGGCCTCTTCACGCTGCATCAACCTGTGTAGTTTCAGAATCCGCGCACTGCAACTGTTGCGTACTCTCTTGTACCAAAATCGCTGTTGCATCTAAATTAGGTTTCGGTAAATACTTCATTTCCCAGACTTTGAGCAAAATCAGGTATTCGTAGAATGCCTGCAATGTACACCAAGCGACTCCGGCGCGTCCATCTAAACATCCGCCTAAGATAAAATACATATATATAAACCGTAGCAACGGTCTGGCGGGCAAACGTAAAGACAAATCTTTCAGGGCACGCCGTCTTTCGACTTCTGATTTGCCAAAGAATAAATCTTGCCAGTTAACCTTTCCTTGTTCCAACTGATACAATGTTTCTTGAGCCTCATCCGTAGAATAACGGTTGTGCTTGTCAATCCAGCGGCTCAAACCTTTGCTAGAAGTGTAGTGTGGGTATGTTTCTTTTAAAAAGCTAGTTGCACCCTCACAAACTTCTCGCTCAGTATGACCGTAGTCTGTAAACCACACTTTCCCGTGGCGGAAGAGCCGCATTTGGTAACGGGGATACTGTGTGCTGTAGCGAATCCAACGATTCATGAACATGACGCGTTCAGCCACGTAGTAACCGATGTAGTCTGGATTCTGACTTGCCTTTTCGCATTCCGCAAACAGTTCTGGTGTCATACGCTCGTCAGCTTCGAGAATGTAAACCCATTGATGCTTCGGTGGGATAGACTCTAACATCCAGGTGCGTTGGCGTCCGTGGCTTTCAAAAGCGTGTTGGACAACGCGGATGGGATAGCGACTGGCGATTTCCACAGTGCGATCGCTACTGCATGAATCCACAACAATGATGTCATCTGATAACATCGCCGATTCGATACAAGCAGCAATATCTAGTTCTTCGTTATATGTCAGTATGTAAATTGAGAACATTACTCAAGTTTTATAGCGATTTTAGTCAGTGATAATTGCCTTGTTATTGTTATTAGCTATTAGGCGCATG
This sequence comes from Nostoc sp. JL23, assembly GCF_017115065.1. Lineage (NCBI taxonomy): Bacteria > Bacillati > Cyanobacteriota > Cyanophyceae > Nostocales > Nostocaceae > Nostoc > Nostoc sp. JL23. The sequence goes on from NZ_JABXKN010000092.1 coordinate 197,422, forward strand.
GCAGTATCAGCCGTCAATAATTTTGGGATACTTCTTACTGCCATGCCAATAGTAGATTAGCGTGCGGCAGTTCTAGGTTTACCACCTTGTACAGCACCCCTACCTCTTAAGCTTGTCCAGCCGATGATAATGTAACCAATGGACAATAGCAAACTGCTAATACCAATCCGCAGTCCAGACTTCCAAGCCGTATCTTTAGCTTGTTGCAGTGCTTCGTCTCGGCGCTGGCGAAGTTGGCTCAGTTGTTGAGTTTGCAGCGTTTGAATATCTGTTTGTTGTTCGATAGCTTTGTCAAGTACTTGGGGATTTGTTTTAGCTTTCTTCAGTAACTCTTTTATATTTGCGGGAATTTGAGGGCTTTCAATTGCTTGCTTATATTTTTGGTCATCTTTGAGGATTTCACTAAACTGAGCTTTGGTTTGGTTTCGCAGCTGGTCTAGTTGCGCTTTTCCTTGATCGGTATTCAGCTGTGCTTGCAATTGCGATAATCGAGTGTTTAGTTGAGTTTCTGCCTGATCTGCTTCTTGGGTGATTCGGTTGAGTGTTTGAGTCTTGGCTTGATTGACGTTATTTAGGTGCAGGGGAAAAATCAGCAAGAACATCAACCCTAAAATACTGGAGATAATCGCGGCGGGAAATCTTAAATCGATACCTTGGGGGCGATCGCTTGCTGGATCGGCATTCTCAATCCAATAGGCAGCAAACAGAAGCCCCAAACCGACTAGAGGAACAATTCCGCGATCGACAAGCGCTGTTCCCAAATTGATTTGCCATACCCGATCGGTGGGTTGAAAGGGTAACAACAGAATCAAAAAGTCAACAAAAAAGGACAAAATGCAGATTATTCCAACTACCTTAAGTGTGAGAGCAGTACTCACGGAAGTAAAACGGTTAACCATAATTTTTCAAACTGGTGGTGAATACGAGTGATTTTCATATTTCAAGCTACTTGAATATTGTGCCCATGACTATGACTATTGTGTAAAAACACAAAGCAGATTCAATATTGGTAAAGGCTATCTGCCTCTTGGTTTTCAACTAGGCCACAGTAACATTTGTTATCTACAGTGTCTTCAGGAAATTCCTGGTATTTTAAGATACGAAGTCTATGCGGGGCTAGAGGAACAGACTCATTAATTACCCAATCACCCTGATTGCAGTTCTCAATCATTCGTAATACAGACCTTTTGTAAGGGTTCACAGATGTGCATTGGTGTCAACTTAAATCGAAACCTTTGCAATGAGGTTGTATCAACTTATCGTCCGCTTTGAGCAAGGAAGCAATTGTTGCTGAGAGCAAATGCTACCCAAGTGATTGAGCTTATACTTGTCCAGGATTTTTACGAATATCTCGCTTGTTATACTTAGAATAGTTTTTTTTTGCATGAAGTACAAAGCTACGGGTTTTGAGGCAGAAGGTAGAAACTCTTTATATCTGAAGCGTGAGTCCTGCATTTTGTACCTCAGTTATTTGCAAACTCCTGTATTTATACTCTTTTTTGCTAATTCCTAATAAAAATGAGCAAATCGGAAATAATAACTAACAATCAGGTGTGAACTTTACTGGAATCAGTTCGTCGATGATTTTTGTTAGCAAAGAGAGTGAATTTGAAGGAGTCAGACTCTGAAAGGCTTTGAATTCAAAGGTGTTGAAAAACTTATTGGGCCAATAGCCGCGCTTCTCGGCTTTGTATATTTGTTGCAATGGTATATTGGAGACTTGCGATCGCCTTCCGATCCCATCTTTGAAAATAAACAGCCGCCTTTAGTGATGAAAGAGGGCGACCCTTATATCCGCGCTTTAATGCGAACCATCTCGGCAAGTGAGGCTAGTGGAAACCGTCCCTATTCGCTGTTATACGGTGGACAGCAAGTCAACGATCTTAGCCGACATCCTGAGATATGCGTCACAATTGTCACAGGCCCCAATACAGGTAATTGTTCTACCGCTGCTGGCAGATATCAAATTATCAACATTACTTGGTATCGTTTAGCCCCTCGTTATCACCCAAAGCCGATGCAGATGATGTTTTGGACTGCTTATAGTTTTGAAGCAGAATATCAAGATGTAGTAGTTTACCGTTGGTTAAATGATTCTAAAGTTTGGGGAACTAATATTTCTCAACTGTTGCGTCAGCGAAAGTTAAATGATGTTTTGCGGCGACTCTCTCCCACCTGGACAAGTCTGGGATATGGCATAGAAACTAATTCTGTGAGTAACTCTTTGCCCAAGGTTTATCAAAAAATGTTGCAAGAGGAATTAACCGCAGCGAAACAACCAATAGCCCCGAATTTGCCACCATCCCAAACTCCTTCTAGCAAAGCAGTAAAAAAGTAGTAAGGTTATCCTAGTTTTTAACTTGCTGTGGACAAAAAACTTTTTATATTTTCCACAAATGCCAAAGTATTTTCAAAGTGGATATTGTGTCCAGCATTGCTAATTATTTTTATCTGAGCAAATTCACATATTTTAGCCATTTCTGTATTAATAGATATAAATTTTTGATCGTATTCACCGACTAGTAAAAGTATAGGAATTGTATTGCATTGTAGCTTTTCCCATAAAGAACTTTGGCATCCAGTACCCATAAAGCGCAGTGATTTATCCAATTCCTGTGGATTGTTCTGCAATCGGCTTTCAACCATGCGATCATATTCTGGATGATTTTTTATATAACCAAAAATCGGTTGATTATACCAATTTGATAGAAAAGTGATTTTGTCACTTTTTTCAAAGATTCTTGTTAATTTTCTGCCTATTTGTGTATCAATTTTAATTCGTTCTAATCGTTCTGCTACTGTTGGTAAACCTGGGGAAGCTGACTCTAGAACAACTTTATGAAAACGTTCTGGAAAATGCAAGGCTAGGTATAAAGCCAATCTTCCACCCATTGAATAACCAACTAAAAAGCATTTGGCAATTTTTAACTCATCTAGTAAGTTGATTAAAGCATGAGCAGCATTTGCCATTGTATAGTATTCGTCCTCACCTAAAACTTGAGTTTTGCCATGTCCGGGGAGATCAAGTGTTAAATAGGAAAATTCGTTAAATAGTAATTTTATGGCTTCATCAAATTCATTAATGTTACCCATGAAGCCATGCAAAAAAAGAATTAGTGGTTTATCTAAAGTGCTAGTTAAAGAATAATGAAATTGATAATTTTTTAGAATCATAGTCTAGGTAAAAATCATCATTGCACAGCATATTATCTGATGTAATAAGTTTTTCCCTCGTTGCCTCCTAGAAAAAGCGAACAAAGGAAAGTCTATAAGAAATAGGTTGTCTACCAGTTGGCAATATGATGTCGCTGGAATGAATTTCAGGATGCACTATTGAGTTTTGATGTATCGCTGCTAGTGCATCACTAATTTGGCGAATGCATTTTAGATTATTTTTCTCATTCTTAAGGCAAAAATCGATCTAAAGCTGCTTTTAACTGTTTAATTTCAACATCAATATTACCCTCTTGTGCGGCTCTCGCAATACACTCAGTCAAATGTTCATCCAAAACAATTCGCGCAACTCGATCCAATGCGCCCCGCACTGCGGCAATTTGCAGTAAAACATCAGGACAAGGGGTACTTTGCTGCACCATTGCTTTAATACCACGAACATGTCCTTCTATACGCGATAATCGATTGACAATTCGCCGTAAAGACTCTTCGCTATGGATGTGAGGATGAGTCAACTCTCCAGTTCCATGAGTCCGATCTGTATACTCGTGGTCTGTATCGTGATAGTGGGAATGTTCTGCTTGCTGGGATGTTGGCAAGGATTCCTTACCTAATCGGTTTGATCCATTCATGGGCTATCAAAAGGCTTGTATTACTAAGATCCTAGTCTAGTACTCGACCAACCCAAAATTTATAAGTGGGGAATGGGGAAGAGTTAGAATTTCATTGAGTTTAGAGACTCATTAATGGAGTTCAAATACTCATTCACGAGTATCAAAAACTCATTTATCTAGTTTAAAGGCTCCCTCATCTCCCCACTACCCCTAACTTTACTACTGACGATTGGCTTTTTCTTGAGGAATAATCTCCGTTACTACCCTACCGCTAGAACTGCCACCTTTGACAACAATATTTTCTGTTTGCAGATTACCAACTGCTGTTTCACCCACAAAATTTAATGGTGGGTCAACTTGCCGATAAACAACATTTCCCTGAGCTTCAACTAACTTATTATCTAAATACCAAGTTAGTGTATTGGATCTTAGAGACTGGCGACGCTGACCAACGGCGTTGACGTTCCCTTTTAAGTAAACAGTTTTTTGCGGTATTTTCATTTCACCTTGATTGGCTGTCACTGTGACATTTTCGGCACGCTGGAACATTCGTGTAGGTGAGTTTGTAGTGACAGTTTCTGCGTTCATGTTCCAGGTCATAGAATTACTAGATATTTGCATTGGTGGGTCTAGTAACTCTAGTTGAGCATTTTTTTGGACAGTGGCAATTTTTGTTTTTAAGTTGACTTCGGCAGAATTTCCCTTACCGCGATCGCTAATTTTATTATCTTTGTAGCGGTCAATTTCTACGGGGCGATCGCCAATCAGTTTTTCTTCTTTAATATTCCAGATTAAATGTTCAGTTCTCACTTGCATCTGGGGATCGATAGAATTTGCTACTACTCCGCCAGAAAATTCCATCCGCTGTTCGCGGGTTTTAACTCGCACTTCCTGCGCTACTGCTTGTAGTTTTTTATGGGTGCCGTTAATCTTGTTACGAACAATCAACAAATCTTCTTTGGGACGCCATTCTAATTCATTACCTTGCAACACAATCCCATTACTAGGGTCTGTGGCAAATATCTTACCTTTCAGAAACAACTGCTTCCCATCTTGTTCAATGTCTGCTACATCTGCCTTGATTTGGTAAACAATTTTGCCATCTTGATATAGCTCACCATAAGGACTTTCAGCCTGACCAATTTGTTTTTCTTTGGTGTATTTTGCGGTTTTAGCCCTGACTTTCCAAATTGGTCTTCCCACTTCATCTGCTTGTTCTAGGGTGACATCAAAGAAAGTCAAATTGCTATCTGGATTAGATGAATCCGCAGTATTTTGTTGCGAAGCTAGGGGAGATTTGCCCCCACAGGCGACTAAACCAAATACCAATAAAAAGGTCAAAGGTAAAAGAAGAAAGGAGGGAGTGGGGGAGAAATTTTGAATTTTTCTCTTTCCCCATCTCCCTCTTTTATGAAATTGATACGCCATTATTCTTGGATTTCTAGGTGTCCATCACTAGTTCTAGGGTCTTCCAAAAAACCGATACCAGATAACGGCCGGTATGGATAGCTTTGGCGAGGGGTTTTTTGAATATCTTCTTTGATAGCTTCTAAATCAATGTAGCGATCGCTTACATTAATTAAGCTGTCGCTGGTCATGGAACGCAAGCTCACAACTTCTACCCGCACGCCACGATAGCTGACTGAATTGACCGCATAAGCTAAATCTCCATCACCGCTGACTAAAACTGCGGTATCATAAGAATCTACTAACGCCATCATGTCTACTGCTATTTCTACATCTAAGTTAGCTTTTTTAGAGCCATCTGGTAGCTGGACTAAATCCTTAGCAATGACTCGATAGCCATTGCGACGCATCCACAGCAGAAACCCCTGTTGCTTCTCGTTTGTCCGATCTACGCCAGTGTAGAAAAAAGAACGCAGTAATCTAGAACCCCCTGTTAATCGACATAATAGCTTCGTGTAATCTATTTCAATACCTAATTGCAGTGCAGCGTAAAATAAATTTGAGCCATCAATAAATATGGCTACCCTACCCCGATTCTCCAAAACCTGTTCTGGCGTAAAGATTGAATCATTTTCCAAATTATTCAACATCATTGTGATACCTCAATTTTTATCCCTGTTATTTTTGATACAAATTACCAACTTTTAGATGCTAGTCACAGCGGCTTATGATAATGTTCCGCGGCTAATTTAAATTGAGCCACGATAAATTTTGTGAGAAAATAAAAAATTGAACAAAATCAGAGTTTGATAAGGACTAATAGTTTTTCGGGGGTTCTATTCGTTGAAATACAGGTTGGTGTTTACCCAACTGTTGTTTGCTCGATAGTAGTCCCCATGTAGCATGGGTGGCAAAAGGAGCATTAACTGAACTTTCTATTCGATTGTTAAAGTTTATTCCAAAACCCAGTTGCTGATAAATATCGCTACTGATGTTTGGAATAATTGGGGATAGCAGATAAGCTGCTAGTCTAACCGATTCTAGAACTGCGTAGAGAACCTTTTCCACCGACTCCTGCTGTCCCTGTTTATATAATGACCAAGGAGCCTGTTCATCAATAAACTTATTACTGGCTTGCGCCAATGAAAGTATGGCCACGCAGGCTTGACTGAAAGCTAGCTCTTGGTATGCTTGTTTTACCTGTTCCCCTAGACGTAAACCAATTGCTTTCAAAGGATTTTCGTCAGGAATCCCTTCATTGCCGATTGATGGGACATTATTCTCAGCACAGTACTTTTTCACCATGCTCAAAGTGCGATTGAGCAAATTACCTAAATCATTTGCCAAATCTGCATTCAGAACATTAATGAACCTAACTTCATTAAAATCTCCATCCTTACCAAATTCGATTTCCTTAAGGAAGTAATAACGAACGGCATCACTACCATAGCTCTTAACTAATGCCACAGGATCAAGGGTGTTACCCAGACTTTTGCCCATCTTCTGCCCGTCTTTAGTCAAAAAGCCATGCCCAAAGACTTTCTCTGGCAAGGGCAAGCCTGCTGACAACAGCATTGCTGGCCAGTAAACTGCATGAAAGCGCAGAATATCTTTACCAATTAGGTGCAGGTTAATCGGCCACCATGTTTCTAACGCATTTGCTAAAGTCGGTTCTGCATCTGGTTCTAGTAATGCTGTGACATAACCTAACAGCGCATCAAACCAGACATAGAGAGTGTGCTTGGGATCGACTGGTACGGGAAAACCCCAATCTAAATTCACTCGGGAAATGGAAAAGTCTTGCAGTCCTTGATTGACAAAGCTGAGAACTTCATTACGCCGACTTTCTGGTTGAATAAAATCCGGTTGAGATTGATAAAATTCTGTCAGCTTAGTTTGATATTTGGATAAGCGGAAAAAATAGTTTTGTTCGTCTCGCCACTCCACTTCTTTGTTAGTATGAATTGGGCAACGGTGTCCTTCTAGCAGATCCCGTTCTTCTTTGAATTCTTCGCAGGATACGCAGTACCAGCCTTGTTGTTGTCCTTGGTAAATATCACCAGATTCCCAGACTCGCTCAAAGAATTCTTTGACGATCGCTTGATGACGAGGCGCAGTAGTCCGACTAAAGCGATCGTATTGAATATCTAATAATTGCCATAAACTCACGAAACTAGGGACAATTTCATCACAAAATTCTTGTGGACCTTTCCCTAAACTTTCTGCCGATCGCTGAATTTTTTGCCCATGTTCATCTGTACCTGTAATTAGTAATACTTGATGTCCCAGTAATCTCTGAAATCGCGCCACTACATCGGCTGCGATCGTCGTGTAAGCACTGCCTATATGGGGGACATCGTTTACATAATATAGGGGTGTGGTCAGTGCAAATGTCTTTTTTGTTTTATTCACTAGATTCATGCAAAATAAAAATTAACTTATTAAAAGGTTTTATCTCTTAGCTTTCAGCGGCAAAACCACGCAATTATACAATATTATTCCTATTTTTTCCAATAACATCTTCATACTAGCAAATTTATCAAGTCCAGAATTGTTTTTTAATATGCATCAATTAAACTCATTTTTACCTAAAAAATGGAAATTAACTAATCATAATTTTTTCGAATAGTTTCTATTAGATATTATTGTGATCGAGAATACATAATTGGGAATACAGAAAATTTAGTTGCTTTTGGAGATTAGATATTTCTATCTTAAGACGGTCATGGCAATAGTAAAGAAATGTAAAAATTAAATTAAGACAAATTGCCATATTTACCGGAAAATATATTGATTAGGTATGAGTGGAAATAGCCCCCTAGAGATTTCTCGCGCTTTGGTGGCGGCATTCTCAACGCAAATGTTCCGCTATTACGAAGACCGCATTCCCCAGGATGCGAGCGTCTTGGTAGTCAGCAATCACCGCAGCTTTATGGATGCACTGATTTTAATGGCAGCGTTATCGAGTCCGATTCGCTTTGCTTGCCATCACTATATGGGACAAGTTCCAGTCATGCGAGAGATTGTCACCGGTCAATTGGGGTGTTTTCCCTTGGAAGATACTCAAAACCGCCAACAAAGCTTTTTTTCGCAGTCACAGGTGCTATTGCAGTCCAAGCAGATGGTGGGAGTATTTCCAGAAGGGACTGAACCAATGGTGAAATTTACTCAGCCAAACCAGGTAGGTGAGTTTCAGCGGGGATTTGCCCATTTGGCATTGCGAGCGAATGTGCAGGATTTAGCTATTTTGCCGATCGCGATCGCTTCCTTAGAAGAAGTAAACACTAATGGCTTCCCATTAAGACTTTTGAGTGTATTCGACCCTTCAGAACCTTTATTTAATCAAAATGGTTGGCATCCCTTGGTAATTTATCGTCGAGTTGCGGTGTTAATCGGTCGTCCTTATTGGATTACGCCCCAACATCATAAAAAATATCATGGCAAACAAGCCAGAACTGTTGTGGCTGAACTGACAGAACACTGTCAGGGTGAAATTAGCAATTTACTGCGTCAAGGTTGCTATTAGAGCTATTCGATTTGGAATTTTGGATTGTCTGCACAACTTTGAGTAGCTTGTTCCGAGACTTTTTTGTTTTTGCTCAAAAGTACCGAAGCTCATAAAAGCAACAATTCGCAGTCCAAAAGTTTTATACCATTGACCAATGACCAATGACCAATGACCAATGACTAATGACCAATGACTATCACAGAAGTTGAGCTAAACCCTTGTTTCCTGACTCCTAAACGAGTACAGCCAGAGTATCCGTTGTTGGTATATTTGCCAGGAATGGATGGAACTGGTCAACTATTGCGATCGCAAACCGCAGGATTAGAAACTGGGTTTGATGTGCGCTCTTTGGCGCTCCCCCGAAAAGACCTTAACACTTGGGATGCCCTAACTAAGAGTGTATTGGACTTGATCGACGCCGAATTAGAAAAAAGCTCTCAGAGGCCAGTTTACTTGTGTGGTGAGTCCTTTGGTGGTTGCTTGGCAATGAAAGTGGCAATCCAAGCACCCGATTTATTTAAGCGAATCATCCTAATTAACCCAGCTTCGTCCTTTCATCTTCGCCCTTGGTTAAGTTGGGCATCCCAGCTAACTTACTTAGTGCCAACAGGATTATATGATATTGGCGCACTAGGCTTGTTGCCATTTTTAGCATCTTTGTCACGCATTTCTCGAAGCGATCGCCACGATTTGCTGAAAACTATGCGTTCTGTCCCGGCAGAAACCGTTCTTTGGCGGTTGTCTTTACTGCGAGAGTTTGATATCGATGAGGAAAAGTTAGGTCACTTGACTCAACCAGTTTTGTTGATTGCTGGTGCTAGCGATCGCCTTTTGCCTTCTGTAAGCGAAGTCAACCGAATAGGGAAAGTCTTACCAAATAACAAGATTGTAGTGTTGCCCCATTGTGGACACGCTTGTTTGCTAGAGCAAGATACTAATCTCTATGAAATTCTTAAAGATAACGACTTTTTAGAAAGTAAAGCTGATAGCTGAGGTAGGATTAGATGAATATACAGAACTACTTACACAAGAAGATTTAATTGCTGGTAATTGATCGAACAATATTGCCAAGAAAAATGGGCACTCTTATTTCAGAAATACTCACTATTTTAGAAGGCAAAGTGTTTTTGATATTAGGTTATCATTGGCAAAATCAAAATCTCTGTCATCCATCTTCTGTCTATAGTTAAAACTCAGAATAATTCCTATTTGCTCTGACGAATTGTACTTATTGAGAGATGTCAAAGCCGCCCAAACTTAGCTAAAACCAAAAGAGAGAGGCTTTACAAGATGGTGTCAAGCAATGGCAGACAAACCCCAAAAAATAGAGGTGAATAAATTAGTTAATTCACCCAGAGAAACTTCAGAAGCAGGAATTCAGGCTCAATCATCAATAGAAAATGAACCGTCTATAGTAGAGTCTTTTGTTAAAACTGTTGTTCAGACTGGCCAAGCAGTTTTAGATACAGCAGTAGGGGTGGGAGAAGCGACGGCAAAAGAAACACACAAGTTTATTGAGCAAACAACTCAAACCAGCGGTCAGGTTGTGAATCGCCTCAGCGAAAATTGGCTGATTAGAAAACTATCTGGAGTCTTAAATCTCAATTGGCTGATTAACGATAGTAACCTTGTTGATTTAGAACAAGCAGAAGCGGCGGTAAACAAGCTTAAGAAACAGTATCCAAATGAATCACCCAGCCAGCTTGCTCACCGCATCATGGTGGAAAAAGCAACTCAAGCAGGGACAGTGGGACTAGCCACTAGTATTTTGCCAGGAATAGCAGTGGCATTATTGGCAATTGATTTAACAGCTACAACAAAATTGCAGTCAGAAATGCTTTATCAAATTGCATCTGTCTACGGGCTAGATTTAAAAGATCCTGCGCGTAAAGGTGAAATTTTAGCAATTTTTGGGTTGGCTTTGGGTGGAGGGCGTTTGTTAAAAGCTGCGGGGTTAGGCTTGCTGCGAAATGTGCCCTTAGCGGGTGCAGTGATTGGAGCTAGTTCAAATGCAACGATGATCTATTCATTGGGGTATGCTGCTTGTAGATTTTACGAAACCAAGCTAGATGAATCTACTTCTCTGGCATCGCCACAGACATTAGCAACATTAAAAGCCGAAAGTGAAAAGTATCTAGAAAGTGCGATTGCTCAAGAAGCCGTCATGGATCAAATCTTAGTTCACATGATTTTGGCTAGCCATCCCGATAAGACTTTGGAAGAAATTTTGCCAGAATTACAAGCTGTAAAACTCAGTCCTACCTCGTTGGATGCCATTGCCCAAAACATCAAATCACCTAAGTCTTTAGATATACTGCTCAATCAGCTGAATCGTGATTTTGCTATACCCTTGCTCGTTCAGTGTGAAAAAATTGCCCAGCTTGACAATAAGACTACACGACTTGAGCAAGAAATAATAGCAGCGATCGCCAGAAAATTTAACATTGATACAACAATTGGGGCATAGGGAATGGGGAATGGGGCATGGGGCAAGAAGCAGTACGTAAAAGAATCTGACTTTTCACGGTATCTGGAAAACCTCACTTCTATTTCTCTCTCCTAAAAGGAGAGAGACTTTGAATTTTCCCCCTTCCCGTGTCGGGAAGGGGGTTAGGGGGTTAGGTTTTTAGTGGACTTTTCCACATAACGCAAAAAGTCAGGTAAAAGAATGGAGATCATAGCTTCTTTAACGAGGATCAAAGACTCGTTAACGGAGTTCTGAGATGGATTAACTAGGATCAAAGACTCATTAACGGAGTTCTGAGGTGGATTAACGAGTATCAAAGACTCGTTAACGGAGTTCTGAGGTGGATTAACGAGGATCAAAGACTCGTTAACGGAGTTCTGAGGTAGATTAACGAGGATCAAAGACTCGTTAACGGAGTTCTGAGGTAGATTAACGAGGATCAAAGACTCATTAACGGAGTTCTGAGGTGGATTAACGAGTATTAAAGACTCATTGACAAGTGCTATTTATACTAATTTATTAACTTATACTTGCTGCCTCCTGCTCCCAATGCCCCATGCCCAATGCCCAATGCCCAATACCCACTCCCCTCACCATGAAACAAGAATTTTGAGCAATACTGGTACAAGAAGGAATATTTACACAAAATCCCAAAATGACAATTCAACCTAGTGATAAGCCTTTACTAGAGTGGGCAGGCGATAGTTTGGCAATTGGATTATTTGAAGATGCAGTAGAGTTAACCGGAGAACTAGCTACTTTAGATCAAAAGTTTTCTGGAGTCTTAAAAGAACTAATTACTGAAGAAGAATTTAAAGGTAAAGCCAATAGCACTATTTTCACCCGTGTAAATGCTGGTAGCCCAGTGCGGAAATTGATTTTAGTAGGTTTAGGCAAACCAGATGCACTAAAACTAGATACTTTGCGTCGCGCTGCTGCGGCTGTAGCCAGGGTAGGAAAAAAGCAAAAAAGCAAAATTTTGGGTTTTAGTTTTCCATTGTGGAATAACGATCCAGCAGCGAGTGCCCAAGCGATCGCAGAAGGTGTGGAATTAGCACTTTACCAAGATATTCGCTTTAAATCAGAACCCGAAGATAAAGGTTCACAAATAGAAAGTGTAGATTTACTAGGTTTCGGTGGACAAGAAGCCGCCATTACCCGCGCCAATCAAATTGTTTCTGGGGTAAATTTGGCACGGCAATTAGTCGCAGCACCAGCCAATGCGGTAACACCAATTACTTTAGCCGAAACTGCCCAAGCGATCGCTAAAGACCACGGTTTACAAGTAGAAATTCTGGAAAAAGAAGACTGTGAAAAGTTGGGTATGGGTGCTTTTTTGGGAGTATCGCAAGGTTCAGAGTTGCCACCTAAATTCATTCACCTGACTTACAAACCAGAAGGTACACCGAAAAAGAAATTAGCAATTATTGGCAAAGGTGTAACCTTTGATTCCGGCGGACTCAACATTAAAGGTGCTGGTAGCGGCATCGAAACAATGAAGATGGATATGGGGGGTGCAGCTGCTACCTTGGGGGCAGCAAAAGCAATTGCTCAAATTAAGCCAGATGTTGAAGTTCACTTTATTTCGGCGGCGGCTGAAAACATGATTAGTGGGCACGCCATGCACCCTGGAGACATTCTCACAGCATCAAACGGCAAAACAATCGAAGTGAACAACACCGACGCAGAAGGACGTTTGACCCTAGCAGATGCCTTGGTATATGCCGACAAATTGGGATTAGATGCGATCGTTGATTTAGCCACCCTGACTGGTGCCAATGTCATTGCCTTGGGTGAGGATATTGCTGGTTTGTACACTCCCGATGAAGCTGTCGCTTCCCAAATCGAAAAAGCTGCGGAAAGTTCAGGAGAAAAGATTTGGCGGATGCCAATGGAAGAAAAATATTTTGAAGGGCTAAAATCTGGTATCGCGGATATGAAAAATACAGGGCCGCGTCCTGGTGGTGCAATCACCGCAGCCCTTTTCCTCAAGCAATTTGTCAAACAAACCCCTTGGGCGCACATAGATATTGCTGGTCCAGTGTGGACAGATAAAGAAAATGGCTACAACAGCGCTGGAGCAACTGGCTACGGCGTTCGGACGCTAGTTGATTGGGTGCTGGGAAGTGGGGAATAAGGAGTAGGGGAGCAGGGGGGCAGGGGAGAATAATTAATGCCCAATGCCCAATGCCCCATGCCCAATGCCCTACTCCCTACTACCAAACAATTCGTGCTATCTTGAGCTTGCCAGCAAATATTGTTGCAATAGTAACAGAATTAATTTGGCGGTCAGAAAATTAAGCTTTTTCGGGCTTTGCCATCTGGTAAAATTTGTAAGGTTTCTAGAAGCTGTGAGCAATGGGATCGACTCGCGTACGGATCGCAATTGACGCAATGGGAGGGGATCATGCACCCGGTGAAATCGTTGCTGGCGCATTGCGAGCAAGAGAAGAATTGGGTGTAGATATATTGTTGGTTGGCGATCCCCAACAAATAGAAGCTGCCTTGCCATCAAAAACAAGTTTAGGGCAGGTAGAGATCGTGACTGCTGAGGAAGCGATCGCAATGGACGAGGAGCCTTTAAATGCAGTTAGACGCAAACGCAAGGCTTCTATCAATGTGGCGATGGATTTAGTCAAGCAGCAAAAGGCAGATGCCGTATTTTCTGCGGGTCACTCTGGGGCCGCTATGGCATCAGCTTTGCTCCGCTTAGGAAGATTGCCAGGAATCGATCGCCCAGCGATCGGGACAGTTTTTCCCACAATTATTGCTGGTAAGCCAGTGCTGGTACTTGATGTCGGTGCTAATGTAGATTGCCGCCCCAAGTTTTTAGAGCAGTTTGGCGTTATGGGGTCAGCTTACAGTCAGTATGTTTTGGGTACACCTGAACCGAAAGTGGGTTTGCTGAATATCGGTGAAGAAGACTCTAAGGGCAATGATGCAGCCGTCCGCGCCCACCAACTGCTACGCGAAAATTCCCAAATTAATTTTATTGGCAATGCTGAAGGGCGTGATGTGCTTTCCGGTCGCTTTGATGTGATTGTCTGCGATGGCTTTGTGGGTAATGTATTGTTGAAATTTGCCGAAGCCGTTGGAGAAGTGATTCTGCAAATTTTGCGGGAAGAATTACCCCAAGGATTGCACGGTCAAATCGGTTCAGCATTCTTAAAACCAAACCTGAAGCGAGTTAAGCAGCGAATGGATCACGCAGAACATGGTGGTGCTTTACTACTAGGCGTGGCAGGAGTCTGTTTTATCGGTCACGGTAGCTCCCAAGCACCTTCAATTTTTAATGCAATTCGCATGGCAAAAGAAGCTGTTGACAACCAGGTGATACAACGAATTCAGTCCCAATATATCCTAGAGCGCGAGAGCGGTTAGTCATTGGTCATTGGTCATTAGTCATTAGTCATTGGTCATTAGTCATTAGTCATTTGTAAAGGACAACTGACAACTGACAGAGGACAACTGACAAAGGACAAAAGACAATTGGACTTTGGACAAAGGACAAAAAGCTGATAGCTTGGGAGATTAAGAGTGCAAAACTTAGGCGTAGCAATCACCGGAAGCGGCTCGGCAGTACCAGCAACTTCCCTACACAACGAGACATTGAGTGAACTAGTTGAAACATCAGATGAGTGGATCGCCACAAGAACGGGAATTCGTCAGCGTCGACTAGCTCTGCCATCTGAGTCCTTGAGCGCACTCGCTACTGCCGCCAGCAGTCAGGCGATCGCAGCTGCGGGAATTAAACCAGAAGACCTAGACCTGATTTTGCTAGCGACTTCCACCCCTGATGATTTGTTTGGTAGTGCTTGTCAAGTACAGGCTAAATTGGGAGCCACCAACGCAGTAGCCTTTGACTTGACCGCTGCCTGCTCCGGCTTTGTGTTTGGTCTGGTGACAGCAGCCCAATATATTAGAACTGGTGTTTACAGAAATGTACTGTTGATAGGGGCAGATATCCTCTCTCGCTGGGTAGATTGGGAAGATCGCCGGACTTGTGTATTATTTGGTGACGGTGCTGGAGCAGTGGTATTACAAGCTGCCAAAAGCGATCGCTTATTAGGATTTGCACTTAAAAGTGATGGTACTCAAAACCATTACCTCAACCTTGCTTATGCAGGAACTTCCCAAGAACTGGTGACTGACGTAAATATCACCAAAGGCACTTACCAACCAATTACGATGAACGGCAAAGAAGTCTATCGCTTTGCTGTGCAAAAAGTGCCAGAAATCATTGATAAAGCCTTGTTTCAAGCTAATATCAGCGTCGATCAAATAGATTGGTTGATATTGCATCAAGCCAATCAGCGGATTATCGATGCCGTTGCCCAACGGCTAAATATCCCAGAACATAAAGTTATAAGTAATCTTGCCCAGTACGGCAATACCTCAGCTGCTTCCATCCCCTTAGCTTTAGATGAAGCAGTACGACAAGGTAAAATTAAACCCAATGACATCGTTGCGACATCCGGCTTTGGTGCCGGTCTTACTTGGGGTGCGGCAATCTTTCAATGGGGAAGATAATATATTGTCCTACCCTACGGGTACTCCTTCGGAGAACTCGTAGAGTAGCCGCTGGCGCGTCTATGTCATTAGTCCTTTGTCCTTTTTTATTCACAAATGACCAATGACAAATGACCAATGACAAATGACCAATGACCACTGACTATTGACAAATGACAAAAACTGCATGGGTGTTTCCCGGACAAGGTTCCCAAACGCTGGGAATGGGAATGGATTTACTAGATATACCGTCCGCTAAAGACAAGCTTGCCAAAGCTGAGGATATTTTGGGTTGGTCTGTAACTGAAATTTGTCAAACTCAAGAAGAGAAATTATCACAGACGCTGTATACTCAGCCAAGTCTTTATGTAGTTGAAAGCATTCTTGCTGACCTGCTTCGAGAACGAGGACATCAGCCAGATTTAGTTGCTGGTCACAGTTTGGGAGAATATACTGCTCTTTATGTAGCGGGTGTCTTTGAGTGGTCGGCTGGTTTATATCTGGTGAAGCGTCGTGCAGAACTTATGGATAGTTCCATCGATGGGATGATGGCAGCTTTGATGAACTTTGACCACGAACAGCTAGAAAAAGTCATTTCTCTAACGCCTGATGTGGTAATCGCAAATGATAATAGTTCGGCTCAGGTGGTAATTTCAGGCACTACTGAAGCTGTACAAGCGGTGATGACTCAAGTTAAAGCAAAACGTGCTATTCCCTTAAAAGTTTCTGGAGCATTTCATTCACATTTAATCGCACCAGCAGCTGCGGAATTCCAAGACATTTTAGAATCTGTAGAATTTCAACCCGCGATTGTGCCAGTAGTATCTAATGTCGAACCAATTCCGTCCATTGATGCTGCTATTTTAAAGCAACGCCTGAACAAACAAATGACTGGTTCTGTAAGATGGCGAGAAATTTGTCTGCAATTACCAGCCAACGGTATCCAGCGAGTAATAGAAATTGGCCCTGGTAAAGTGCTAACTGGCTTGATTAAACGTAATAGCCCTGATTTAATATTAGAAAATATCCAGAGTGCTGCTAATTTGCCTGGTTAATTTTTTTAGCTTATATCGGTAGGGCTACGACAAATTCTGCGCCCTTTCCTAATGTGGAATTACAATCAAGCAATCAAGTTTACCTTGATGTAGTTCAGTCACAATTTGATAGCTGATAGATAAACCCAATCCAGACCTTTACCCACATCTTTAGTTGTGAAAAAGGGGTCAAATAATTTTGTTAAAGTTGTGTCTGGAACTCCAAGACCATTATCGGCAATGGAAATCTTGATTTGGTTTTCAGATACCAAGCAAGTATGAATCCAAATTAGGCGTGCGCTGCTGATTTGCATCTTCTAAGGCATCAATAGCATTAGACAGAATATTCATAAATACCTGATTAAGTTATCCGGGGTAGCAGATCGCCGGAGGCAAGTTACCATAGTTTTTTATCACTTCTATGGCTGGACACTACGATTTCTCTTTCAGATGATGTTGCAAAATCAATAACGTACTATCATTCCGGAATTGCAATTACAAATTCTGTACCCTTACCCATAACTGAGTTAACGCTCAATTTTCCGCCGTGGGTTTCTTCAACAATTTGCCGAGCGATCGCTAATCCTAATCCTGTCCCTTTCCCCACGGCTTTTGTAGTAAATAAGTGGTCAAAAATCTTTTGTTTTACTGATTCACTCATTCCCTTACCATTATCAGCGATCGCAATTTCCACGCCTTCACTTTTTTGGGAAGTTTTAATTATAATTCGGTTGGGATTGGCCTTAATTTCCTGAAAACTCTGTCCTGTATTTGATTCATCTAGCGCATCAATGGCATTTGCCAGAAGATTCATAAATACTTGATTTAATTGTCCAGGAAAACATTCAACCTTAGGTAAATTGCCATAATCAGTTATCACTTCAATTGCTGGACGTTGTTCGTTTGCTTTCAGGCGATGTTTGAGAATTAAAATCGTACTGTCGATACCTTCATGGATATTAAACGGCACTTTGTAATCTTTATCAGCACGGGAAAAAGTTCTTAAACTAGTGCTGATATTTTCCAGGCGATCGCACGCCATCACCATTGAATCAATTATCTTGGGTAAATCTTCTAAGGTATAATCCAAGTCAATTTCTTTGGCATGTTCTTTGATTTCATCACCTGGATTGGGTAGACTTTCTTGATAGAGTTTCAAGTGTTCAACAATATCCGCAAAGCTGGGTTTAGCTTGTTGAAGGCTGGCAGAAATAAAGCCCAAAGGATTATTCATTTCATGGGCTACCCCAGCAACTAAGTTACCCAGTACCGACATTTTCTCACTTTGGACAATTTGTAATTGGGCTTGTTGTAAGTCTTGTAGTGCAATTCCTGCTTGTTGATATAGTCCAGCATTTTCTAGGGATATTGCTGCTTGAGACGACAGGAGCTTAATTATCCTGAGGCGATCGCTAGTAAATACGCCAGAAGTTAAGCTATTTTCTAGGTAGAGAATCCCCACCATTTGCCCTTGATTAAGAATTGGAGTACAAAATACACTCAGGGGATGATGTTGCAGCATATACTTGCCAATTAAACCAGGAATATCTGTTTTACAATTATTAATTACAACTGTTTGTTGGGTATTTTTGACGTAATGAATAATATTTAGGGGAATATCTTGACAATTGAAGAGTGATTGTGGCTCAAGAATGGTTTGTATTTCCTCATGAGCAATAAAGGTAATTGCCCTAACTAGCCAAGTATCACCAGACACTTGGCTCAACGGGGGCAACCCCCGCACGGCAGTGTCCTTTTCTTGGGGAAGAATTAGTGCAGATTTGTTCGCGCCAGAGTTTTCTAGGATAATACGGGTGAGACTGGCGATGAGTGTGTCTAATTCTAGAGAACTGGAGATAGCTTGAGCGGCTTTGAGGACAGAGGTAAAATCTAGAACATTGGGAATACTGCTGCTGCTAGTACTAGAAGTGCTAAAAGATGAAGAAGTGCCACTAAAGCTAATAGTTTCTAGGGAGTTGAGGCTAATTCGTTGCTGTTGCAGAATGGATTGGAGTAGTTGAGGATAGCGTTTTTCTAGGTCTTCTATTTTGGCTTTTGCACCCCAACGAGCGTAACAGTAGTATGCTTCTTGCATATATGCTTGGGCGACTTTTTCTTTACCCCAATCGAGATAAAATTTGGCTACTAGTTCATTGCTAAGTGCTTCTTCGTTAACGTACTCGTTTTCTTTGGCAAGGGAGATGGCGCGATCGTAATGTTCAAGTGCTTCTGTTTTATTGCCCAACACTCGTTGTTTTTCAGCCTCAACTAAATGCCATTTATGCAGATGATTCATGGGAGCATATTGCGCCCATTGGTACAGAGTGGTTTGATGGATTTCTACCTGGGCGAGAATTACACAAAGCTCAATTTCTGACTTGGGAAATAGTGCCAGGTGCGTCAGGGCAGCATAGAAATAGAAAATCGGCGCAAAAATCACTCCTGCTACTGCGATCAAATACTGCTGGGCTTGGTCAATGTAGTCGCTCGCAGCCTTGTAGTTACCAAAAGAATAGGCAAGTAAAAGTTTGTGGATATATATCTCAGCCATCACCGAAAGTTCATTAGCCTGGCGATGCTTGGGAATCATGATTTCATCATAGATAGTGCCACTCAAACAATCCGGCTGAATCCGGGTTTCCCTGAAGTTCTCTGCCATCTGCCGCATAAGATTTAAATGGGTCTGAGCAGAATGTTGCTTCACCTGAGTCAAGACAGCGTTGTAATTTGCTATATCTGATTCCCAATTGCTTAGTTCAGCACCACTCCAAAAGCCGGCATAGCTGTAACAGCAAACGTTATAACCAGCGTGTAAAAAATCGCCAGTTTCCATACCAGACGTAAAACCAAGTTTCAGTGTCGATATCGTTGCCCTAAAGCTCTCTTGGCGATGCTGAATAAAGCCACCAAACAAAATTAGAATCATAGATTTGAATTCCCCCACATCAAACCGATCGAGCAAATTCAATGCCAATTGCCCAAAGCCATAGCCTGTTTCGATCTCTCCCAAAAAGGTACACAGCACCATTCCGTGAAGCACATACCCCACCGTGGAGGCGGGTGTATTCCCAAACTGAAGCGATAGACTCACCATTTTCGAGCTAACTAGGGGCAATAAACCCGGTATTATCTGGATAATAGGTGAAAACAACATTCCTAACAATTGTATGGCTGCTTTTGCTTGGGGATCAGTCATCACTGGTAGGTCAGCCAGTTCCTCAATTCGTTTGCCTTCGAGTTGACTGCCAAGAACTTGTAGAGCTTTAGCAATCTCAGCATCGTTTAGCTCGATAGATAGCTCAACTCCCAATTCTAAGAGTGCATCTCTGCCCAGTGTAATAGCTTCTAATAGTCTGGTCTGAGATGTCTGGGCAGCAATTTGAATTTCGTAAATTTTAACTTTGTCTAAAATCGTCTGGGCTGATTGCAACACCTGTACCGCTATCTGTTCCATACCTTCAAGGTCAGCATTCAAGTAAGCAGCTTCGGTAGCGGCAACATAGAGACTCAGGGTCAATTCATATTGATCTTGCCAGCAGTTGGCCGTGAGTAGCTCAATCCCGGTCTGTAAATAGACTCTTGCCGCAACATAAGCGGTAGAATTTTTGGCTTTACCTCCTGCTGCCAAGTTAAGTTGAGCCAAGGCTTCTCGTTCGCTTGATTCGGTAATTAACTCTTGTCCTAAATTCAAATGCCCGACAATATCAAACAGTTTTTCCTCTTGTTCTCTCACAGAGGAATTTTGTAAAAGTAATTGGCCAATCTGGAGATGAGTTGCTTGTTTTTGGTTATTAGGAATTAGAGAATAGGCAGCTTGTTGCACCCTGTCATGTAAAAATCTATATTTGGCTAATTGTTTATTGGTATTCCCAATTGACAGCGCCAATTTATCATGATCTTCTCCCTGATAAAACTTATAAACATCACTAATGGGTAAAATCAACCCTTCTTGTAAAGCTTTCCATAAACTAGCAGCTGTTTCAATTTCTGATTCTTCGGAAACAATCGCCAAAGTTGTTAAATTAAATCGATTGCCGATACAAGCTGCTAACTGCAACACCTTTTGAGTTGATTGAGGCAGTCTTTGTAATTGAAATACCATGAACTTAACAACATCATCTGTAACCGCTTGCTGATTTATTTGGGTGATATCACATTGCCAATACCCTGACTCTAAGTTAAATTCAATTAATCCATCTTGGTGTAATGCCTTGAGAAACTGGATAGCAAAAAATGGATTACCTTGAGTTTTTTGAGATACCAGTATAGAAAGAGGTAATGCCAAATTTTCTGTACATTTAAGTGTCTCAGCAACTAATTGATTCACTTGTCCTTGACTCAGTGGTGCTAAAGTAATCGTATTAATTGTCGCTGCTGTTTTTTGGATCTCATTCAAAGTCAGTATTAACGGATGTGATGGGTTGACTTCGTTATCACGATAAGCACCAATTAAGAAAAGATACTTTGTATCAGCCATTAATAACTGCATTAACATCAGTGATGCCGAATCAGCCCATTGCAAGTCATCTAAAAACATCACTAATGGATGTTCAACACTGGTAAAGACTTGGGTAAATTTCTGGAATAATAAATTAAATCGATTTTGTGCCGCAGTTCCTGATAATTCTGTCGCAGGTGGTTGTTGACCAATAATTCTTGATAATTCGGGGATAACTTGAATAATTACCTGTCCATTTTCTCCAATAGCTGCTAGAATGTGGCTTTTCCATTGCTGGATTTGAGCATCGCTTTCTGTTAACAATTGCCACATTAAATCCCGGAAGGCTTGCACAAATGCACTGAAGGGAATATTCCGTTGAAATTGGTCATATTTCCCTTTGATAAAATAACCGTGTTGTTTGACAATTGGTTTATGAACTTCGTTAACTACAACGGTTTTACCAATACCCGAAAAACCAGCGACCAGCATCATTTCTGTCGCACCAAGGCTAACTCTTTCAAATGCTTGGAGTAGGTTTTCTACTTCTGTTTCTCGTCCATAGAGTTTATCAGGGATAATAAAGCGATCGCACACATCCCTTTGGGCAATTTCAAAGTTCTCAATCTTACCAGTTTCTTGGAGTTGAGTTAAACAATTTTCTAAATCAAATTTAATTCCTAATGCACTCTGATAGCGGTCTTCGGCATTTTTCGCCATCAATTTAATTATAATATCTGACAATACTTGCGGAATCTCTTCACTTTTGACTTTTGACTTTTGACTTTTAACTTCCCGAAGGGATGGTGGAAATTTTGCAATATGACAATGTACTAACTCCATTGGGTCATTTGACTGAAACGGTAATTCACCAGTCAGTAATTCGTAAAAAGTTACGCCCAAAGAATAGAAATCCGTGCGGTAATCAATCCCCCGATTCATTCTGCCAGTTTGTTCTGGGGAAATATAAGCAAGTGTCCCTTCTAAAACATTGGGATTGATGAGTGTTTGAGTTTCTCGTGGCAGTAAAGATGCAATACTAAAGTCAATTAATTTAATTTGTTTGGTTTCGGGATTAATTAAAATATTGGCGGGTTTAATATCTTTATGAATAATCCGCCAGCGGTAGAGTATCTCTAAGGTATTGCATAGTGCGATCGCAATTAGTAAAAACTCTTGGAGAGACGCGATATATTGCATCCCTACCGAGGCGAAATAATTTTTAAGAGAAATCCCGCCAAAGTCTTCCATCACCAACGCATAGCCATTTTGGTATAGTTCCAGGCTATAATTTTGGATGATTAGAGGTGAGTTAAGATTTTTAGCTATAGTGTACTGATTACGAAACTGTACTAGTTCACTGAAACTGGGATAAGGATTTTTCAGCAGTTTAATCACTACAGGTAATGAGTCAGTCTCTCGAAACCCTCGATAAACCATTGTTTTAGAACCATTGTAGAGTTCTTCACTGATGCGATATCCGGGAATACTGACTGTAGTGCTATCCATACTGCAAAATCCTAATATTTTATGGATTTAGTATTCCCAAATGGTGAACCAATTCATCTGCACAGCTTTTTTGCGTTTGCTCTGGGCCTTGCGATCGCTTATGCTAAATTCAGTTTGATTTGCATTATCTTCTGTGGACAAAAACCGCGAACCGTTTATCAGTCTGGCACTTTACCACGCCTTTAAATGGTCAGTAGTCAGCCCCATGCTTCACGCTTACTTTCGGGGCCAGATTCATGGTACGGAAAATGTCCCCCAATCAGGGCCGTTATTAGTAGTAAGTAATCACGCTAGTTACTTTGACCCACCGATTGTCTCTAATTGTGTACGTCGTCCTGTGGCGTACATGGCTAAGGAAGAGTTATTTAAAATCCCTGTTTTGGCGCAAGCGATTAAACTGTACGGTGCTTACCCGGTAAGTCGAGGAAGTACCGATCGCAATGCTATCCGTTCCGCCCTAGAATATCTCAATAATGGTTGGGCTGTCGGTGTTTTCTTGCAAGGTACTCGTACCCCAGATGGTCGAATTACAGACCCCAAAAGAGGCGCATTGCTGCTAGCGGCGAAAGCAAAAGCCCCAATATTACCAGTAAGTGTCTGGGGTACTGAGAAGATTTTACAAAAAGGCTCGTCCCGACCTCATGCAGTTCCCATCACTGTGAGAATTGGTAACTTGATTGATGCTCCCACTTCCAGTAATAAAGAGGAATTGGAAGGATTGACACAAAAGTGTGCCACGGTAATTAACGAAATGCATGATTTAGGGCGATAGGCTAGACAAGCTCAGATAACGCAGTTTGCAAGTAAATAAGGTATAAAATGCAGGACTAAAAATCATAATATAAAGAGTTTCTGCCCCCTGCCTCCAAACCAGTAGCTTTGTACTTCATACGAAAGAAAACTGCTGTATATGCTTTAGGGAGGTAGCGATCGCCCCTTAATCTCTGTATCTTTAAGGTCAATCTGCTCTAGCAATGACATTAGACTTTGTGCTTAAATGCAACTGCTAGGCAAATCTACCAGCAATTTCACTCTAAACAGCATTATGAGCGGCTTTGAAGCCAAGAATTTTTGGGAGCGATTAAATAATCTGGCATTAGTCCGCTTTTTGCTTTTAGTTGCTTCTGGCTGGGCAATTGTACAGCTTTTAGCTTACTTTGAAGCAGTCATTGTTATTTTTACATTTGCGGCAATTTTGGCTTTTTTACTCAGCTATCCTGTACAAGGGCTGCGGCGTTTTTTGCCCCACGGTGTAGCTGTTGGCTTAGTTTTCTTACTTAGTATTGTGATTATAGGCGGTCTGATAATTACCGTGGGCTTAACGGTTTTATCTCAAGGACAAGAATTAATTGATAGTATCACTGTGTTTTTAAATTCTTTAGTACCTTTATTAGAAGGACTAGAAGCATTTTTGCGAAGCCGTAATTTACAAATAGATTTAAGTTTCATTGAAGAACAATTGCGGAATCAAGCTGTATCAAGTCTTGTGACTAGTTTGGCTATCTTGCAAGGTTTCATGACGAATTTTGTGACTTTTATATTGATTGCAGTTGTGGCTTTCTTCATGCTATTAGATGGAGATAAATTGTGGAATTTGATTTTAAAAATAGTCCCCAAACATCGCCGCAATAGATTTACAAATATAATCAGACGGTCTTTTTTAGGATTTTTTAGAGGACAGTTATTATTAAGTGCATTTCTCACAAGTACAACTTTTCTAGTTTTCTTAATATTAAAAGTACCTTTTGCTTTGATATTATCAATAATAGTCGGTTTTCTTGATATTATTCCTGGGATTGGAGCGACATTAGGAGTAAGTACAATTACTTTATTTGTCTTATCTCAAGGTGTTTGGTTAGCATTGAAAGTCTTGATAGCTTGTATTGTCCTACAGCAGATACAAGACAATTTGATTTCGCCTCGAATTATGCAAGATGCGCTAAATCTTAATCCTGTAGTGATATTTTTTGCTTTGCTAGTAGGTGCGAGAGTAGCAGGATTATTAGGTGTTTTTATATCTATTCCAATTGCGGGAGTAATTGTATCTTTATTTGAAATTGATGAAATGAAGTCAGAAGTTTAGCTAAAAGGTGAAAGAGACGCGATTAATTGTGTCCTTACAGGAGTTAGGAGAGACGCGATTAATCGCGTCTGTACAAGAGTTTGGAATTGGGAGTTTTTAAAAGTAGCAATTAATGTAAAATAATTTATTAGCCAAGACAAATTGAAGAATGATGTCGGATTTAAAAGCGGAATTAACAGAAATTTTGGATGAGGCAGAGTGGGAGTGGCTAATTCCTCATGTACAACGAGATGCAGTAATTTTGGTAGCACCGGAGTTAAACTTGGTGGATGTTGGAGTAGCGATCGCCAGTGATAACATTCCATCAGTAGAACAGTGGATTGATGAGCAGTTAATTACCAAACCCACAACAGTACAGGTGGGAGAATGGAATCTTGAGCGCAGTAAGCGATTTAATACTCTCATCGTTCAGCCTTACGTTTTGGTGAAGGAAATAGTCGCTACTTAAATTAGTTTCTGTATTGTTTTCGATGACAGTTTGTGTTAGGGTAATTTCTCAGGAAAGATAGCTTGACGTGCCATTTATTACTTGGTGATTACCACACACTATCTGGCTGATTTGAATAAAGCGAAATTTTCTCCTTTAAGATTTAGCCATCTAGGAGCTAGAATTGTTACGATAATTTCAGATTAGATGTTGAAACCTTGATCCAATCTGAAACCTTAGAATTATTAGAATGGCATCGCCTTTGCCAGCACCTTGCCACCTTCGCGGCAACTAAGCTGGGGGCGACAGCTGCGCGTCATCTGAAAATACCCGATTCTCAGACCCAAAGCGAACAGTTGTTAGAGCAAACCAAAGAAGTCTACCAACTGGAAAGTCGCCTGACTACGGGACTGTCATTTGAGGGAATTCAAGATATTGGCGATTCCCTAGAACGGGCAGAACGCAGTGGAGTTTTGGCAGGAGAGGAACTGTTAGCGATCGCCACCACCCTCGCGGGTGCTAGAAGTTTGCGCCGTGTCATCGACAATCAGGAAGATTTACCAATACTGACTGAGTTAGTTGCCGATTTACGGACTTATCCAGAACTAGAACAAGAAATTCACCGATGTATTGATGAACGGGCCCAGGTAACTGACCGCGCCAGTCAAAAACTGGGAGAAATTCGCACAGATTTGCGGCGATTACGCAGCCAAATTACCCAAAAGCTGCAAAACATCTTACAGGCAAAATCTGGAGCAGTTCAAGAACAGCTAATTACGCAACGCAGCGATCGCTTTGTCATCCCCGTAAAAGCACCGCAAAAAGATGCCATCCCTGGTATTGTTCACGACACGTCAACGAGTGGTGCAACCCTTTACGTAGAACCTAATTCGGTAGTACCTCTAGGCAACCAACTGCGGCAAATCATCCGAAGAGAGCAAGCGGAAGAAGAAGCGATTCGCCGTATTTTGACTGAACAAGTCGCCGCAGTCAAACCAGATTTAGAGAGATTATTAGCGATCGCCACCACTTTAGATATGGCAACCGCTAGATCCCGCTATAGTTTCTGGCTAGGAGCGAATCCCCCGCGATTTATCCAGCGTGAAGACAAGGAAACCATTACCTTACGGAACTTACGACATCCTTTGTTAGTGTGGCAACAACAACACGAACAAGGGCAACCAGTAGTTCCTGTAGATTTGTTGATCAACCCGCTAATTCGGGTTGTAACCATTACCGGGCCAAATACTGGCGGTAAAACTGTAACCTTAAAAACTTTGGGGTTAGCAGCATTGATGGCCAAAGTGGGTTTATTTGTGCCCGCCCGCGAACCAGTGGAAATTCCTTGGTTTGACAAAGTGCTGGCAGATATTGGCGATGAACAATCCTTACAGCAAAGTTTATCCACATTCTCTGGACACATCCGCCGGATTAGTCGGATTTTAGAAGCATTGGGAGATGAGGGAGAGTCCAATGCCCCATGCCCCATGCCCAATTCCCTAGTTTTACTTGATGAAGTCGGCGCAGGAACCGATCCAGTTGAAGGAAGTGCCCTAGCGATCGCCTTGTTACAATATCTTGCTAACCATGCCCAACTAACGATCGCCACCACTCACTTCGGCGAGTTAAAAGCTCTGAAATACGAAGACGAGCGGTTTGAAAATGCCTCTGTCGAATTTGACGAAAGTACTCTCTCGCCTACTTACCGTCTGCTGTGGGGCATCCCCGGACGTTCTAATGCCTTAACCATTGCCTTACGCCTGGGATTAAAACCAGAAGTGGTAGAAGAGGCGAAAATGCAAGTGGGAGAGGCCACAGATGAAGTCAACCAAGTAATTGCTGGCTTAGAAGCTCAACGTCGTCGTCAGGAAACCAAAGCAGCCGAAGCCCAAAGTTTGTTGCAGCAAGCGGAACGTTTATACAAAGAAGTATCCGCAAAAGCCGCAAGCTTGGAAGAAAGGGAAAGCAGTTTGCGGGCTTCACAGGAAATAGCAGTCCAACAGGCGATCGCCCAAGCAAAAGGTGAAATTGCCCAAGTTATTCGACGCTTGCAGAAAGGTACGCCCACAGCGCAAGAAGCCCAGCAAGCCACCAATGCTTTGAATCAAATTGGCCAGCAATATCAGCCAGCAACGCCAGCAAAACCAAAAGCTGGGTTTATGCCCAAAGTAGGCGATCGCGTCCGCATTCCAAAATTGGGACAGATAGCAGATGTGATCACCGCCCCTGATGAAGATGGGGAGTTAAGCGTTCGCTTTGGGCTAATGAAGATGACGGTGAAGTTGCAAGATGTAGAATCTCTAGATGGTCAAAAACCCGAACCAGTTGTTAAAGCCAAACCAGCTCCAGCAGCAGTAACCCCGCCACCACAAAATGTCCTAGAAATTCGGACTTCCCAAAATACCATCGATTTGCGTGGTAAACGGGTGGCTGATGCCGAATACATTTTAGATAAAGCCATCTCGGAAGCTACAGGCCCACTCTGGATTATTCACGGGTACGGCACTGGTAAGCTACGACAAGGAGTTCACGCCTTTTTGCAACAGCATTCCAGAGTGAACAACTACGAACCAGCAGAACAAGCAGATGGCGGCACTGGTGTTACCGTTGTTCATATAAAATAAAGTTTACTTGCAAATGGTAATCCTCAGAATATTTAGAGAAACTACCAAGTAACGTTTACTGTTTGCAAGTCTCTTTATTAATCATCACCTATAGTTCAATACAGTTTAGATAAGCCCAAAACCCAATACGCTTGGGTTAGCGCCAAAAATCTTAAACTGTGTAGGTTGGATGGAGGCGCAAATTAGTATCTTGGCAACAAATGAACAATTTATATTGCGCCGTAACCCAACATCAAGGGATATTAATTTTAGCAAATAATTAAATATATAAAATAGCTTTAGCATTGATTTTATCCAATAAATTGAAAGATTATTATAGTGTGAAGATTTTCTGTTTTTCCGATATTATGTGTTGGGTTCCACTACGTTCCACCCAACCTACAGGAGAGAGCGATCGCACTGCATATTTTTTATTAAATCAATTTCTTCTGAAAAGTTAATGATTGCTTGATATTGGTATAGCCAATTTTCTCATAAAACAAGTGAGCCTCTTTGCGTTTAATATTAGAACGTAACAGAACACTATCACATCCAGCCAGAGAAGCCCACTGTTCAATTTGATGCATCAAAAAACGTCCAATTCCACTATGACGATAATCTTTATCTACAACTAATCCCAAAAGAATCGCTGGAGTCGAAATAACTATTGAGTCACAAATATGAGCGTGTGCCCAAGCTATTACATATTCATCTTCTAAAGTGGCAACATAGACAATATGAGCATCGTTATTTTCAATTTTAGTAAGGCGCTGCTCTATTTGTTGATTTGTCACAGAATATTCAAGTTGTTCGCAAAGACTAGCAATTTGCTCTACATCTTTAATCTCAGCTTGTCTAATTTTAATTTTTTCACCTACACTAACTTTATTTGTCATAATTTTATTTGAAATTACAATTATTTAGTTATCCAGCGTTGCACGGATAAAACGATAGCCTATATCAATCTCTGTCAAATTGTGAATATCACCATATTTTTTGCTCCATTCCCCACTACTTAAATCTGCTGCAAGTAACTTTACTCCTTGCTCTACTAAATCTTGATTTGCTAACCCAAAAGATGATATTCCCGCACGTACTTCTGCTTGAAGATATAACTCTGGCCGCCTCCAGCCTGCTGCTGCGAATAAATCAGATAAATCGTATGGTAATAAAAGAGGTATAGCTTCAACACGCCTTTTAGTATTACTCTGAATTAAATTAACCTGTTCATTAAGTGGTAAAAATCGCAACGCATCTTCCCACAAAAACGGAAAATAATCATAAAGCCATATTTTCTGAGCTAATCTAATATCAAAAGTTAACAAAATTATTGCCCCATCTCTAATTATTCTGTGCATTTCCTGAAAAGCTTTTTCGAGATGAGAAAAGTGATGAATTGCTAGGATACTTACAATGCCATCAACAGAGTTATCTAATAGAGGTAAATTTTCTGCATAGCCAGTAAACCACTTAATTTGCTGATGTTCTACTGCTTGTTTTTGCATAACTACAGAAGGTTCAACAGCATTAACAATAAATCCTTTATTGGCTAGCGCTAGACTGTAGCCACCGGTACCAGCGCCGATATCAGCAATAATGCTACCTTTGGGTAAATTGAGTAAATCAATTAATTTATTGACAATGCGGATATCAGGAACGCGAGTTTTTGAGTATTGTTGACCAATTGAATTATATATAGACATATTAGAAAATTCTTAAAAATAAATTAATATTTAACTTTAGATGAATAAATCAAAAACCTGTTAGTTAAACAATTCCAGCAAATTTAAGAGTTCATTTATCATAAACTTTGGTTTTGCTTCTTGTGGTAAATTTTGATTTTTTCTGTTGTAATAGCAAAAATCCATTTTGACTTGTGTTGCTCCCGCAT
This sequence comes from Nostoc sp. JL23, assembly GCF_017115065.1. Taxonomy (NCBI): domain Bacteria; kingdom Bacillati; phylum Cyanobacteriota; class Cyanophyceae; order Nostocales; family Nostocaceae; genus Nostoc; species Nostoc sp. JL23. The sequence continues at coordinate 227,086 of NZ_JABXKN010000092.1, forward strand.
AGTCATGCTTTAGAGAATCTCCAATGTAAATAACTTCTGCTGGCGTTAAATTTAACCTAGATAAAGCATGATAGAATATCTCAGGAGATGGTTTAGCAAAACCAATTGCTTCAGAAACTACAACTTCTTCAAAAAAATGTTCAATTCCCGCAGCTTGCATTCTCGGTAGTTGTGCTGATACAAACCCGTTAGTAATGACAGCCAAACGATAATTACCTGCGAGAACAGTTAGTACTTCATTTACATCAGGTTCCATTACGCCCGAATGATTAAAAATATGCCAAAAACTTTGGCTAAGATTGCTGATTTGATCTGTTTGTATATCTAATTGAGCAAGTGTACTTTGATAAGACATCTCGATTAACTCACGAGGAGAAAAAATTTCTCGCTGTCTCCAATACTTGGAATTATAAGTTTCAAATACTTGCAAAAAAACATTTTCACTTATTCTATTTAAATCTAAAGATATTGTACAAGCTTCCAAGGCACCAAGAATAGCTTGACGTTCACATATTTCAAAATTTAATAGTGTATTATCGAGATCGAAAATCATGGCTTTATAACTCATTCAATTCTTTAATTCACGAAAATGCTTTCTTCAATAGTTGATATTTTTCTAATTATTTTTAGTATTCCTCTAAAATCTTGACTATATATAAAGTTTATAGTTTTTATCATTAGGCTTCCTGACTAAAATTGCTTGTATATCTGCCCGTAATGCTCCTGCGATATCAGCATCGTAGCTATCACCTATCATTACACATTCTGTTTTTTCAATCTTTAAATCATTGATGACATGAGCATAAAATTTGAGGTTGGGTTTTTCATATCCAATTTTTCCAGACGTATATATTTTTTCAAAGTATTCTGTAATATTTAATTGGTCTATGATTTCGTGTAACTCAGGTATATGATTTGATAAAATTATATTTTTATAATTATTCTTGATTGTATATTGTAAAATAGGAATTACATTATCATACAAATGCCATTTTTCAATATTCTTATATTCATTTTGGACTTGAAAAGCATATTTTGTTGCCTGATTTTTATTTATCCCTACTCTCTCATATATTTCTGCAAAGTATTCATTCATGTATTCCCACCATGTTTTTTCATTAAACAATAAACTATGAGAAGTTTCAGGCGAGTGCCAAGGAAAGACATTCTTCAAGAATGGTCGAATATCTTCTAAATCTATGTTGTAGATTCTATTCAATATTAAAATTGAATGTAATGTTTCACTCCACATTCCTTGACGATAACCTAGTGTATTATCAAAATCCCAAAATAAATATTTCATTTTTATCTCGCTGCTATATCATAAATTTCATGATGTAAATTTACATCCACAATGTAAGGATCTACAGGGCGTTTAAACAATACCATTTCCCCTAATTCATCTTTCTTTAAGTTGACATGACAAAACCACTCATCATCATTATTTTCGGGATAATCTAAACGGTAATGATAAAGTCCCCAACGAGTCTCTTGACGATATAATGATGCTCTGGCTGCCATTTCTGCACAGTCGCGAATAAAGTGAACTTCTAGACTACGCATCAATTCATGAGGGTCACGAGCGCCCATTAAATCTAATGTTTCTTGATATTGCACAAAATGTTTTAAACCAATCTCGATTTTATTACCTGATTTTGGTGGTTGCAGATAATCATTAACTAAGCGTCTTAATTTATATTCTACCTGGGTATGAGGTACACCATTCGGACGAGTTAAAGCTGCATAAATTCTGGTTTTTTCAGCTTCTAAAAAATCTGTATCTGGTTCAATAAAATCTATATTTTGGATATATTCAATGGCATGAGTTCCGGCTATCCGACCAAAAACAAATGCTCCAATCATGTAATTATGGGGAACGCTGGCCATATCTCCGGCTGCATATAAACCTGGGACGGTTGTTTGAGCGTTTTCATTTACCCATACACCAGAAGCACTATGACCGCTACATAAGCCTATTTCGGAAATGTGCATCTCTACGCCGTGGGTGCGGTAATCTTCATTTCTACCTTGATGAAAACGTTCTCTACTTGGTCGTTCATTCGCCCAAAGAATAGATTCAATTTCAGCGATTGTATCTTCATCAAGATGGGTCATTTTGAGTTGAACTGGCCCTTTCCCAGAATTTAATTCTTTCCAGATTTCCAACATCATTTGACCACTCCAATAGTCACAGCTAATGAAGCGATTTCCTTCAGCGTTGGCTGTATGTGCGCCAAAAGGCCCTGCAACATAAGCACAGGCGGGGCCGTTGTAATCTTTGATTAAAGGATTAACTTGAAAGCATTCAATATTACTAAGTTCTGCACCTGCATGATAAGCCATTGAATAGCCATCTCCGGCATTGGTAGGATTTTCATAAGTGCCGTAAAGATAGCCAGAAGCAGGTAATCCTAATCTGCCACAAGCACCTGTACATAAGATAACGGCTTTAGCTTGAATGATAATATAATCACCGTTTCTGACATCAAATCCTACTGCACCAATAGCACGTCCGGCTTTAACTAAGACGCGGGTTGCCATGACGCGATTTGTGACTTTGACTTTATGGCGTTTAACTTGGCGGGCAAGAATGGTTTTGAGGTCTTTTCCTTCTGGCATAGGTAAGACATATTTACCCACACGATGCACTTGTTTTAAGTCATAGTTGCCTTGGGCATCTTTTTGAAATTTCACGCCCCAACTTTCTAATTCTTGGATGACTTCGTAACCTAATTTGCCTGTTTGATAAACGGCTTTTTGGTTGACAATGCCATCGTTAGCAAGGGTGATTTCGCGCACGTATTGTTCTGGGGTGGAATGGCCGGGAATAACTGCGGTATTCACGCCATCCATACCCATTGCGATCGCACCACTCCGTCGGATGTTAGCCTTTTCTAAAATAAGCACCTCTGCATCGGGATTCGCTTGTTTGGCTTTAATTCCAGCCATTGTCCCAGCTGTACCGCCACCAATGACAAGTACATCCGTTTTTATTTGTTGGGTGTTGATGTCCATAAACTTTTGCGAGTAGGGAGGAAATTCTAAGATTTATTACCGTTCCAAACAATATCTTTTACTTGGATTTGCTTGGGAACTAGCTTGATTTTGTGAAAAGTATCCGCAATATTTTGTTGCTGAGTGATTACTTCATCTGTTAGCGGTAAAACACCATACTTTCGTCGCTTTTCGGCAATTTCTAATGCTGCTGCGGGGATACCTAACTCTGGTTCTAAAAACTTGGCAACTTCTTCTGGATTATTTGTTGCCCATTTATCTACAATGCTTACTTCATCTAACAGGGTTTTCAACAAATCTGGGTGAGATTTAACAAACTCTTGACGCGCAAGATAGTAACCCCGATTCGGTGCTAAATTTGTCGCATCTGTTAATATCCTAACCTTTGTGTCGTGTTCAACTGCTGCTAGGTAAGGGTCCCAAATTGCCCAAGCATCAACGTTACCACCAGTAAATGCGGCACGGGCATCTGCTGGTGTTAGATGTGCTGGTTGAATGTCACTATACTTTAATCCGGCAGCTTCTACAGCTTTGACAACAAGATAGTTAGTGTTCGAGCCTTTAGCAAAGGCTAATTTTTTCCCTTTAAGGTCAGCAACCGTTTTAATTGGTGAATCTTTCGGTACAATAATTGCTTCAGCTTTGGGACTCCAAGGATCATAAGCAACATAAAGCAAGGGAGTACCTCCGGCTTGGGCAAATATTGGTGGTGATTCACCTGTATAGCCAAAGTCAATACTACCTGCGTTCATTGCTTCTAGCATAGGTGGCCCGGCGGGGAATTCTGCCCATGTCACTGAAGCACCAGCAGTCGTTAAAGCTTGCGCTAAATTGCCTCGGTTTTTGAGAGCACTGAGAATAGTCGCCGCTTTTTGATAGCCGATACGAACTACCACACCTTGATTTGCTGTCTGTGTTGCTACAGAGTTACCTGTATTGTTGGCAGAACACGCAGATATCACAAGAGTCAAACTTAACCCACAGGTAAAGAATAAGGCAAATATGCCAATTCTGGATATTTCATAATTCTGAAGAAAGCTGCTGACAATCTTCATCAGTCGATTTGGTAAAAACTTAGCGAACATACCTACATTTAAACTACAAGCAATATAAATACTACTATAATTCGGGCGATTTACCGTATTTTGCTCATAAAATATTCACATAGATAAGCACCAGAAAACGAACTTAGCAGAGAATTGATTAATTACCGTGACTCACTCAAGGCTAACGTCAGTGAACAGGGTGAAAAATTGCTAGGTGGTAAACACATCTAGGGAAAGCTCATGAGTAAAGTAGTAAACTTACTGTTCTAAGAATTGTGTAAAGTGATTCCCATGACCTGATGTTAAAACCCTTCATACAAATGAAGGGTTTTGAAATCTAAACTTTCAGTTACCCTGAAGTTGATATATAAAAGAGCAATTTTCAAATGACCATTTACTTTTATAAGGTTTGGCAGCCTTATGGCTGTTTTTCTAACTTTTCTCTCCACGGAATCCACATCGAGGGTGCTTACTGGCCAACGGTTGAGCATTATTATCAAGCGCAAAAGTTTGTAGGCAGCACAGATGCGGCAATTATACCTCTCATCCATGCTGCCGCCACCCCAGAAGAAGCTGCCACTTTAGGAAGATGTAGCACTCGCCAACTCCGACGAGACTGGGATTTGGTTAAAACTCAAATTATGCGAGAAGCTGTACTCAAAAAGTTTCTCACTCATACCGATATCAGAGAAGTTCTTTTGAAGACAGGTGATGAGATTTTGGTTGAAAACTCCCCAACCGATTCTTTTTGGGGCTGTGGTGCTAATAAAAGCGGTCAAAACCAGCTCGGTAAAACTCTCATGAGTGTGCGTGAAGAAATTCGTAATTTACTATCTTTAACGGTAATTTACGAATGATTTAATCAAAATAGTTACATTCAACATAAAGTCAGTAATTAAACGGGGAATAGTAAAATTCCCCAGCCCAAAATATTTTAAGAAATTACTAATAATTTATTTATTGCTTTGAAGGAATCTTAAGTAATTAAATTAATGGGCAAAAATATGAAAATAATATTTTTATTTTCAAGAAATTATTCAAGCTTTAAATTAAGTAAAAATACTGGAATATTTTAATGATTAAGAGTATAAAATTAGTAAATGTCAATGATGAAAAACTTCTTAACTTTAGACTTGAGATGATAGTTGAAAAGTATCTAATGATACAGCAGTTTTATATCTCCCTAAATCCACTATACAAGGGCTACAGGGAACAAGCAAAATATCTGTTACTTTTCAAACATCCTCTCATCCATTTTCAAAATTTGTAATACATGTATGCCCTGAGCAATGCATTAGTAGCAAGCATTTCTTGAAATAGGATGAAAATCAAAGCATTGTAAGTTGAAAATTCCGATCAGAGACAAATATATAAAAAATTATACTTAAGTCATGGTGTATAGAAAGCAATGACACGTAGGGATAAACCAAACGAGTTGCAGCAAACCTTTAATCGAGAAAGTTTACTGCACCGAATGACAAAACAGATCAGGCGATCGCTCGACCTTCAAGAAATATTAACGACAACTGTTAGCGAAGTGCGTTTGTTTTTGGGTGCAGATCGGGTGAAAATGTATCGCTTTGATGCTGATGGTAGTGGTGAAGTCATTGCAGAATCTATTCATGAGCAACGTTTGCCATCCTTATTGGGGCAACGCTTCCCAGTTGATGATATTCCAGAAGCCGCCAGAGAGATGTTTTTGTTAGTGGGGCAACGTTCGATTGTCGATGTGGCAAATGAGAAGATCGGGCTATCACCTCTACAGTCAAAAGAAACTGGCAAACGTCTAGAAACTAATATCTACTATCGGCAGGTAGACCAGTGCCATATTCAATACCTAAAAGCAATGGGCGTGCAGTCTTCGTTGGTAGTACCAATTTTAGATTGCGACCCACAAGGACAATCAGCAAAGCCTAAATTATGGGGATTGTTGGTATGTCACCACAGTGAACCGCAAAAGATTTTGAAGCAGCAGCTAAAAGTATTGCAGCAAGTTGCTGACCAGGTAGCGATCGCGATCGCTCAAAGTAATTTACTTACTGAAGCCCACGCCAAGCAAAAGCGAGAAGCTACTATTAATCGAGTCACAACACTATTGCATAAACTGCCGACAATCCAATTACAAGGAGCGCTAGAAGAAGTTATTACTGCTTTCTGTGGAGTTGGTGGCCGGCTTTACATTGCAGAGAGCCAAGAATTATACACCTGGGGCGACCAACCGACACTCTCCTACGAGTTAGATAACAGTATTATCGAACAGCATCCCATCTGGCAAAAATGGATGGCTGATTTTCAACAAGGTAATATTTGGGCAACCACTGACCTCTATAAAGAACCACATTTACGAGTTTTGTCTTTAGCATTCCGTTCTACTCAAATTCGCGGACTCATGGTGATTCCCCTACATTATCGCGAAAAATTTATCGGTGTATTAAGTATTTTTCGCTCTGAATTTGAAACGGAAATCTTGTGGGCGGGACGATGCGAACAAAATCGGCGGCAACTATTACCCCAGCTTTCCTTTGAGGTTTGGCGAGAGCATAAAAAGGGGCAAGCACCTGAGTGGAAGTTGGAAGACATCTTTTTGGCACAAGCCTTATACGATCATTTCTCAATGGCTATTCAGCAGCAGCAAATGTATAAACAGGTACAATCCCTGAATGCCAACCTAGAACAGCGGGTGCAAGAGCAAACCGCTGAACTCGAAAAATCATTACTATTTACCAAAGTCATCAAGCAAGTTACAGAGCATATTCGCCGCACATTGGACTTGCAGGCAACTCTGCAATCTATAGTTCGGGAAGTCCGTCCCCTGCTAAATTCAGACCGAGTGCTGATTTTCTACCTGAAGACCAAATCAGTGATTGTGGAAGAAATTAATGGCAATTGGCAGTCAGTTTTGGAAGTGAATGCACCACCAGAATGCTTTCCTGATGAGTATACCCGTCTATACTGTCAGGGTAGGATACGGGCAATTAACAACCTTTCAACGGCTTCTTTAAGTGATTGTCATCGAGAGTTTTTGCAGAGTCTGCAAGTGCAAGCAAACTTAATAGTTCCGATTAATATAGGTATGGAACTATGGGGTTTACTAATTGCCCATGAGTGTGAGGCTCCCAGAAATTGGCAGGATATAGAAATTGATTTATTGCAGCAGGTGGCAGATCAGGCTGCGATCGCTATTCAACAAGCACAACTCTACCAACAAACCTTTGATGCCGAAACTGAAGCCAGAAATCAAGCTGCTCAGTTAGAGCAGACCCTACATCAACTCCAAGAAACACAGACAAGATTGATTCAGACTGAAAAAATGTCTGGCTTAGGACAGTTGGTGGCGGGTGTCGCCCACGAAATCAATAACCCCGTTAACTTTATTTACGGTAATCTGTGCCACGCCAGTGATTACACTGAACAACTGCTAGAAATTTTACGTCTCTACCAGCTACACTATCCCCAGCCCCATAATGAAATTCAAGCCGCGATCGAAGCGATCGATTTTGAATTTTTGGTAGAAGACCTGCCCAAAATCATGACCTCAATGCAAGTAGGAACTGAGCGCATCCGTTCAATAGTGTTGTCGTTACGCAATTTTTCTCGCTTGGATGAGGCTGAAAACAAGCGTGTTGACCTGCATGAAGGCATTGACAATACCTTATTAATTTTGCAACATCGGCTGAAAGGAAATGCTGAATTTCCACGCATTGAGATAATTAAAGATTATGGCAACATCCCACTGGTGGAATGCTATGCTGGCCAAATGAATCAAGTATTCATGAATATTTTCACCAATGCCATAGATGCTCTGGAAGTAGGTAGTCGGAAGTGGCAAAATCAGGGTGACAAGGAGAATAACTCATGCCCAATTCCAACGATCCAGATTTCCACTAAAGTCTCAGTGGACAACTCTCGTCTGTTAATTCGTATTACTGACAACGGGCCTGGAATGAATGAAGACGTGAAAAAGCGAATTTTTGACCCGTTTTACACTACCAAGCCTGTGGGCAAAGGTACAGGATTGGGACTAGCAATCAGCTATCAGATTATTGTCGAAAAACATGGGGGAATAATGGAGTGCGTTTCAGAACCTGGCAAAGGTACAGAGTTCTGGATTGAGATTCCCGTCAAGCCTCCAGCCAAAATAGTTAACTAGCAATAGGGAGCGGGGGATAAGGACGCAGGCGAAGAATCACTATTGGTATTAGTTTCAAAACTTAAAAATTGACTGAGAATTTTTTAAATTCATCCAAAAGGTAGATGATAATTGTCTGAACATATAATTTAAAGAAATATCTATCAACGCTCGGAGTGTGCAATATATTGAATTTGCTTAAAAATCATTTAAAAGTAAAGTTTAGTTGCAAAATAAATCTCTTCCAGCTACAAGTGATACTCTAATAGTAGAAGCTAATAAAAAAGCTTTCTTGGCAGATATAACAGCTGCATTTGAAATGTTAATAAGAGGTATAAGACGCTGTTTAACTTACATCTGTCTCGTCAAAATACAGCAACACCCAACGCGAAAACTGCTGTTTCCTCAAATGTGGAAGATTAGGGGGTACTGTAACTGATTTTCATTACTTGTTTACAAAAGCAATGGAAGTTAGTATATCCCTGGATATGATCGACAAAGAGAGGAGATAGTTCAGCGAGTAGAGGTTTGGGTGTTGTTGTGTTTAAAGAGAAGTCTGAGATAGGGACTCCTCTGGGTGTAAGATTATACGAAGTTGAATAGCGAGAAACAGTTAAAATAGCGCCTTATGTCAATAATTGCGCTCAGAGCGTGGTATCTACAAGATTATGAGCCGATTCCAGAACTGGAAAAACGTCCGCCAGACATTCGCTTAAGCAAAAAAAGCCTGCTGAAATCAGCATTGCGAGCAGACTTTTTGGAAGACAGTGACGAAGTTAAGAAATCAACTTGGTTTGGGCGCTATTTAGAAGGGGAAAATATTGAATTTTATATTGAAGGTAGTGGCGGCTATTGCGTCTCTAACATTGACTTAATTAGTCATGAAATTTATTTCACCAAGCAGGCGGTGTTGGCTCAGTTAGAACCAACGATTTTTTTATCCTATCAAACTGAGTATGCCGCAGCGACGAATATTCTCAAAGAAGAACTGCGAAAAAGTTTGGACAATTTAAACTTGCGATCGCGTCTTCCCCTAACATTGATAGAATCCTCGCGTCCCAGCGGTGCTACTTTCCGAATTAACCGCACAATTATGCGGAAAATCCGTAAGAGTTTGTTATTTATCGCTGACACCACGCCCATTGCTAGCATTGAAGGTAAAGAAACGCCCCAATTAATTCCCAGTCCGAATGTCTGTATTGAGATTGGCTATGCCCTCCAAAGTAAGCGGTCTGAACAGATTCTACTAGCGCAAATGCAACGCCCAGATTTTGAAGGTGAATTTCCCTTCGACTTACCGACACAGCAAATTTTGCAATTTCAAGACACTACAGAACTGAATAAAATTCTGACAGAGACGATTAAAAACCAGCTAGCACGTTTCAAATTGTTTTTTTGACCGAATTTTCCTGTCAGACTTGCTGGCTGTTTTTTCTTCTCAGTTTATACTTGACACAATCTAGTAATAACAATGCTCTCTTTCACAGGAGGGCTTTTTTTAGCGAAAGCAAAGACTAAAAGTATTGTTATTGCTTTAATTAGAATAAACGAACAGGCTTCTTTTGCAGCTTGGAACTAATTGAGCTTACCCGATCAACCACAGAAATCATGTATTTGTAATCTGGTACTTGTCCATTGGGTACATACCCCACTTCTTGAGCCAAATCTGAAGACGATTCACTCATCACTTTGCGGATAAACTCTTGACGGTTACGTTCTACATTTGGCCCAATCAAGACCACGCCCAATGGTACATAATGAGGGTCTTTAAATAGTATGCGGAATTCAGTTGGCGCCAATTGTGAACTGTAGAGACTTAATTCCGCCTCCGAGACAGCACAAGCGATCGCTTTTCCTTGAGCGACCAATTCCAGTGCTGCTTTAGGTGTGGGTGCAAACAGTATTTCAGCCAGCGTTGTACCATAAAGATTGTAAAGAGGAAGATAATATCCTGTTGCTGAACCTAACTGTCCTAAAGCTACTGTTTTGCCTTGCAATTGTTTCAAGTCAGTTATCGGATTATCTTTACGAACAACGAAGATTGAACGTAAATTACTAATACCTATTAAAGGAAATAGGGGAACATATTGGTGACGTGCGATCGCAATAGCCGCTAAACCCGGTGGAGCAAATACCAATGACCAAGCACGAGCATCAAGGCGTTCAACCGCTCTATTTTCATTAAAAACAGGCTCTAACTGAATATATGAGTTTGTTTTTTCACCCAAGTAACTATTAAATTTAGCATATTGATTAATTATCTGTTCGCCTCCACCATAGTTAATTACACCAATAGTTAACGTGCCCTCAACCCCACCTTGTGATTTGCAGGCAGCAAATGTAAAACCTAGTAGATGAAACAGAAATAAACGACGGGGAAATCGCACAAACATCACTAATTATGGTTAAGAAAATAATTTGGCTTTCAGGACTAATTTAGATAAATTTGACTGCTGCCTAAAAGGGTTATATTGCAGTAAAAAGTTAATATTTATTTAAATATTGTTGAGAGGCTTTCTAACAGGTATAAATAAATATTAGACAAACTCACAGGCCACCTTCGTTGCTTAGGTTATGTTAAACAACATTACGTTAAAAAAGTTAAAAATAGGTGCTAAATTTAACTTGCTTTTAATATTAGTTTTCATCATCAGTATTTTAGGAAGTGGCGTTGCCTTATCCAGTGTACTTCAAAGGAGAGCGCAAAATGAAGTAAGTTCTCAAGCGGAGATTCTCATCCAAATGGTGAATGCAGTTAGAGATTATACACAAAATCGTATTGCTCCCCTATTAGAACCTAGATTAGATACTAACCCAACATTCCTGCCTGAAGTAGTACCAACTTTTTCCTCTAAAGAGGTTTTTGAAAATTTTCGTAAAAAGCCTGAATTTAAAAACTTTTTTCATAAGGATGCAACACTTAATCCAACCAATTTAGCGGATAAAGCTGATAATTTTGAAACTCAACTTGTCGAGCGTTTTCGCAACGAACCTAATACTCTAGAAATTACAGGCTTTCGTAAATTGTCAGAAGGCGAAGTATTTTACATTGCACAACCACTAAAGATTACACAAGCGAAATGTTTGCGATGCCATTCTACACCAGATCAGGCTCCTAAAACTCAGTTGGTAAATTATGGCTCGGAAAATGGTTTTGGCTGGCAACTTAATCAGATTGTTTCTGCCCAAATAATCTCTGTTCCTTCTCAAGATATTTTTGCCAATGCCAAGCGGACTTGGATATTGATCATGGGACTTTTAATTGCGATCTTTGCGATCGTAGTTTTCTTAATTAACTTCTTAATTACAAAATATGTGATTCAGCGCATCAGAAGAATAGAGAAAATAGCTCAAAAAGTTAGTATTGGTGATATGAGCGCTGATTTTGAAGAAAGCTCTCATGATGAAATTGGCGGGTTAGCAGAAGCATTTAATCGGATGAAAGCTAGCTTGAAAATAGCTCTGGAGATGCTGAATAACCAAGGCTAATAATTCCTAATTCGTTATTCGTTATTAAGGAAGACAAAAACGCAATTTTGAAAAATTCAAGATAGTAGGCGTCGCTCAAATTGCAAAGCTTTTTGAGGTTCGGGGATTTGTGATGCTAAAATTTTCACAAATTCTGCACGAGAGATTTGCCCAGAAGATTTAACAGTTTTTTGGACTATAAACTTAGCTATTGGGCCAATTAATTTAGCCAACTCACGTTCGCACTCTTCTAGAAATTTGTCACTGATGACTTGAGATTCTTGGTTTAATAAATTATTTGAGTTAATACCAGATTGATCGGATTTGACAGTAAGTTCTTGTAGTAGAGTAGGCTTCTCTAGTAGAAACATTGTTTTCTTATTAAAATCAATTTGTTGATTTTCTCGAAGATGAAGAGCTAATTGACTAATTAATTCTTCAAAATTGGATGCTGAGGCCACAACTTGTCGTAGTAATCTTGAGGCGATGGGGCCGACAAATTCTAAAAGAATTGTTTCTAAGCGGTTGTAACTTTCCCCAGACAGAATAGAAGCAGTCTGATACCCAATTGAGTTTTGTTGAGCAAGCGAAGCTTGAGGCGGTTGTGTAAAAGATGGTAGTTGAAGTGATTGCGCTTCTACTCTAGTATCGAGATCCTTAAGCACGTGTAAAACTTCAGCCGCAGACTGATAGCGCTGTTTAAAGTGATGTAGCACCATCTTAGATAGCACAGATGCCAACTCAGAACTGACGTTAGCTTGATGCTGCCAAGAAATTTCTCCTGTATCTGGGTCTTCTTCAAAGTTTATCGGATGTAACCCTGTCAGCGATTGTATAGCAATAATACCCAAGGAATAAATATCACTGTTGGGGCGGGGCTTACCTTGCCCCTGTTCTGTAGACATATATCCGGGAGTACCAATAATAATAGTAGCCCTCGTGTGCCCTGCAATTGTAAGCAGTTGAGTTTGGACTTGTTTAACTGCGCCAAAGTCAATCAGCACAAACTTACCGTCTTGTTCCCGCCTAATTATATTGTCCGGTTTGATATCTCGATGAATAACGTTGTGGCTGTGAATAAATTGTAGAATACCCAGAACTTGTTGGAGCAATTGAATTACTCGATCTTCTGTCCAACGTTGATTGGGGAATAGTTCCGCTTTCAGGGTATGTCCTTCAATGAACTCTTGCACCAAGAAGAACTCTTGGTTTTCTTCAAAATAGGCTAAAAGCCGAGGAATTTGGTCATGGTAGCCGAGTTGTTCTAGCGTTTCTGCCTCACTAGTAAATAGCCGTCTGGCAGTTTCAAGAAATTCAGGGCTACGAGTGACGGGCTTCAGGTGTTTGACAACGCATTTTGGGAAACCTGGCCGATGGGTATCTTGGGCTATGTAGGTTTGACCGAATCCACCTCCACCTAATATCTGGAGGACTTGGTAACGTCCGTCTAATAATTGTCCTAACATTGTGTCACAAGCCTTAATTCCTCAAATTAATCTTGACACAACTACCAGCTTTGATAAGGTTGAGACAGAAAGTAGTGGTCTGTCCCAAAAGTTTTGAGAGGTTAGTGGTGTTCAGATCCCCGACTTCTTCAAGAAGTCGGGGATCTGCCCCGCAAAATTAAAAGGTATTGGCATGACTGGTGAAGAATTGCTGAAGCGATATGCTGCTGGGGAAAGAAACTTTAGTGGGATTGACTTGAGTGGGGTTGATTTCAATAGTATCCCTATCAATGGCACTAGTATTGATCTGACTGGTATCGATCTCAGTGGAGCCGATCTCACTCAAGTTGTGCTTGGCTCGGTTAACTTGACCAATGCCAATTTGAGTGCGGCAATCTTGCTCAAAGCTGGGATGCACGATGTTACCCTGACTGGAGCCAATCTGACTGGAGCCGATTTGAGAGGGTTGGAAGCTCATGAATCTAATTGGCAAAGAGCCAACTTGAGCAGAGCTAATCTGGGATTTAGCAAGCTCATTCAGTTGGATTTGACTGAAGCGATCCTCAGCCATGCCGACTTGACTTGTGCCGATCTTAGAATGTGCAAATTTGTCGATGCTGTAATGGCTTCCATTCAAGCGGTCTGCACTAATTTTACGCATGGCTTCTTCAACAGAGCTTATCTGAGAAAAGCCAATTTGGAGCGAGCTAGGATAGAGTACGCGGTGCTTGACTATGCCAACTTTACTGCTGCTAACTTGATTAATGCCGCTCTCATGTATTGTGACGCTACCAAAGTTAATTTCACCTATGCCTCGATGGGCGGTGTCGGAATTGAAACTGCCTTTACCAAAAGTAACTTCAGTAATGCCGACCTCTCCAATGGAAGTTTTTACCGACTGATCATCGAAGAGTGTGACTTTAGGAACGCTTTCTTTCACGGGACTCGAATAACCCAAGTTACCTTCGAGAACTGTTTGTGGGGTGAGGTAAGTAGTTTCGATACCGACGCTATCATCAGAGACAATTAAATTGGCAGATATCCCTTATAAGTTTATAACTAACTAGACTCCAGATCGGCTTGCAGGTCTATTATTGTTGAAGCTTTAATAATTCCTCAGAAATTGCCAGTGCCTCAGCTTTTGAAGTAGTTGTTGGTTGAGAGACGACGCTAACTTCTCCTAATTGATTTTTATTTACAAAATAGGTGATTCCCCGAAAGCTCAGTTTATAGGTTACTGGTGGTAGAGGAACTTCCGCCGATTTGGAATTTGGATTGACACGATAGTTAACGCCACGGTACATCAAATTATAAGCTGGCCCAATTTGAGGAACTGGTTGAAACGGCTGTTCTGTTTTTTTACTACCAACTTTGTTTGGGTTATATTCGTAGCTCAGACCACGATAGTAAAGTTTCATAATTTTTGTCTCCTGAATAACTATTTTTCAATAATGCCAATGACTTATCAGACGTTGATTAGAGAGTTATGCAAGAGCTAAGGTAAACTTACACTTTTTTAAGGAACTGCTTAAAGGATTAGGCGTCTAGAGTGAAGATTCATTGGGCATTGCAGGGGAGGCAGAGGGGCAGAGGGGAAAACTTACTGCAACTTCTCCTCTACTTTCCTGCTCCCCTGCTCCCAACCTCCCGTATGCTTACCCTTTTCATTCGGGGGTTACGTGGTTAACAATGGGTTGAATGTTTTTTAAATGATTCAACTTTATGGCTAGAACTGCAAATGAATATGCCGTATACATCCTACTGGAAAGCGGCCACCGAGAAGAAGTACGTTTTCCTACTATTCAAGAGTTTCAGAAATGGTATAGCGGCGAACTTGTGCCAAAATCTGCTTCTAATGACTTTATTAGCGTGCCGATCAAAAATATTCAAGGGGAATATATGGTAGTACGCCCTTCTCGGATTGTGGCAATCCGGGTAGAACCCATTTTTAGTTCCAGTGTTGAAAGATTCAACTAAATGATGAGAAAAACCCTTGCTTTGCTTTCCTTGAGTCTAGGAATTGCCCTCGTAAACCCTCTCTGGTCGGCTGTTGCTCAGGTTCCTAACTTACTGCCGTTGCCACTACCGACTACTCCCGATCTTCCACCTATACCAATACCGATCGCTCCTGTGATCGCGCCGCCGCTAAAACCAATCACTATCGGAAGCGATTGTACAGTCCGGCCGACTTGCTTGGGTTGGGATGAGCAAATTTGGGGTCAAAGAGGTAAAATAGGCGATCGCAAAGCGCTGTTGGCTTCCATTGATAACAGTCTGCTTTACCTAACAAAGGGTGACGCGATCGCAGCATATCAAAATTATCCAGTTCGGGAAATTACCCTCGATCGCGTCCGCCGGAGTTTGCTGCGTTTCCGCCAATTGGTTGTCAGTTCTAAGTCAGCAGCGCAACTACAAGCTGCTGTCAGTCGTGAGTTTGTCTTCTACCAATCTGTGGGCAACGATGGCAAGGGTACTGTTAAGTTCACTGCTTACTATGAACCTGTTTACACTGCTAGCCGTGTCAAGACTGCAATCTATAAGTATCCTCTTTATCGGCTACCACCTGATTTCAGCCAATGGCCTAAACCTCACCCAAAACGAATTGATTTGGAAGGGAAAGATGGTTTAAAAGGGAATAAGAGCAAGTTACGCGGTTTAGAACTGCTTTGGTTTCGCGATCGCCTAGACGCATACATGGTACATATCCAAGGTTCTGCCCAAATTAAATTAACTAATGGCAAGACAACATCAATTGGCTATGCAGGTGGAACTGATTATCCCTGGACTAGTATCGGCAAAGAACTAGCGAAAGATGGCAAACTTCCACTAAATGGATTGACAATGCCACGTCTGATTAGTTATTTCCGACAAAAGCCCCAAGAGTTGAACAATTATCTGCCCCGTTGGGAACGATTTATTTTCTTCCAAGAAACAAGCGGTAGAGGTGCTACTGGTAGTATTCATGTGCCAGTAACAGCAGAACGTTCCATTGCTACAGATAAGTCTCTCATGCCACCGGGAGCGTTAGCCCTGATTTACAACTCATTTCCCTATCCTGTCAGTGGTGGCAAACTAGAGAGGCGTACTGTCAGCCGCTTTGTGCTTGACCAGGATACAGGAAGCGCCATCAAAGGGCCGGGCCGGGTGGATTATTTTATGGGGTCTGGCAAACTAGCAGGCGATCGCGCTGGTGTCACAGGTGGTAACGGTTCACTATATTATTTGCTGCTCAAAGAATAAAGTTAGAAGTTAGAAGTTAGGAGTTATTAATTCAAAACTGATTATTCATCACTCCTAACTCCTCACTCTCCTTAATACGGCGGATAAGCAAAATCATCTTCATCAGCATAAACGTAAGAGTTGGAAACTCCTGCCATTGCCAATTTAGGGGTTTCTGATTTTATAGGTTCCTTGCCAAAATCTTTGTATTCTTCAAAAGTCTTACAAATCATTGCAGACTCAAGAGCATCGGAAGCAATTAAATATTGTGTTAAAGTCCCTACGGTGGGACGTTTATAGTCTACAGTTGAAGCTACCAAAACTGTATTTGGTTCAATACCTCTTTCTTCACACTCAATGATGGGACAAAAAATCCCGTGAGCGTGGAATAAAGGCCCTTTAGGTGTCAAAGGTTGCTTGCGGTAGATAGCATAAGCTTTTTCTAGTTCAGCAACGAATCCACTTACTACTCTGCCTTGTTGATATTCGCAGTAGGTTTTGCTGAAACTCGCTCCGGCTGCACCATTAAGAGTTAGTTGTAGTGGTGATTCATGTAAAAACTTTTTATTCTCACCCACTATAAAAATTAGATAGCGAGTAAAGGTTTTAAATTTAAGTTTGTCGGCTAAAAAAGCATCATAATTGTCTTTGAGCGTACCCAGCTTTAGACCACTTTCTCGGTCTTTAACAGACAATGGCCCCCGACGCACTATAACCAAGCGTGGAGTAGCACTAATAAAGACTGTTTCTACTCCAGAGCTAAATTCATGCTCAACTTGCTGCCAATTATCATCTGGCACAAAGCCGACAGCATTGGCATTATCCAGCTTAATCGCCAAACCGTGAGATTGTATACCATCTGTGCCATACCGAGGATTAATCATCTGACACCAGGGAAGGACTTGAGAAGGCGGTGCATTGAATTTCTCGTCTTCAAAGTCAAAATTAGCAGATGCTTTCATCGTTTTAGGCTATCAAAGTGTTTTATTGAACAAGGTTATCGGCAGGGCGCTGATCTGGAAAGCCAGTTATATGCTGTGGTTCTCAAAGTTTAAGAACATTAAACTGGCATAGTAGTTTTTCTAGAGTAAAACAGAATCAATCTATGTTGCAATCCCTGTTTAGTTTTTTAACAACAAATTCTTTCTTTGGCATCTCTCTATCTCTCTACAATTTTCTGCAATTTTTGGTCAATAATGCGATCTACTTTTTGTTCCTCTTGTGGTTAAATTAAAATCAGCAAATTAGTGTGAACTTAAAGCAGCGATAGTCTTCAAATCAGGCACTTCTAAATCAGGTTGACTGACTGGTGGTAAGTTTGCACTAACCCCTTCCTGTGCTCGACGATTTACCCAGACTGTTGATAATCCCAAAGATTTGGCTGTCACGATATCATGATATACACTAGCAGCAACGTGTAATATCTGCTCTAGCGGCAAATCAATTCTCTCAATAGCCAGTCTGAAGTTGTTGAAGGAGGGTTTGTAGCTTTTGGCCTGTTCTGCTGTGATTATCTGGTCAAATTCCACCTCCAAGTGCTTTGCCGAGAAAGCAAAAAGATCGTCATCTACATTTGAGATAATTACCAGCTTAAACTTTTGCTTTAAAGTTCTCAGTGCCTCAACTGTATCGGGGAAAGGCAGCCAATCCTGAATCGAATCGGCAAGTGAGTTTAGTTCGTCAGCAGTTGGCTCAAAACCAAATCGTTCACCAAATTTCTGAACTACTCTTTTCAAAACTTCTCGATATTTGATATATTCTCCTTTTTCCATTTCTGCTTCAAATTCAGCAAAAATATTGAGAATTTGCTCATCATCCAAATTAGTTTTGTGTGCCAGCAGAAGTGGCTTTAACACTCGTAAGATGCCATTCTCCCAATCAATTAGGGTTCCGTAACAATCGAAAGTTAAAGCCTTATACTGATTTAATTCAATCACCTTTTTATACTCCAGAGCTTGATTAATAGCGTTCAGTTTTCACAAACCAAAAGACGGGTGAACCCGTCTGCGTTGGCGCAGGCATTGCGACATCCACTGTTCTTGAAGTCTCTGAACATTTTTCTATATCACGGCAACGCGGAACTTATAGGTTGCTCAAAGATTGGCAAAGTGAACCGCCAAGGTAGTTTTACCGTTATACCTGCGTTAGAGAGCAGTGCTAACCGAAGTTGTATAGCCGTTATCCAAAAAAAAATATATTACATTGATAATACAATGTTACTAAGTTTAGGTGTGGGATATGGGATAATAGTTATTCCAGAAAGGAAATTATTCCTAAGTATAGTTTGTATGGATGTTAAATTTCAGGATACACAAGCGAATACCACTAAAGAATTAAACTCAAGTAAACAGTCATCTCATAGCAATGCATCCGAAACTTTGTCGGTAGCGGAAGCAGTAGTAAAAATCCTGGAAGAGATGGGAGTGCAGTATGCCTTTGGTGTATCGGGAGGTGCGATCGCCCCAGTATGGGCTGCATTACATCAAAGTTCTATTCAGGTGTTACACTTTCGCCACGAAGCAGGAGCCGCTTTTGCAGCCATTGAGGCGTATTTTGCTAGCGATCGCCCGGTTGTAGTATTCACTACAACTGGTCCAGGGATCACCAACGCTTTGACGGGGCTATTAGCTGCTCGTTGGGAGGGTGCTAAGGTCCTCCTCGTGTCAGCTTCAACCTCAGCACCACAGCGCGGCCGGTGGGCTTGCCAAGAAACTAGCACCTACACTATGCCCAGCACAGGTATTTTTACTTCGGGGTCAATATTTCATTATGCTACAACCCTTGAACGCAGTGATGAACTCCCAGAGGTTGCTCGAAGGATTGCTCTCGGTCTAGCACGACTTGGAGGATTCGTAGCTCATATAAGTATTCCTACAAATATCCAGACAAGTTCAGTAAATACAGTTTTGCCACGAGTAACTCTATCTCATGGTCTGGTAACCGCGAGTGAAGAAACAATCGCAGAATGTGTCCGGTTGCTGTCTGAGGGACTGTTTGCCATCTGGGTGGGCTTTGGAGCACGGGGTGCTGCAAAAGAGATTCGCCAGCTTGCCGAGAGGACAGGGGCTGCCGTAATGTGTTCACCTCGCGCTAAGGGCATCTTTCCCGAAGATCATCCTCAATTTGTAGGGGTTACGGGCTTTGCTGGACATACATCAGTTTTGAGGTACATGCAGGAGTATCGTCCTTTGCGAACTTTAATACTCGGCACGCGTCTGGGTGAATTTACCTCGTTCTGGAACCCTGCTATGGTCCCTAAACGAGGATTTTTGCATGTTGACATCGACCCAGACGTATCAGGAGTTGCATATCCATCTGCCGAAACGTTCGTAATCCCGTCTGATATAGGAGCCTTTGTTAAGGCACTGCTAAAATACATTCCAAAGTGTCCTGATGTGTCAATGGCTATTGCGCTGCCAAGACCTACACATAATATTACCAAGCTACGCAAAGTTGGGTTGGTACGACCTGATGTACTAATTAATTTGATTCAACAGGTAATCGTTGAGAAAAGTGATGCAGTAGTGATGGCTGAGGGGGGAAACTCATTTGCTTGGGCAATTCACCTGCTGCTATTTGCAAAACCGGGGCGTTTCCGTGTCAGTACTGGGTTCTCGTCTATGGGTCATACTGTCACTGGTATCTTAGGTCTTGCCTTAACATGCAAGGATAAAGCTGTCGCCATCGTCGGAGATGGTTCTATGCTTATGCTCAATGAGGTAAACACTGCGGTAAGATACCAAATTCCCGCCGTTTGGATTGTCCTTAATGATGGGCGTTACAACATGTGTGGTCAGGGTTCAACATTGCAGGGGTACAAGGATTTGGATGTAGAAATTCCGCAGGTGGATTTTGTTAAGATTGCCTGCGGTATGGGAGCTGATGGTATCCGGGTTGAGAAGGAAGCTGATGTCCAGACAGTCCTGGAAAAAGCGATGGCTTCGAGCAAACCGTTTGTTGTTGACGTAGTAATTGACCCAACCAGGCTTGCACCAATTGGAGATCGTATTTCCAGTTTGATTTCGCAGAGCGCTACAGATGATTGACAGGAGATACATTATAGTGAATCACTCAGTAGGTATTCGATCGCTGGCATTTAGCTTGCCGAGCATTAAGCGTACAAACGATTACTATAGAGAAAAATACCCAGAGTTGATTGCTGAGGCGGAGCAAAAAAGTTTGGCAAGGTTGTTTTCGCTTGCTGGCTCTATACCCAGTAACGAGTTTGACTCAGAGATGTTGCCTTATCTTAAAGACCCTTTTCGCGGTACTATCGATCGATGGGTGCTTAGTTCAGATGAATCGTCTCTGATGCTGCAAGAGCGCGCAGCTAGTGATGCCCTCAATGCAGCAAAGCTTGCTCCCGAAGAAGTAGATCTGATGCTCGTCGCCTCCATTTGGCCTGAACAAATTGGATTTGGCGATGCTGCTTACCTGGCTCGTCAAATGGGTTTACAGGGTGCTGCTTGGAATCTTGATGCCGCGTGCGGGGTTACCCCGGTTGCACTTCAAACTGCTTGTGCTTTAGTACGATCGAGAGAATATCGTAATGTGCTGGTGGTTATCTCATGTTCATACTCTCGCTTTTTCGATGAAGACGATACCCTCTCATGGTTTATGAGTGACGGTGTCGGTGCTTTTGTGGTCGGTTCACTTGCACCGAACCAGGGTATCCTCGGTACAAAAACCATTCATACTGGTGATTTGTGCGACATATTTTTTGCAGAAGTAACACAGGACGGGCAGGGTAGTCCACAAGTGCATATGCGGATGGGCAAGAGCGCAAATAAGGCGATTCGCGAAACGGCTGTAAGACAACTGCGTACGTGCTGTGATGGCGCTATTGCCGCAGCTGGTGTCACCATCGAGCAAGTTGACTTTTTTGTTTTCAATACATCCACTGCTTGGGGGGCAAGCTTTTGCACGCGCGTACTTGGTATTGACCCAGAGCGCGTAATCAACCTCTACCCCCAGTATGCAAACATTGGGCCAGTAATCACGGTAGCCAATCTGTATTTTGCTGCACAGTTGGGTAAGATTCATCAAAATGACCTAGTTCTTATCTATGGCTTAGGTGCAGCAGGTACCGCTTCTGCAAGTGTGATGCGCTGGGGTAACGTGGCGCTAGGTCCTAACCCTCTCAGTTAAACCAACTCGATAGCAAATGTACCGAAGACCAAAGCCTTATTTCTTGTTAACTATATGTATTGAAATGGTATGTATATTTCAAAATTGACAAAGCAAAGGGAGATGATAGCAACAGGACTTTTCCTGTTGTATGTCATGTTTCCGCTCAAAGTCTCGGCAAAGAATTATGACGAGATTTATGTTTTTGGAGATAGCTTTTCCGATACGGGTAATGTATTTAATGCAACTAATGGAATCGTTCCCCCAAATCCACCTTACTTTAATGAACGTTTTTCCAATGGTCCGGTTTGGGTGGAATATCTCGCCTCTGATCTAGGGTTAACTTTCAATCCGAACACCAACTTTGCCTTCGGTGGTGCAACTACAGGATTCAAGAATATAGGACTCAGCACTATACCAGGATTACAACAACAAATCAACAGCTTTACAACAGCAAATCCGTCTGCCGATCCAAACTCCCTCTATATCTTTGAGGCGGGTATTAATGATTATTTAGATTACTTTTTCCAAGGCACTCCCAACCCTACCCAGAGTGTTACAAATCTATCAACGGCGGTAAAATCGCTTGCTGCTGTTGGAGCTAGAGATATCATGGTCTTGAATCTGCCAGATTTAGGAAAGTTTCCAGTTACAGGCGGCAATAGTCAAGTTTCTAGCTTACTTAGCACTTTTACCAGTAAACATAATTCCAGCTTGACCACAAACCTCAACCTTTTGAGTCAGGAACTAAACCCTAATATCAACATTATTCCTCTTGATGTTAATTCTCTTTTTAATCGGATCGTCGCAGAGCCGGAGGAATTCAGTCTCACGAATGGAACTGACTCGTGCATCGGAGATTCACCAGTAGTGCCTATTAAAGTTACCACACAGCCAGTTATATGTATCCCAGACAAGTTTTTGTTCTGGGATGAAGTCCATCCAACGACTGCCACTCATAAGCTAATCGGAAAATTAGCATTTTCAGCGCTTGAGCCAGTGCCTGCCCCTGAATCTTCTGCTGTGTTAGGAATCTTAGCTTTTTGTGTAGGTGCAGTATCGCTACGGAAACGCAAATATAGCTATCAGTTAGTGCAAAACAAAGCCATCAAAATGGAAGGAACACATCTATGACAGGTCAATTCGATGGAAAAGTTGCGCTGGTTACAGGGGCTTCATCAGGTATTGGTAGAGCGAGTGCGATCGCATTTGCAAGGGCTGGAGCAAAAGTCGTGGTTGCTAGTCGTCGGCTCGCCGAAAGTGAGGAGACCGTGCGCCTGATAAAAGAGACAGGAGGTGAAGCTATTTTTGTCAAGACCGACGTTTCAAATGCTGCTGAAGTGGAGGCATTGGTCAATAAAACTGTAAAGACTTATGGTCGTTTAGACTGTGCTTGCAATAATGCTGGCATTGGGGGCAATCCCGGCTTAATCACCGATGATATGTCAGAAGAAGACTGGGATGGTCTGGTTAACGTAAATCTTAAAGGAACGTGGCTCTGCCTCAAGTACGAAGTCAGGGCGATGCTTAAACAGAACAGCGGAGCGATCGTAAATGTGGCTTCTATTGCTGGTGTTGTAGGTATTGCGGGCATTGCAAACTATAGTGCTACCAAAGGTGGCGTCATCGCTTTAACCCGTGCGTTGGCAATGGACTATGCTAAGGAAGGCATCCGGATCAATGTCGTGAGTCCCGGTGTCATCGAGACTGATATGCTGAGTGGCTTGTCTAGAGATGCACTTGCTCAACTTAAGGCAATGCATCCTATAGGACGCATTGGAAAGCCGGAGGAAGTGGCAGAAACTGTAGTGTGGTTGTGTTCGGAAGCGGCTTCCTTCATCACGGGGCACAACATGATGATGGATGGAGGATATACTGCACAGTAAAGTAAGGCAGATGAAGGCAAGGTTCATAAGTTCTGATAGATTTTACTTGCTTTCCGAATATCGCTTTTGCCAAAGACAAGCACGGAATGTAAGTGCAGGGTTAATAACTGTACTACTACTCCTTATATTTAACTGCTCCTAAAGCTTTTAGAGTGGCAATAGTTGCCAAAGTTACACCTGTAATGCCCGTGATATTAGTACCCTCATAAGGTCTAGAGCTGAAAAGAGTTTTCAGGCATTCACCTTTCAAGATATCCCAAAGCTTTATCGTCCCATCTTCACTGCCACTAGCTAAAATATTACCTTTAGAACTAAAAGCAACTGACCAGATTAGCTTAGTGTGTGCTGATAAAGTTTTCTCGCAGTTACTTGTGCTTGCATCCCACAGCTTCACCGTTTGGTCTCCGCTACCACTTGCTAATATGCAACCATCCATACTAAAGGCAGTAGAATATACGGAATTGGTATGCCCATGCAAAGTTTTAAGACACAGTCCGGTGCTGACATTCCATAGTTTCACTGTTTGGTCACCGCTGCTACTTACCAATGTCGTACCATCAGGACTAAAGGCAACTGACCAGATCCAGTCAGTATGACCTTGCAGAATCCGGAGGCATTTACCATTGCTGACATCCCAAAGCCTTACTGTTTGGTCATGGCAACCACTAGCTAGCGTATGATCGTCTAGACTAAAAGCGACAGACCATACCCGCTGGGTGTGTCCTTGTAAAGTCTTTAAACATTGACCAGTGCTGACATCCCACAACTTCACTGTTTGATCGTCACTGCCACTTGCTACCATTGTACCATCGTGACTAAAGGCAACTGATAAGATCCGATTACTATGTCCGTGCAACGTTTTGAGACACTGACTGATGCTAATATCCCATAGTTTCACTGTTTGATCTTCGCTGCCACTTGCAAGGATGCTATCGTATGGGTTAAAGGAAACTGATGTAACCCGATTACTATGCCCCTGCAAGGTTTTAAGACATTTACCTGTACTGGTATCCCATAACCTTATCATTTGGTCATTACTACCACTGGCAAGCATCGTGCCTTGAGGATTAAAGGTAACTGACCATATTCCATTACAGTAACCCTGCAAAATCTTAAGGCATTGACCTGTACTAACATGCCACAGCCTTACCGTTTGGTCATCACTGCCACTTACCAGCATCGTACCATCGGGACTAAAGGCAACTGACCATACCCGAGTGCCATGCCCCTTGAAAGTTTTGAGGCATTGGCTGGTAGTGACATCCCATAGCTTTACTGTTTGATCATCACTGCCACTTGCCAACATCGTACTGTCTGAATTGAAGGTAACTGAATTTACCAAGTCAGTATGACCCTGCAAGGTATGAAGGCATTGTCTTGTAGCGACATCCCATAGCTTTATTGTATGGTCATGACAACCACTAGCCAATATTTGACCGTCTGAACTGAAGGCAAGTGACTGTACTCTATGGGTGTGCCCCAGTAGAGTCTTGAGGCATTGACCAGTGATGACATCCCATAACTTTACTGTGTGGTCGTCACTTCCAGTCGCAAGTATTGTATCATCAGGACTAAAGGTGACTGCCCATACCCGACTACCATGTCCTGATAGAGCCTTAAGGCATTGACCGGTACGGATATCCCACAACCTCACCGTTGTGTCCTCACTGCTACTTGCTAGTATATTACCATCTGATCTAAAAGAAACAGACCAGATTCCACCGCTATGACCCTCTAAAGTGGCTAGGCATTGCCCACTGCTAGTATCCCACAACTTCACTGTTTGATCGTCACTGCCACTAGCGAGAATACGGCCATCGGGACTAAAGGTAACCGGCCAGATAAAACCTGTGTGCCCTTTGCAGGTGAACAGTTGTTTTCCATCCACAACTTGGTACAGACGAATCTCATTATTAGTATCCCCCGTAGCCAAGAGTTTTCCATTAGGGCTGAATGCTACTGAGTGAATCCCCCCTAGTGTTTCAGCAAAAACACATTTACTTAGATTGGCATGAGCAAAATTTACATTGTGCAAATTTATGTTACGTAGGTCTGCTTGCCAAACAGTCAGATAAGAAAAATCATAGTCACTTAGATCCGTCTCTAGATGACAAAGCAGATTGAAAATATTGCCAGCCGTATACCCTGGTTCTAGCGGAGATTCTTCTCGCAGTCTTGCAAGAATTTGAGTTAACTGACTTTCAATATTTTTTTTACTTCTTAAGTGGTTAAGTAACCCATCTATAACTGGTTTAAGGATAAGGCGAATCTGAATATCTTTAACATAGTCTTTACCGATAGCCTTTATCAAAGTATGGCGCCTAAACGACTCAATATTCTGAGTGACAATCTCTTCACAGACCTGTTCTATCAATCTACTAGTCATATACTCCATGACCACAGGCTGAAGTGTGAATAGTGCTTCACTTTTTTCAATTAGCGTAGGCGTTGGCATTAGCGTTCGCACAGTCTCTCGTAGAGAAGCCTTCTCGATTAGAGATCGCCTTCCTAAAGATTCCAGAGCTTCTAGTAATTTTGCTTGTGGTACTAGTGATATAATATCATTTCGCAATTCTGGAAGCGCCATTGGCTCACGATTAATCGCTAACCAATACATTATTTCCTTTTCTAAATCTGACAAGCGCTCAAACTGCTGCTCTAAGATATCGCGAATGTCTCCAAAAACAGCAGTGTCTTGTTGCAAAAACTCAGTTATATTACCATCAAAAACATCTTGAATGGTCGTGGCAACTATCTTTAATGCTAGTGGATTTCCTGCGTAACGTTCAATCATTAGTTTCCATTCATCTTCTGCCGCCGATAGTCCTTTGAGTTTTAAAATTTCTTGCCCTTCCGCCACCTTCAATCCACTCAGTGGCAAGGAGCGAACAGGTAGTGCTTGTCCTTCCAAAAATGCTATTTCTCTGGGTTTTTCACGACTAGTCAACACTAAGCAGCTTTGGTGAGTTGCTTCTCCCACCCGTCTTAAAAGCTCACCATATTCCTCATATCCTTCTCGATAAAGTCCGGCGCGGCTACCACTACGCAGAATTGATTCTGCATTATCAAGGATCACTAAACAGCGATTATTTTGTAAATAATAGAGTAGTCGCGATACGCGATCGCTAAAACTTTCTGGTAAGTTACTTTCTGTTTCTTGTTCGTCAGATATAAATTGGATTAAGTTACCTAGAATAATTTTAACAGGCGGTGCTTCTCGTAGCGATCGCCAGATCACATACTCAAAGTTGTCCTGAATTTTTTGAGCAAACTTTACAGACAGTGCTGTTTTTCCAATACCTCCTATTCCCAATAGTGCAACCAATTGGCAGTGCTCATTGAGAATCCATTGCTCTAGTGTAATCAGTTCTTCTATACGTCCATAAAAAGCGGAGTTAAAGATAGCCTCTCCCCAATCTAGACGAGTATTTGAGCTTGAATAGTCACTTTTATCTATTTTTAAGTTAAAAACTGAAAAAAGCTTCTCAATAGTCTGTTTATCAACTCCTCCTTCCCGATTCAATACTTTCGAGATGGTAGCGGAATATAAACCAGAACGTACACTCATTTCTTCAAGAGTGTATCTATTTCCAAAATTTTCCTTTGCTTCTGACTGATGCTTTGCTTCCTTAATTTTTTGTAATCCCTTGGTAGTAAGTGCAACGCCACGCTTACGTCTCCAATTCTGTAAAGTCATGTATTAACCCACTATTCGTTTAATCACTTTTTACTAAAAGGAATTATCTACTAGGTTGCTATAGATATGGGGTAATAGCCATAACAATCGAATAATTTCATTTTGCAGAGGATTTAAAACAGGTATATTAGCAAAATATTCACTGATAAAAACCACCTTTGGCATCTACTCATCTCGTTAATTCAACACCGCTTGCTCAACAGACTATCTGGTCTGTAGGGCATTGCTGACATCATCTCTTCAGCCGAAAGCTTCTTACATTTGGTGATAGCAGATTTATTACGTATGGTAATAGTTATTTAATACCTCGTATTTTTCCGTAATATTTTCGGGGCGTAAAGCTTAAGTTCAATCTCAAAATCTCGATTTTCACTGGTAAAGACAGCTTGAAATTGGCAATCTTGTTAAGGAAAGTTTGTATATATCTAGCTTATCAATCAATGAATAAAACTGCTGTACTTAAATTTCCCCGTTTGACAACCTCTAGTAAAAAAAGAGCGCTTAAGCGAATCACTATCACCTTGACATCAGATGAAGCCCAAAACCTTGAAAAGTATTGTGAACAGACAGGCAGACTACCATTAGACGTGATTCGAGAACTCATTCAAGCTTTGCCTTGAACTGCTGAACGTTGACACCAAGCCTGAAAAGCCCCAGTCCAGAAAAGTCATCGCTGAAGTAGAAGGTGTTGCAGATTTGGACAAAGGTTTTTCATTTTACTCTGACATGAGTAGTTGCAGGAGCAGTAATCATAGATTAGCTCCTCACGGCTGTATATTTGTTACCTCAATGCTGTTGTTTGTTGTAAAAATTTTAAACAATATGGGTTAGAGATTATTTTCTAACGAAGGTGACGACAGAATAAGGATAGTCATCGAACCAAAAAATATTCTCTCACTCTTCATTGTGAAACTCAATAATAGCGATCATGCATCTTCTTTTCGGCGCGCTGCGCTCGTCGTAAATGGGCGCAGCACGCCTGAAACTAAATTTTTATATCCTCTCAATCATATCAAAAAATTACTACCTCTTAATTTCAGACCTCCAATTAAACCAAATTCTAATGCTTATATCTTGAAAATCAACCAAGGTAAAATTGTTCGCAAATCTACTTTTATTTCGTCAGTGGCAAGGCTCGAATGAGTTCTCTAATTACATCTGTTGCTGGCCTGCCTGTCTGTTCACAATATTTTTCAAGGTTTTTGGCTTCATTTGATGCCAGGTTTATAGTGATTCGCTTGACCGCCCATTTTTTGTTCATACTGAAACAGATAAATCGTGTAATCATAACTTCAAATCCTGATTTTACCTTCCAGATGGAAAGTAACCTAAATTTTGGATAAACTGAGATACCCTTTAAATAGGACACGTTGTAAATAAATATTGCAGGTGTGCTTTACTGATTTACTAACTTGTCTATAAATGATAAAGGAAGAATCAATATTTATTACTCTATCATTTAATTTTTTATACCTTTTAGCTTAGGCTATAGTCTCATGCCTACTCGTTCGCTATGCGCAGCAGCAACCACAGGACAAGGGTGACACATAAAGTCACTAGTGTCTACAACAAGAGCGAGCTAATAGTCTAGAGTCAGCGAATTCAAACGCACTTGGCAAATAAAGATAAATTATAAAAGTATCCCTGTCTTTTCAATATTCATCATTGAAAGTGCAGGTTGATAGCGATATTATTACTCGATTTACAGAAAAATATTTATGGCATCTAGTTAATTCTAGATTATCCAAATTTTACAGCATTTAAATTAAAATATAAACCTGCTTGATTCACCTCAATAACTCAATGAATATTGGCAGAATATCTATTTATATGCTTCTAATTCGAGTCATAATTGAAGCTTAATTGCAATAAATTTAGAATTAACAATATTGCAGAAAGCCTTAACCTAAATTTGTACTAAGTTTAACTCAACCTTTGCTTACGCTGTATGCCTTAGTAAGAAGATTGTGTAGTAACTATGGCAAAATACTGCACTCCCATCGGGTTTTAGATGTATTGATACCATTAACCCAGAGCTAAAAGTCAAATTGGAGGTTCTTACGAGTTGCTGATTAGTGCATTAAGGATTGGAGATTCATAGAAACTGCAACTGACCCAATTACATATACTCTGAGCCAAATGGCACTAAGAAAAGCCCAAAGGCTTGTGTCGTCTTGTTCCCAGATGGAGGCTGGGAATGTACTTAAAAGAGGCTCTGCCTCAATTCAAGCTACTGGAGGCGGCAGCCCTTCCAGAATGGGTTCCCAGCCTAGAGGTTTGTTCCAGTCAGAGCAAGGGCTGTATCTTTTCTTCGTGCCATTATACTCTGAGCCAAATTACCTGGAGCGTAGACACATGAGACGCACAGATGCTGCTTGAATAGCGGAAAAATAGGTGTCTATGTCCACCGCATGACATTTGCATATTTTCTGTGGAATTTTCTTAACTATTCTTGAGGAGTACAAATGCTTGAGGCTATCGCTGTTGCTTGGTTATTACTGTTTTTTGGTGATTTTCTATCTACATTCTTTTACCACGTACCCGAGCACATTTTTGGTAGCCTTCATTTAAAAACGCACCACTCCTGGAAGAAAGACTTCCGCCACTACGCTATTTTGACTTTTAATCCCCAAGTTCTTTTGGATGGTATCTTGGGAGCTTTACCTTATGTACTTATAGCAGTAGTTTTGTGGTCTTTCTCTCCCATTGGCGTTATCTCTGGATTACTGCTTGGTCAGTTTCATGTATGGTGGAGACACATAAGTGTACTGGGTTGGCAAACTCCAAAGCCTGTAAATATTTTATGTCAAATTCTATTTATTACCACTCCTGAGAGACACTGGTTACATCATCACAAAACTAATTTAGGTTTCGGCGATATTTTCACCTTCTTTGAACAGCCTGCACAAATTTGGTTACGCTGGCTACGATTACTCAGACTTCGTTTTCGCGACTCTCGGATCTAATTAAAACTAGCGCTTACCTAAATACTTTTTAAAATTACCAAAAGAAGCTGCGATCGCAGCTTCTTTTGGTACACTCAGGGCGATTATTCTACTCTCCGAAATACCGCTCACCTATATGTTCAAAAAGCTAATTCCCAATTTATGAGGAGTAGCAATAAGAGACATGAATTTATCATAGACTTAAATCTATGCTTTTATCTAACTATTATTTTTTTATTTATAGTTGTTTTAACTGATTAAACAGTAAGCGAGTTACAAGGAAGAATGGCTCTGGTACAGAGTTTAAAGGTATTTGCTACCGCTCGACTTCGCTGTTATATCGCTAATGTTTTTGGGAAAACTAGTCTTAATTAGTAAATTATTATATCCCTAGATTTTTATGACAATTCCTCTCTTTTCGGGAGATGCTAGGCGTAGCTTGGTTATGCAAAAGGGGACGGATAGCTACGGTGAAGGTGGCAGGAGGTTGCAATACAGTGTAGGTTTTTCTTTGAGACACTACGCCAACGAACCAACACTGATTGCTAGAAATTTGCAACCTGCTCTAGATGAGGTGTTTCATGCCCGCAGTTAGCCTCAGAAAGATGCTCAACAAAAAAGAGTTGCCATCTCTTATTCATAACTTAGTCTACCAGTTCAACATCGCGATTGATGTTGAACTGGTAGACGGCACGAAACTGATTAGCATTGGGGAGCAAACTGGAGAAAATCGATATCCAATCGAGGTTTCAGGAGAAATTATCGGTTGGGTTGTTGGGCAAGAACAGGCAACTTTACTTGCAAATTTGCTCTCATTTCTGGCAAAGCAGGAAGCTGAGAAGAAAGTACTCGCCAAAGAATTGCTAGAGCGATATCAGGAAATTGATTTGTTTGACGATATCTCGACTCAACTGACAACAAGTTTAGATACGCGACAGATTGCCCAACTTGTGCTTCAAGAATTGAGTCAATTAATTGAATCATCTGCGGGGATGATTCTGCTTTTGAGTTCAGATGCAACTGCGTTTGAAATCATTGCCGAATTTGGAGTGTTTTTTGACCACAATCAGCCAGAACCGGGTAAGGGAATTATCGGCAACATTGTGCAATCCAACCGGGCAGAACTCGTCAATGATGTGCAAGCCGATCCGCGATTAGAGGGGCAAAAAAACGTTAGTGCAATGATTTGTGTACCGTTACGAGCCAAAGAGCGGGTACTGGGAGCGATCGCCATTGGAACGCCCAAAACTGACTCATACAAGGCTGAACACCTGAAACTGGTGAGTATTTTTGCCTCTCAAACAGCGATCGCTATTGAAAAAGCTGTGCTTTACGAGCAAAGCATTCAAGCAGCTCTCCAGGCAAAAGCTCAGACACAGAAGCTTCAGCAAGCTCTCCATGAGTTGCAATTAGCCCAAACTCAGTTAATCCAAAGCGAAAAAATGTCCAGTCTCGGGCAACTTATTGCCGGAGTTGCCCACGAAATCAACAACCCGGTTAACTTTATTTGCGGCAATTTAAAGTATGTTGCCGAATACGCCCAAGACTTGTTACACCTGTTGGAAAAGTATCAGAAATTTCTACCTGTTGCTCCTCCAGAACTGGAATCAGAGTTAGACAATATAGACCTAGAATTTATCATGCAGGATTTCCCTAAACTGGTAAATTCAATGAAACTGGGCACAGGTCGCATCGTCGAAATTGTCCAATCCTTGAAAAACTTCTCCCGGCATGATGAAGCTGAAATGAAAGCCGTGAACATCCACGATGGCATCGACGGAACGCTAATGATTCTTCATCATCGTCTGAAAGCAGATGTTCATCGTCCGGCAATTGAAATTGTTAAAGACTATGCAACACTTCCTCTGATTCACTGCTATCCCGGACAATTGAATCAGGTGTTTATGAACATCCTGGCAAATGCCATTGATGCTTTGGAAGAAAGTATGGAAAATTGGGGACTCAAAAATAATCCTCAATCCCCAACCCCCAATCCCCAAATCACTATTCGTACCATAGCCATTGACCAGCAGTGGGTTGTAATTCGCATTGCCGACAACGGCCCAGGCATGAAGGAGGAGGTAATTCGCCGCATTTACGATCCCTTCTTCACCACGAAAGATGTTGGGAAGGGAACGGGGTTAGGCATGGCAATCAGCTACCAAATTGTTGTAGACAAACATGGGGGAATGCTTAAGTGTCGTTCTCAACCGAGTGAAGGGACAGAATTTTGGATTCAGATTCCAATAAATTGTGCATTGGCAGACGCTCCTGAAGAACAAAATAGCACCTCTGCCTTGCCAACTCCCACAACAAAATCATCGCCGACTCCCGATACTGACGGTTTCATTTCATCAACTGTTCCAATACTCAAACCGACGGATCTACTGATCCGCCATACTCAACTGATCCAGCGACTTTCACAGCACAGTCCAGATGTGGAAGGTGCTTCACCCGATCAAATTTACCAGATGTTCCAACGCCACCCAATTTCGTTAAAGCTTTACGCCACTTTGTTGTCTTGGTTCTGTTGTTCTAACCCTACTCAAATACGCCACTAAAGAAACCTCAACCATGTTTAACCAACTTGATGAATACAACAGTCAGCTATTTGAACAATGTCCCGTTGGGCTAGTACTGTGCCGAATAGATGGGACGCTAATTAGCATCAACCCTGCCTATGCTGACATTTTGGGGCGAACTGTTTCAGAAACCCTGAATCTGGGCGATCGCCAGATTACTCCTGAAAACTATGCCGTCACTGACCAAGCTACCCTAGAGAAACTAGAGCAAACTGGTCGCTACGGCCCATCTGAAAAGGAGTTAATCCACAAAGACGGGCATCTGGTTCCGGTGAGGATTTCTGGACAGATGATTGAGAAAGATGGAGAGCGACTGATCTGGTGTAGTGTAGAGGACATCAGCTACCTTCGACGCGTCCAGCAGGAACGCCAAGATACTGAACAAATACTGAAACAGAGTGAAGCCCGATACCGTTCTCTGGTAACAGCTAATACACAAATTGTCTGGGTAAGCACACCAGAGGGAATTTGCTTTGAACTGGCAAGCTGGATAGCCTATACAGGTCAAAGTCTAGCTGAAGCAGAAAATGGGGGCTGGATTGATGCCGTTCATCCTGACGATCGCGCCTATACCGGAGAAGTCTGGAGTGCTGCCGTGGCAAACCTGAGTATGTATCAAATTGAATACCGAATTCGTGGCAAGGATGGCAACTATCGCTACTTTTGGGTCTGGGGTGCGCCCGTTATAGAAGAAGATGGCAGCGTCCGAGAGTGGATTGGCACCTGCACCGATATTCATGAGCGCAAGCTGGCAGAAGCCGAAAATCAGCGTCTTAAAGAACGATATCGCTCATTAGTAACTGCTACTTCACAGATCGTCTGGGGAGCTACCCCGGAAGGACTGGGAATAAGTAGTGAAATGCTCACATGGATGGACTATACGGGGCAGAGCGAAGCTGAAGTAAAAGGTTGGGGCTGGATCGATCCAATTCACCCCGATGACCGTGCCCACTCTACAGAAGTCTGGAATGCTGCTGTGGCAAACCGAGGTATCTACCAAACCGAATATCGGTTGCATGGTAAAGATGGCACATACCGCTACTTTTGGGTCTGTGGTGCCCCCGTCCTGGAAGAAGACGGCAGTATTCGGGAATGGATTGGCACCTGTACTGATATTCACGATCGCAAGCTGGCAGAAGCTGAAAATCAACGTTTATTGGATATGTTGAATCATTCCAGCGATGCCATCATCGTCCGCGACATGAGCGACAAAATCTCTCACTGGAATCAGGGTGCCGAAAGACTCTACGGTTGGACGCGGGAGGAAGTGAAAGACCAATGCATTCACGCATTTCTCAAATCAACCTTTCCAAAACCTTTAGAAGAAATTCTATCAGAGTTTCTACAGGAGGGCACTTGGGAAGGAGAACTGGAACACATCACGCGCGATGGCAGACCGATCACCGTTCAGAGCCGCTGGACTTTGCAACGAGATTTATCCGGTCAACCCTGCGCCATGCTAGAAATCAATACTGACATCACTGCCCGTAAACAAGTAGAAATTGCTCTACGGCAACTGAATCAAGAACTGGAAGCCAGAGTTGTTGAGCGGACGGCTGCCTTGCAAAATACCTTAGCAGAAGCGCAGGGATTAAATGCCATTTTAGATAACTTAGCTGATGGTTTGTTAGTGGCAGATACTACAGGACAAATCACCCACTTCAATCCTGCCTTTTTAGCTATGTATGAATTGACAGCTAACGCCGTCAACGGTCACTACCGAGAATTGCCGATACCTGGTTTAGCAGACCTGGTTGCACGAACTCAGTCCCATCCCGGTGAGGTGTTCTCTGCCGAAGTTGCATTGACCAAAGAACGCATTGGTCAAGCAGTGGCAACCGCCATTTTCAAAAAGACGGCAGATTCAGAACCCGCTGCCTGCTTCGGTTCGGCACTACTGATTCGAGATGTGACAGCAGAAAAGGAAATCGACCAGATGAAGACCGATTTCATCTCAACAGTTTCCCATGAGCTGCGGACGCCACTGACTTCTGTCCTGGGTTTTGCGTCCATCATTCAAGAAAAGCTAGAAACCGATGTGTTCCCAATGCTTGCTACCGAAGACCGCAAGCTTCAGAAAACGATTAAGCGGGTGGCTGACAATCTCAACATTATTGTGTCGGAAGCAGAACGGCTCACGTCTTTGATTAACGATGTCCTGGACATCGCCAAAATGGAAGCAGGTAAGGTGGAATGGCAGATGCAGCCCCTCGATCCTAGCGAATTACTGGATTGGGCAACTAATTCTACCGCCGGGTTATTTGAAAGCAATGGCTTGCAGTTAGTCAGCGAGATTGAACCAGGACTGCCTCAGATAGTAGGCGATCGCAACCGTCTGCTGCAAGTTTTAATCAACCTGATTTCTAATGCCGTTAAGTTTACCGAATCTGGTTGTGTTACCTGTCGCGTCAAACAAGGAAATGACGGTGTTTGCATCAGCGTCATCGACACAGGCATTGGGATTGCACCTGAAGACCAGCCGAAAGTATTCGAGAAATTCCGTCAAGTTGGCGACACTCTCACCGACAAACCCAAAGGCACAGGATTAGGACTGCCCATCTGTAAACAAATCGTCGATCATCACGGCGGTAGAATCTGGGTTGAGAGTGAAGCAGGTAAGGGCAGCGTATTCTCGTTCATCATTCCCACCTACGCCAGCGATCAAAAAACCACTGCTAATCTAAATTTGGATACGCTAGTCAAACAACTCAAAGAACACGTCATCACCAAAAACACTGTGCTGAACCAAAACCGTAAAACCATTTTGGTTGTAGATGATGACGCTAACATTCGGGAACTGCTCCGCCAACAACTGGAAAACGAAGGCTACAATGTTCGCGAAGGAAAGGATGGTATGGATGCAATTCATCAAATCAAAATATCCCGTCCCGATCTGATTCTCTTAGACGTGATGATGCCCCAAATCAACGGCTTCGATGTGGCAGCTGTTCTTAAAAACGATCCTCAGACCGCAGACATTCCGATTATCATTCTGTCGATTATTGAAAACAAAGAACGCGGCTACCACATTGGCATTGATCGCTATCTTACCAAGCCCATTGACACAGAAAAACTCCTCAACGAAATTGGCTCACTGCTTTACCAAGGCACTTCTAGTAAAAAGGTATTGGTTGTAGATAAAAATGCATCAGCCTTAAAAACCCTATCAGATGTACTGCAAACTCAGGGATACAGTGTGATTGAAGCTTCCGATCCGCAAGAATGCATTTATAAAGCCCTGTCAGCCAAACCTGACATGATCATCATCGATTCTATCTTTTCTCAAGAAGCCGATTTGGTGAAAACCCTACGCTTTGAGAAGGAGTTGGAAAATGTATTTTTTATTATGTTGTCTGAACAGTAATCGCTGGTGCTGGCGACTGGGTGCTGAGTACTGGAAAAAATTAGTGGAACCTTACTATATAATCTAATCCCTAATCTCTAATCCCCAGTCCCCAATACAACTCTTGGAGAGGCTGCGCCAACGGCAACTCTTAGAGACGCTGTTCGCGTTCGATCAGTACAAGTCCCCTAATCCCCAATCCCCAATCCCTATGACCCAGAAAATTCTAATTGTTGATGATGAACCCAATATCTTGATTTTGATGGAACAAGCCTTAGAAGCATTAGAGGACGAAGGTGTTGAACTTCTAACTGCTAGAAATGGAGAAGAAGCTCTCGAAACTATTAAAACTGAAAAACCAAACCTGGTTTTTCTTGATGTGATGATGCCGAAAATGAATGGTTTGCAAGTCTGCCATATTGTAAAACATGACCTACAAATGACTGACATCTACATCATAATCTTGACAGCTAAGGGGCAAGAATTTGATAAACAAAAAGGAATTGAGGTTGGTGCAGACTTATATCTAACTAAACCATTTCGCCCCAAAGAAGTACTTGAAAAATCAATGCAGGTGTTGGGTTTGTAAGGAAACTATTGAATGATTTTGTCTGTGATCGCAGTACTTGGAAGAATCGGAACAAATCTGGTTACGTTTCCTTAATGGATCAACGGTTAACAGTACTCGCTCTAAGGGGTGATAAAGTAGCTACAAAGCAGACTGGATAATAGTCATAGCACGTATACCCTTCTGAAAATGGGGTAGTTTACTGGGCTTGAGACGCATCAAATCATGAGCTAAATCAGCCTAAAACTCTATTGCACCTACCCATAACTTCTCATACAAACCGATCCAAAATACACTATGTCTATACTGCGTAGGCGTAGCCGGCCGAAGGCATCGCTGTAATTCCTTGAGACGACCAACATATTTTTATAGTCCCATTTGGCAGGATTTACGACCAGCTAAAATAGCACAAGTTTTAATCCACGAATAATTGATTTTTATCTACATATCATAAACCTGAAACAATATGAACTCCTTTTTTACGCATAGTTTCTTTGAGATCCTGATAGAGAGTATCATCACTAACTAGCAAACCATGTTTAGTTTTCGTGTTTACAATTGCATATCTTGGTTCTTTTTCTGAAGGTGAAGCATTGAATTTTAAGAGTGCCCAATCAGAGTCCTCCCAGAGATATGAAAATTCTTCTAAGTTTGTGTTCATATCAATACCTCTTTTTTTAAACCTAAATCTTACTTAGCGAAGAGAAAGGTTTTTACCTTAATTATGGGTAGTTTTCATTACCACTTTTGTATCTTATACGTATCTACGAGCTAAATTTTAGCAAATAAATACTACTACCAGTCGATCGACTTAACGTAATTTTAGAAGCAGAGTGTTTGGGATAAGTCATCACTTTAGTAGCATAGAACATCGCCAACTCCCGTAGTCGGGAACTGGAACAGCTAGAAACCTAGAAAGCATTGAACCTAGTTTTAAGGTTTCAGACAATCTTTATTGGTTCTAAAACCCAAAAAATTGGTCTAATCTGAAAAGCCTACCCATAAGTAGCTCCCTTGCTTGTTCAATCAGAAGGTAATTCTGGGAAACCTTAATTTGTGAGAGCGAGAGGCTTTTGCCAGAAGGAACTAGAATTAGGAAACACCTAGCTGGGTTCTTCTGACTTTTGAAATTAGGAGTGCATGTGTGCCAAAATCCCCTAAATATTTGCTGATTGGATCGACCGAGAATTACAGCGGTAAATCTGCAACTGTTCTGGGTTTGTCTCATCAGCTACAGCAAAAAGGTCTGGATATTAGCTACGGTAAACCACTTGGTACGTCTTTCAATTCGTCTAGTGGAACCGTAATTGAAGAAGATGTCCAGTTCATCGCTCTTAGCCTCAATTTGCCGGAAAACCGCGTTGCACCTACAATGCTGGCTTTGGATGAACCAAATGTGCAAAAGCGCTTACGGGGGGAAGACAAAACCGATTATCAGCAGTCCCTAATACAGCAATATTTACATAAGTCTCAAGGAGATTTGGTGTTACTGGAAGGGCCTGGTGATTTGTCCGAAGGCAATTTGTTTGACTTGTCTTTACTGCAAATGGCTGAAGTATTGGATGCTGGCGTGCTGTTAGTAAGCCGCTATAAATCCTTGCTTTCGGTTGAGGCACTATTGGCTGCTAAACAGCGTCTGGGCGATCGCTTGATTGGATCTGTGATCAATGATATCCCTGTCACCGAACTAGAAGCAGTTGAAACTCTCGTGCTACCATTTTTGGAACAGCAGGGTATTCCGGTGCTAGCAATGCTGCCAAACAGCGATTTGCTCCGCAGTGTGAGTGTTGGCGAACTAGTCAAACAGTTAAAGGCAGATGTTCTCTGTCGCAACGATCGCATGGATTTGTTGGTAGAAAGTCTGGCAATTGGAGCGATGAATGTCAATTCAGCTGTGAAATATTTCCGCAAACGCCGGAATATGGCAGTGGTGACAGGAGGCGATCGGGTGGAAATTCAGCAAGCGGCTTTGGAAACATCTACCCAATGTTTAATTCTCACTGGGCAACTACCACCGCCACCGTTCATTCTCAGTCGCGCTGAAGAACTAGAAATACCCATTTTGTCTGTTGACTTAGATACCCTAACTACTGTCGGAATTGTTGACCGCACTTTTGGTCAAGTTCGTGTCCACGAGCCGATTAAGGTTCAGTATATTCGTCAGTTGATGTCCGAGCATTTTGACATTGACCGCTTGTTATCCAAACTAGGTTTAACTCCCGCAGCGGCATTGTCTTAGATTCATCAACTCAAACTTTTAAGAGCATCTATGCTCAGTTATTAGTTAGGAGGCTGTATTGCTAGGATACAGCTGGTTCGCCGTCACCTCCCAGGCGACGGCGTGCTGTTTCCTTCCGTCTCATCGCTGGGACGTGTTTAGTTGCAGCAGCTAATCCAAAGACAGGCATATTCCCGTAAATCGCCTCATATCTTCCGGGTTCAATTAAATAAGTTTCGTGCCAAATACCAACACTGCCATCAGCACCAATGGCTTGATTAAACCTTTGCCAAGCTTTTAAATGTGCATCGGCTGGATTTCTGGCAAAACGCTCCAAATCCTCGAACGATCGCCAATACTGAATCAATCCTACCCCTCGCGGGTAGATAAACTTTTCTCCCCCTAAAAACCCTTTTTCAGGATTCTGATTAAGGCTTTGTAGCATGGGGGACATTGCCCTAGCTGTGGGAATCCATTTGGAAAAAGCGAATAACTTATTAATTCGCATCCCAATTAGAAACACAACAAAGGGTTCATCAATCTCGGCTGTAAATCGTCCCGGTATTACTTGAGGCATCTCTCACTCCTTGTTGTTTAAGTTAATATGCAACTAATTGCATATAGTTATTGTTATGCAATTAGTTGCATAAGTCAAGTAGTGAATTAAAAATTATGGCATTAGCGCACGCAATCTTAGCGGCTCTGGTTGACGCATCCTGTAGTGGGTATGATTTAGCAAAACGATTCGATGGCTCTGTAGGCTTTTTCTGGTCGGCAAGTCACCAGCAGATTTATCGGGAGTTGGCGAAGCTAGAAGATCAAGGCTGGATCAGTTCTGAGTCAATTCTTCAAGCAGGACGGCCAGATAAAAGGCTCTACAGCGTTACAGACTTGGGAGAACAGCACCTCAAAGAGTGGATTGCTCAACCTTGTGAACCCACACCGATTAAAGATGATTTACTGGTAAAAATTTTTGCTGGTCATATTGTTCCTAACCAAATTATCTTGGCAGAGCTAGAAAATCACCAAAAAGCCCATCAAAAAAAATTGTCTACGTACCATAACTTAGAACAGCGTTACTTTCAGAATCCGCAAGAACTGCCAGAATCAGGCAAATTTCAGTATTTAACTCTCTTAAATGGCATTAGTTACGAAACACATTGGCTAGCCTGGTGTAACCAAGTAATGGAGTTACTGAACCAAAGAATCGAAAAATAGTCGCAATGTCTAACTTAAGTTTTCTTCGCATCTACACGCTGTTTGGTAAAATATCTGGGTCGTTTAGTCTGATTATCTCCATCTTTGAGCCAATCAACAGACCTTATTAACCTCGATACATTAGCGCAAGAACTGGCGACAATCCAGCAAACGGGTTCTAAAAGAATTGCCTTGCTGGGTTCTCGTCATGTGCCAATTACGCATCAGAATCTTATTGAAATGATGACTTATGCCCTAGTTTTATCGGGTAATCGAATCATTACTTCTGGTGCTACAGGTACAAATTCCGCCGCCATCAAGGGAGCAACCCGGGCTGATGCAAATTTGTTGACAGTGATTTTACCCCAAAGCCTGGAACGCCAGCCTTTGGAATCCCGCCAGCAACTAGAACAGGTAATGCATCTAGTCGAAAATCCCAGTAATGATAATCTGTCTCTGGCGGAAGCTAGTTATTTGTGCAACAAGGAAATTGTCTCCCGTTGCCAGCAACTAATCTGCTTTGCGTTTCATGACAGTCGCACCCTGTTACAAACTTGTCAGGATGCAGAAGAACAAAGAAAAGTGGTGACGCTTTTCTACTTTGATTAGTCATTTGTCATTTGTCTTTTGTCATTTGTATTTGACTAATGACTGATGACCGATGACTGATGACTAATAACCAACGACTAATAAGTAATGATAATTTTTTTGTACTCGATCGCTGCTGCTGCCGTTCTAATTTACGTGCCATTTTTGCTAGTAGCTTATGCCCGTGCGCGTATTGGGTATGAAATGCTTTCTACTCCTCGCGCCATGTTTGATAAATTGCCACCTTATGCCCAACGGGCTACTTGGGCACATCAGAACACCTTTGAAGTCTTTATGATATTTGCCGCAGCCGCATTGATGGCTTATGTAACTGGTGTAAATTCTTTTACAGCCCAAGTAGCTGCGATCGCGTTTGTGGTGGCCCGTTTCCTATACTCGATTTTTTATATTTTGAATATACCCCTTTTGCGATCGCTGATGTTTGGCATTGGCTCCATCGCCTCTGCCACTCTCATGTTTTTCAGCATCATCCAAGCTACTAGTTAATTGGGGCATTGGGCATGGGGCATTGGGCATGGGAATTATTATTAATGTTTTATGCCCAATTCCAAAATCCAAAATCTAAAATCTAAAATGTTTTATGGCTTCTACTTTTTCCTTTGACATTGTGAGCGACTTTGACCGACAAGAGTTGGTTAACGCTGTCGATCAAGTTATACGAGACATCAAAGGTCGTTACGACCTCAAAGACACTGAAACTACTGTCGAGTTAGTTGAAGAAAGCATTAATGTTAGTACTGACAGCGAGTTTACCTTAGATTCTGTACACACCATTCTGCGAGAAAAAGCCGCCAAGCGTAACCTCTCCCAAAAAATCTTTGATTTTGGCAAGGTTGAATCAGCCAGTGGTAATCGCGTGCGTCAAGAAATCAAACTCAAAAAAGGTATCAGCCAGGAAATCGCCAAACAAATTTCCAAATTGATTCGGGATGAATTCAAAAAGGTACAAGCTTCAATTCAAGGTGATGCTGTGCGGGTTTCTGCCAAATCTAAGGATGACTTGCAAGTTGTCATGCAGCGGCTAAAACAAGAAGACTACCCAGTTGCTTTGCAATTTACAAATTATCGTTAAAAGATTCGTAATTCGTAGTTAAAAATTTAATTACGAATTACGTTAGCGCAGCGTTAGCGACGCAGGAGCGTCATTACGAATTATTTTAAGTCCGTCCGCCAATACTTCTTTGAAATGCCGGACGCTCAGATAACTGCTTCATATAGTTCAACACCGCTGGATAGGGGCTGAGGTCTAGCTTCAGTATCATGGGAATGTAATTCAAAATAGACCCTACTGCCACATCAGCAACAGTGAACTCATTGGCAAGTAAAAAAGGTTGCTTACTGAAAATTTCATTTAAGGGAGTCAACAAGCGGAGCATTTCCCGTTCTCGATTCTCTTCTCCAAAAATCCCTGGAGCAAGGGTAGCATTAGCAAACAAAACCCATTGGGAAAATACAGCACGTTCCTCTGGTGAAAGTGGAGTTTTACTATACTTATCGGCAAGATACAGCAAAATTGCCCCAGATTCCCAAAGCTGAAAATCCTCATCAACAATTGCTGGAACTTTACCAAATGGGTTGATTGCTAAATACTCAGGCTTGAGGTGTTCACCGGCCTGCATATCAAGCTTGACGAATTCGTAGGGAATTCCTAATTCCTCTAAATACCAGTGAACAATTGATGCTCGACTACGAGCGCCACCGTAAAGTTTTAGCATAATTACTTAAAGAACTTTGTGAGTATGAGAATGCTGCTTAACGTTGTCTTCTTTGGTGACAACTCTAGCGGCGTTTAACACCCGTTTCCGCTCAATGGAATACTTAAACTCAGTGTAGTTTGTACCTAATGGAATCAGAGATTTTGCAGATTCACGACGCTTGTAGGTACGAGCTGCTGCAAATGCCCGTGGCACAAATTCCTCTCCAAACTGAGCCGACTCTGGGAAGCCATCTGGCAGCAGTTGTGAATCGCCATCCAGCACAGATCCCAAAGTTGTGGCATGAGCCAGCTTATAGGAGGTAGGAATGCCCTTTAACAGCGCTTCCAAAGCCGCAGAGGGAATCGGTTCTATAACTTCGATTTGATAAACTTCTCCATCTTCTTTGACGAAGCAGGTTGCCAAGCCGATGACAATGTAATCATCGGTTGCTAAATCAGGGGCATTGGGATAGGAAATTGCAGTTGTCATCGGGAAATTTCTCAAAAAAATTGAATATGGGGATTGGGGTATGGGGCATTGGGCATTGGGCATGGGGCATTGGGGATTATTATTTCCCTTGTCTCTCTCATCTCCCTCATTTCCCTTGCCACCAGTCCCCGTCTCTTCTTTCTCATCTCTAAATGAACGGCTTGTTGGCATTCTACCAAGTTGTCGCTCTCACTACTTGACTAGTCTTTGATATTTAACGTCTGCTATTTCTGGAATTTTCCTTCGGGATCAAGTATCTATGATTAGGTTTGAGGAGCAATTGTTTATTTAAGGGGTAGATTTCTACTGGTGTGAGTAGTTTAAATCTCAGTCTTAAGATGGCTTTAAAGTAACCATAACTACCTTGAGAATAGACACAGTGGTAAAATCACCAGCGTTAAAAAACTAGACTTTTATTTAAAAAAGCAGGGATTTCAAGCAGGGAAAGATGAATATTCACTCATTTTTAGCTGACGATGACCAGCAAAGTAACCAATATAAGTATGTTCTAAATACTACAAAAAAACTTCAAGAGCGAAGGAAAAGCGATCGCAGCGAATCTATTTTTGGGGATAGCGACTTGCGCTCTTGTGCTTTGAGGTTGGCTCAACAAGGAGATTATACTGAGGCGATCGCACTTTTAAGCCAACTAATTTGCCGCCATCCTCACAATGCCGTTGATTACAACAACCGGGGGCTAATTTATTTCCAAAGTGGTGAAAGGCAAAAAGCGCTTTACGACTATAACACCGCCCTGAAACTTAATCCCTATTTGGCTAGTGCTTATAATAACCGAGCAAATTACTACGCGGCTTGTGGAGAATTAGCTGTAGCACTTGCCGACTACGATCAAGCGATTGATTTGAAACCTCACCATGTCCGCGCGTGGATTAACCGAGGCATTACCTGGCGCGATTTGGGGCAATACGAGGTGGCAATTGAGAATTTTGAGGTAGCACTGCTTTTCGGTCAACTAGAAGGTCATATCTGGGCTGAACGTGGCAGAACTTACCATCTTTGGGGCGACTGGAATTGTGCGATCGCTGATTATCGTCGCGCCCTCACTCAACTGCCCTCTTTCGACAACGACAAGGATATTACTGGTTGTCGCCTGCGTTTACAACTCGAAAATTGGCTAGACGAGTTACTATCTCAATCAACGTGCTAATTGGTAGATTAGTCCTTTTTGCAAATTCAAGATTCAAAAAGTAAATTCTTCATTTTGAATTTTGAATTTTTAATTGGAGCGTTCGCGCAGCGTCTCGTAGAGAAGCGACGCTGTATCGCTAATGACTAATAGATGATAAATACATAGCTATTCAAAAATTAGCTATTAACCATTACTTATTAGCAATAATATAAATTAACACCCAGTTTATACGTAGCCTGAATCATAATAAACCGAAATAATCCCAAATTCGCCATTTGTCTTAGGGTAACGAGTCTGTTGGCTCATCTTCTCGGCGATCTTGATTCATCAACAC
This sequence comes from Nostoc sp. JL23, assembly GCF_017115065.1. Lineage (NCBI taxonomy): Bacteria > Bacillati > Cyanobacteriota > Cyanophyceae > Nostocales > Nostocaceae > Nostoc > Nostoc sp. JL23. Next base: position 271,250 of record NZ_JABXKN010000092.1, read on the forward strand.
GATCTGACGCTGGCTAGGATCGAATCGGTATCCTTGTCGTTGTCTAATAGTTTTAGCTTCTTGCGGATCAAAGTTACGGCTAAATTCTGCCTGTAAACCATTGACATGTCCTTCCATCAGCTTGACTTCAGTACTCATTTCTCGCAATTTTTCTTGCTGTAACCAATGATAAGGCAAGAGTTGTGTTAAAGCAGATGCTGCAACGGCTGTAATCACAAGATTGACCGCTATTTTGGCTGTGCTTTCCAGTGCCATCACCTGGTAAGAACGTTGACGAAGATGCCGCTTGGGTCGAGAAATGACCTGGCGTTTTTGTATAGGTTGTAACGGTGGTCTGGAGGGTTGAATCGCGTTCATGATGCTAAAAGATAAGCTCGCTTAGTGAAGTGAAGTACTATCAAGAGTGCTGAGTTATGAGTGCTGAGTGAGATTTCTAACTCAGTAATCAGCATTTAGCACTCAGTACTCAGATATCAGCACTCCTGAATGCTTGATTTAGCTGTCATATTACTTCATTTTTTTGAAATAGCTACAAGTGTCGCATTAGTTAAAAAATAACCTGGCTTACGTAAGTGCAAGGTTTCCAGATTTTATGGCTTTATGCCATAAAATCTGGAAATTGCACCCCGTACTGCCAGGATTATTAACTTTTTAACTGTGTCACATCGGAGCGTTATTTGTAAAGTTCTGTGGCTAATCGCCAAGCTAGAACTCCTGGGATCAAGGCTACAACTAGAGCGATGTAGACTTGAGTATCTGAGATGGAAGATATCTGAGCGATGTACAGAGTATCTAAGATAGGCATGGCTGAAAACCTCCTAACCTGAATAGATTTTGAACAGTTCGTTTACTACTTTTCCTTGTTTTGCCAAGATTGTGGAATATCTTGTTACAAGATGCAACAAAAGCAGTTATTTGTCAGTAGTCCTTATTTATTCTCCATTAAAAAAATTTATAAAAATTATGAATTTATATCTGGGTATCGATTTCGGCACATCTGGCGGGCGCGGTGTGGTGATTGACGAGGAAGCCTCTTGTATTCAGGCAGAGGTGCGATATCCCTTCCATGACTCATCAAATGCCGTTACGCCAAAAATTTGGCAGGAGGCTTTGTTTGTGTTGGTGGAACAAATACCTGACCAATTGCGGCAAGAAATTAAAGCGATCGCAATTAATGGGACTTCTTCCACCGTCTTGCTGGTCGATGCTGCTGGCAACCCTGTAGATGCACCATTGCTGTATAACGACGCGCGGGGATCATCTGTGCTAGAGCATTTGAGGAGTATTGCACCCCCCAATCATACCGTGTTGAGTGCCACCTCCAGCCTAGCCAAACTTTTGTGGATGAAGCAATTACCCTCTTTTAGTGAAGCTAGATATTTTCTGCATCAAGCAGATTGGCTGGCGTTTCTCTTACATGGACAGTTGGGTATTAGCGATTACCATAATGCTTTAAAGCTGGGTTATGACGTAGAAGAGTTGAAATACCCAGAATGGCTAGAAAATTTGCAAATACCGATTCAGCTACCCAAAGTTTTACCTCCTGGTACTCCCATTGCCGAATTACGTCCTGAAATTGCCGATAAGTTCGGTTTCCGCCGTGATTGTCTGGTCTGTGCTGGTACAACCGATAGTATTGCTGCTTTTCTCGCCAGTGGGGCAAAATTACCTGGTGAAGCCGTGACTTCCCTTGGTTCAACGTTGGTACTAAAGTTATTAAGTCGTACCCGTGTAGAGGATGCCAGATATGGGATTTACAGCCATCGCCTGGGTGATTTGTGGCTAACTGGGGGCGCTTCTAATACTGGGGGTGCAGTACTAAAGAAATTTTTCACAAACGCTGAGTTAGAAAGCCTTAGTCGGGAGATTGATGCCTCAAAAGCCAGCGAGTTAGATTATTATCCATTGTTGAAGGTAGGCGATCGCTTTCCGATTAACGATCCCAATCTACCCCCACGCTTGTCACCACGCCCAGATAATCCAGTGGAATTTTTGCATGGCTTGTTAGAAAGCATTGCCCGCATAGAAGCGCGAGGGTATGAATTATTACAGCAAATGGGCGCAGATAAATTGAGCCGTGTTTATACTGCTGGAGGTGGCGCGGCGAATGAAACTTGGGCTGCGATTAGGGCGCGTCATTTGCAGGTTCCTGTAGTAGCGTCAGTAAATACAGAAGCTGCTTACGGGACAGCGCTGTTGGCGATGGGAGAGAGAAAAAGGGGTTAATCAACAACGCATCTTTTGGTAGATATCTTTTAAATCAGTATCTATCCCAGTGACAATCGACATATCTCCGACGATACTTGGATGATTAGATACCGGACTATAGATTCCAGGTTCATCATCTGGGCAGCTATTCGGGGATGGGTGCTTCGCAGCAAGCGAATGTCATCTGTCCCCTTTATTAATTACTGGTATAATTTCTGAGGAGAGTAGGAAAAAAACATTTTTTAAGAAGGTTTGACCTGCGCGATCGAGATTATCATCTAGGGAAAAGGTGAGGCTGCGGACTCGGATTTGATCGCTTTTAATATCTAGTGGCTGTGTCAAGTCTTTGGGGTATATCAAAAAGGCTTGCATTTTGTTGTGTTAGCGTAGCTGATCATTTGATGAATATCTGTATATCCTGCCAGTTCTAGGGCTTTATACTTTGTATCCAAAACTGCTATTGTTTTGCCAGTATCAGCATCACACAGTAATATATCTATACTAAAGTACCGATTCTGACTAATTTCTATTGGATGTTGCTGTTTGAAAAAATAGCCTTGCGGCGTGTTTTTCTTAAGCCATTCCGCAACAAAAAGTTCATATAAATGTGCCATATCGACGAGAAAGGGTAAGGTTTTGTAATTTCCCCTTTCATGACTGGGACTACTATTTTCTAAAAAGAATCGGCATAAATTATGTAATAGTTCATAGTCTGGATTGAGGCGATTATACTGTCTGGCTATACAATCTTCTGCGCTACAAGGTTGCAGCGTTACTAATCCTTGTAGAGCGTGATAAGCTTTTCGTACTGTTGGTGATACTCTTTCTGAACATAAACTGCTACGACCAATGATATAAAGTGTCCATGCCAGTATTTGATTTTCTTTAACATCAGCCGTATGTTCTTCGTAATTGCATTTAAGTTTAACATTCCACGGCTTTTGAATTATCTGTTGCACATCTAGCCTTCCCCGCACATAAGAAAGCTGCTGTGTTTTAGGCAAGTAAGTACGGTATAATCCTTTGCGGCATCGTTCTAAAACTTTATCGGCTAAGATATGAGCCAGATTATTATAAAAATTCTCTAGAGATTCACAATCCATTAGCCCTTCGAGAAAGCGAAAACCTTTAAAATTGTAGGCATATTCCAGCATTCCGAAGAAGTTTTGAATAGGCACTTTCGGATTTATTTTTAGATGCAATTCAGGAGTGACAGGAATGTAACCTACCCATCCTTTAGCTTTCAGTTTCCAATGTTGTCTTGTTGTATAGGTAGGAAATTCTATATCTACTTGTGTTTTGTATTTCTCATATAACTCGACTCCGGCTGAATAGGGTATTTGATCAAGCGGAAATAATTTATTTTCATATTCTGTAAGTTCAAGAATTCTTGGTTTTGCTGGGTTTATATCCATAGTTTACTTTTTATTTCATCCCAGCGAAACTGATCTACTTTTTCTAGCTGGTTAAAAAAGTATTCTTCTAAATATGGTTCAATTTCCATGCGCCATATATCTTCTATCTCTTCCCGTAGGTTGTCTGTTAAAAAGAATGAAATACCAATTTCGTAATTTTTATCTGCGATCGCCTGATTTAATTGCTGTAAAATATTAATTAATCCCTCTACTGCAAAACCTGTTTTTAGGTGATAACGTCGCAGCAGATCATAATTTGGGCGAAGTTCGATAAATGCAAAGCGACGACGGAGTGCATGGTCTATATTTGTAATAGACCTATCTGCTGTATTCATTGTGCCAATAATGCGGACATTTTTCGGAATGCGAAAGGTGTTACCGCCAGCTAATAGAATTTCTCTATCTCGGTACTCAAGTAAGTACATTAGTTCGCCAAAAACTTGTGCGAGATTAGCGCGGTTTATTTCATCAATAATTAAAACGCAAGTTCCTTGATGATACTCTGCTTCTTTGCAGAATTTTAGAAAACTGCCTGGAAGCAAAGGGTATGTTAATTGTCCATCTTGGCTTTGAGGACGTATACCTTGAATAAAATCTTCATAAGAGTATGCAGGATGAAATTGCACTAATTCTGAGAAGCCATCACTACCACCTATTAAATATTTTGCAAGGTGTTCAGCAATAAAGGTTTTACCTGTTCCAGGAGAACCGTATAAGATTATTTGCTTTTTGCGATGAATTGTACGTATCCAGTGTTCTAAGTCAGTTTCATTAAACCCAATTTCCTGAGAAATTTGCCTACTAGAATACTTAGCTTTTAATTGATATAAAGAGAAGAACCTGAATACTTGATTAGCAGCATCTGTAACTTTTTGCGATTGCTCAAAATTCTCAAAATGACCAACATCATTACAATCTGTAAAATGACCAAAATGATCAAAATCATTATAATCTGTGTCTGATAGGTATATTTTATCCTGAGCCTCTTGCTTTTCACATATTTCTATAATTGCAACTTCATATTTTATGATTTTGTTATTTTTATAAAAATCTTCATGTTTTTCAGATAATTTAATTATTTTTTCTACTGATATGCCATTACTAATTAATTCAGCGTCTATTCTTTGTAAATTATATTCATCTTCTTCAAATTCTTCCTCTTTAAGTTTTTGTACAGTTTTAAACAACATTGAGTCACTATTAAGCTTGTCCATTAGTAATTTCGTAACTTGTTGTAAAGCCATATCTACAGAATATAATAGTAAACTATCTAATTTTGAGTTTGGCACTAGGGGTAAAGCCAAGCTATATACACATTCGATTGTATATTCAAGATAATCATCAGCCATTCTAATAGCTTTAATCCAGTCGATTATGTAATAATAAACATAGTATTGCCAATCATCCTCGTCCAATAATTCTAGGTAAAAACTTACAACAGCAACAAAGCGTATGACTACTTGCAAAAATTCAAGTTTATTAGAATAAGTTGTAAGTCTAGCTTGGATTATTATTTCCCATGCTTGCCAAATCAGTTCTAATGCTTCCCATTCTTGCTTTGATCCTCCAGTCGCAATTCGGGAAGCGTAAGCTACATCACTCCAAGTAAGAATATTTTTTTGATTCATGTCACAGATGATCTAAATACCCCAATTAATTACTTTATAAAATTTAATACTTATTTATTAACTATTAAAGTGATCGCAACAAACTTTCACTGGTAAAAGAACGCTAAATTTTGGGTTGAAAGTAACCGGATGCTGCAACGCTATAGTGTAGAAGCTAATGATAGCAAGCGGAACACGGAGACAAAAAAGTGCAAATCACTAAGCGCAATGTTGAATTAAGAGTAGATGACAGCTTAATGCGTATTTATATAGCAGCTCCCAAAGCAGCAGGAAAATACCCTGGTATTGTCTTCTACAGTGATATTTATCAGTTAGGTGATGCAATGATTCGTCTCGCTAACTACTTAGCAGGATACGGCTATGTAGTAGCAGCACCAGAAATTTTTCACCGAATTGAGCCAGTTGGTTCAATAATTGAGCCAGACGATCTTGGAAGGATGCGGGGTAATGACGATGCTCGTCGAACCTCCGTAGCTGATTATGATGCCGATTGCCTTGCCGTAATTGAATTTCTAAAAGGAGAGAGTGCAGTTTCTCCAAATCAAATAGGCACTTTAGGCTTTTGTATTGGTGGACATTTAGCTTTCCGTGCAGCATTTCAAAGCGAAATTCGGGCTTGTGTCTGCTGTTACCCGACTGGGATTCCCAGTGGTAAACTGGGTAAAGAGGTAGCCGATACAATCCAGAGAGTAAGTGAAATCAAAGGCGAGATGCTAATGGTGTTCGGTACTCTTGACCCTCATATACCAGATAGCGATCGCCAAACCATAATAAAAGCAATTGAGAATGCTAAAATCCCTCACCAAGTTTTCTTGTATGAAGCAGAACATACATTCATGCGCGACGACGGTTATCGTTATGATTCTAGTGCTACCACCGCAGCTTGGTCTGAAATAATAACTTTTTTGGGACGCATATTCGCAGACTGAAAACTCTTATTATTGCTTTCTTCGCGTCAATTTTGAGTTGTTTGCAACGCTAATAACCCAGCACCATAAGCAGGTTCATACCTCGGAAATATCACCTTTACATTAGGAAAATTCTTAACAATTGATGCTGCAAATCTTTCATGGATCTTGCATCTACCCTGCCATACACTTCCCGTTGTGACTATTTCTAAAACTAAGTCAGCACTAAAAATTGCATCCATTACTGTAGATGTAGCTTTTACTAACTCTTTTACAGCATCATCAATTATGAGATTCGCTACTATATCACCTGACGCTGCTGCCAAATCTACAACTGGTGCTAAAGCCGCAATCTGTTTAACTCCCCATTTTTGCCGATATACTACTTCTATTAAATCTTCTATATTTTCCAAATCAAGATGCTGTTTGAAATCCTCTATCAAACTCGTTGATATTTCCCGTCCATCATAAGATTTTAATGCTGCGTTCATGGCTGCGATCGCAATTTTATAGGCACTACCTTCATCTCCTAAAATATATCCCCAACCACCGACTCGCTTGGTATCTCCCTGATGATTTTGTCCGAAAACTATCGAACCAGTACCGGCTGCAACCACAATTCCTACAGGCTGACCAATTCCACCAACTAAAGCAATTAAAGCATCGTTACAGATTATAATATTTCCTGGCTGTAATACCCAATTAATAGGCATACATTTTTTATTTTGCAACTCTTGTACTAAACGTTTTACTACTTCTATATCTGCTGCACGACCTACACCCGCTAAACCCAAACATATCGCATCAATATTCACAGTATTTGTAATTATTGCTGCCTCAACCGCATTATGAATTGCAGATTGAATAGATTGTAAAGTTGCTTCGATACCTATACTTTGATAATTAGATGGCCCTGCTTCACCGTGACCTAGTACTTGATACAAATCATCCATCAAGACACAAACAGTCTTGCTACCGCCGCCATCTATTCCCAAAACATAACTCATGATCGGTAATAATATTAATTATTTTGACGCTTCGGTTCTTCTTTTAAAGGTATAAAAAACAGAGCAATCATCCCAGGAATAGTCAACAAACAAACAAAGATAAAAAATAATGGATAGCCAAAAGCTTTTTGCAGATAACCGCTAATTAAACCTGGTAGCATCATCCCTAAAGCCATAATGCCAGTGGAGATAGCAAAATGAGAAGTTTTATATTCGCCCTGGCAAATATGCATTAAATAAACACTAAAAGCTGTAAATCCAAAACCATACCCAAATTGCTCCAATGAAACTAAGGGATACACTAATGTTAGTGAAGGTTTATTGTAAGCCATATACACATAAAATATATCAGGTAAATTCAAAGCTAAAGCCATAGGAAACAGGCACTTTTTTAATCCATATTTTGAAATTAATAGACCTCCTAAAATTCCTCCACAAATTAGGGAGATTACCCCAAATGTTCCGTAGACTAAACCGACATCTGATGTTGATAGTCCTAAACCCCCTACTTCTGGTTTGTCCAATAAAAATAAAGAGGCTATTTTCACAAGCATTGCTTCGCCAAATCTGTAGAGTAAGATAAATGCTAAAATGTTTATAATTTTATTCTGAGCAAAATATGAGCTAATGATTGACCAAAAGGGTATATTTTCCCTAGCTTGTATTTGTCGTTGATTATCTGATTCGGGTAAGGGTAAAATTAGGCGATGGTAAATAAACAAAATTGCTAAGATTAAAGCTGAGAAGCCAATGGCTATAGTCCAGCTTAAAGGAATATTATTGAGAGATACTTCAAGCTGACCTGCTAAGACTACTAATATTCCAGAACCAAAAATGACAGCCATTCGATAAAATAATGAGCGAATGCCGACAAAGAAGGCTTGTTGTTCTGGAGATAAAGCCAGCAGATAGAAGCCATCTGTAGCAATGTCATAAGTTGCAGAAATAAATGCTCCTATTGTTAATGCTGCGAGGGAGATGAAAAAGAAATTTGGCAGTTGTAATGAGAAGGCTATCAAACCCAAGCAGCAAAACATGGCAAATTGGGTATAAAGTATCCACTTACGTTTGGTAGAGTAAATATCAACAATTGGGCCCCAAAACATTTTGATGACCCAAGGTAGATAGAGAAAACTTGTCCATAAGGCAATTTGAGTGTTATCTATTCCGAGTTTTTTGTAAAAGATTACGGAAACTGTGTTGATGATAATGTAAGGGATGCCGGAGGTGAAATAGAGGGTGGGGATGAATTTCCAAGGGGAGGTTGTTTGGTGTTTCATGGATTTGGGGGACGAACCGCAGAGGCGCACAGGGCACAGAGAGATTAAGAGAGGATAATGCGTTTGATGCCGTCTTTGAGGAGGGGGACGTTAAAGTTGATGAGAAGGGCTAAGGGGTAATTAGTCATTTTAAGGTATGAGAGGACTTGAGCTTCGTGGATTGGGGCTAAATTTTGAACAGCTTTTAATTCCACAATTAAACAATTGGCAACCAGAAAATCTAATCTCCCCTTGCCTACTTCATGTCCTTTGTAATTCACTATTACCCCCTTCTCAACCACATGAGGTATCCCGCACCTGAAAAATTCTATAATTAGCGCCTCCTTATATACCTCCTCCAAAAACCCAGGCCCCAACACCCTATGCACCTCAATCGCTGCCCCAATCACCTCACCCGTAAGCCGATTCATATCCTCTCCTAACTCTCTTCCCTCCGCGTTCTCTGCGCCTCTGCGGTTCGTTTCCATCAATCCCTCTCCAACCCTGTGGCAAAATTTATTAGAGTCCTTCCTTAGTTTTCCCGCATGACCGCAACCATTCCCAATCTCCCCAGTCTCTACGACCCCTTTTCCACTGAAGCCAAGTGGCAAAAATTCTGGGAAGACAACCAAGTTTACAAAGCTGACCCCAACAAAGGCGGCGAACCCTACTGCATCGTCATTCCCCCCCCAAATGTCACCGGCAGCTTACACATGGGTCACGCTTTTGAAAGTGCCTTAATTGATACCCTCGTGCGCTACCACCGGATGCAGGGACGCAATACCCTATGGCTACCCGGAACTGACCACGCCAGCATTGCTGTGCATAGTATGCTAGAAAAGCAACTCAAGAAAGAGGGTAAGACTCGCTATGAATTGGGGCGCGAAAAATTCTTAGAACGCGCTTGGCAATGGAAGGCGGAGTCTGAGGGAACAATTCTTAATCAGCTACGACGCTTAGGTGTCTCAGTGGACTGGTCACGGGAAAGGTTTACGCTGGATGAGGGTTTATCTAAAGCTGTTGTCGAGGCATTTACTCGCCTCTACGAAGAAGGCTTAATTTATCGTGGTGAATATTTAGTTAACTGGTGTCCCGCTTCTCAGTCGGCTGTGTCTGATGTGGAAGTTGAAAATCAAGAAGTTAATGGAAATCTCTGGCACTTCCGCTATCCCCTCACCGATGGTTCCGGTTTTGTAGAGGTGGCGACAACTCGACCAGAAACGATGCTGGGCGATACGGCAGTAGCGGTTCATCCTAATGACGATCGCTACAAACATCTCATCGGCAAAACTCTAACTCTGCCAATTCTACAACGAGAAATTCCCATTATTGGCGATGAATTTGTTGATCCTACCTTCGGTACAGGTTGCGTGAAGGTGACTCCCGCCCATGACCCGAACGATTTTGACATGGGTAAGCGTCACAATCTGCCGTTGATTAACATTATGAATAAAGACGGCACTCTCAACGCCAACGCTGGGGAGTTTCAAGGACAAGACCGCTTTGTTGCGAGAAAAAATGTGGTTTCTCGCCTAGAAACAGATGGCTTTTTGGTGAAGATAGAAGATTATAAGCATACCGTTCCCTACAGCGATCGCGGTAAAGTACCTATTGAACCTCTCCTCTCAACTCAGTGGTTCGTCAAAATTCGCCCCTTAGCTGATAACACTCTCAAATTCCTCGACCAGCAAACTTCCCCAGAGTTTGTCCCCCAACGCTGGACTAAGGTCTATCGTGATTGGCTAGTAAAACTCAAAGATTGGTGTATTTCTCGCCAATTATGGTGGGGACACCAAATTCCGGCTTGGTACGCTGTCAGTGAAACCGATGGGCAAATTACCGATACCACGCCCTTTGTGGTAGCGAAATCGGAAACTGAAGCTTGGGAGAAAGCTAAATCACGATTTGGCGAAAATGTCAAGCTTGAACAAGACCCAGATGTGTTAGATACTTGGTTTTCTTCTGGACTCTGGCCATTTTCGACTTTGGGCTGGCCAGAACAAACTCAGGATTTAGCAACTTACTATCCGACTACCACTTTGGTGACAGGCTTTGACATCATCTTTTTCTGGGTAGCCAGAATGACAATGATGGCTGGGCATTTTACGCAGCAAATGCCTTTCCAAACAGTTTACATCCACGGCTTAGTGCTGGATGAAAAAGGTCAGAAGATGTCAAAGACCAAAGGTAATGGCATTGACCCATTGTTATTAATTGACAAATATGGTACTGATGCCCTGCGGTATACCTTAATTAGGGAAGTAGCTGGCGCGGGTCAAGATATCCGCTTAGAATACGATCGCAAAAAAGATGAATCAGCATCTGTAGAAGCATCCCGCAACTTTGCAAATAAGTTGTGGAATGCTGCCCGGTTTGTGATGATGAATTTGGATGGACAGACACCGCAACAACTGGGGAATCCAGTCGCTACAGAATTGAGCGATCGCTGGATTATCTCGCGGTATCATCAAGTTATCAAACAAACTACTAATTACATCGATAATTACGGTTTAGGGGAAGCAGCAAAAGGACTCTATGAGTTTATTTGGGGTGATTTTTGCGATCAGTATATTGAACTGGTGAAATCCAGATTGCAAGCAGATGCCGATCCAGTATCGCGGCGGGTAGCACAGGAAACCCTCGGCTACATATTGGAAGGAATTTTAAAACTGCTTCATCCGTTGATGCCTCATATTACCGAAGAAATTTGGCAAACTCTCACCCAACAACCAGCAGATTCCCCGCAAACTTTACCGTTACAACTCTATCCCCAGGTAGATGCAAACTTGATTGATCAAGCTTTAAAAGAACAGTTTGAATTGCTGATTGCTACTATCCGCACAATTCGGAATTTGCGGGCTGAGGCGGATATTAAGCCAGGGGTAAAAGTGACAGCGAATTTGCAAACTGAAAGCGAGAAGGAGCGAGAAATTCTCACTGCTGGACAGTCTTATATTAAAGATTTGGCGAAGGTTGAGACTTTAACCATTACCGACAAGCAAGAAAACCAAACTGTTGCTGTTAAAAAACCTCAAAGGGGTTTGAAGACAATTGGCTTAATTATCGTGGCCATTGTCTTTGGTAGAGTGGGTTTAGCTGCGGGAAATGCCATTGATGACATTCCCATCGTCGGAACTTTCTTTGAACTAGTTGGTTTTAGTTACACAGCGTGGTTTATTAGCCAAAATTTACTCACTGCTCAAGCAAGACAAAGTTTATGGAGCCGATTTTTCCCCCAGAGAGAATTAGAACAACCACAAGAACCAGAAAATGCGATCGCAGGTGTAATTGGTACAATACAGGTGCTAATTCCTCTAAGCGGTGTGGTAGATATTGAAGCTGTGCGTGCCAAGCTAGAAAAAAGCTTGAGTAAAGCTGAAGCCGAAGTTCAATCCCTGAGTACCAGATTAAACAATCCTAGTTTCGTAGATAGAGCTAGGGCTGACGTGGTACAGGGAGCGCGTGATGCCTTAGCAGAAGCACAGAAGCAAGCTGAAATTTTGCGCGAGCGTTTGAAGGGGTTGTCGTAGCGATCGCCTGCATGGCTTAGGATAACTGTAATGGGTAATGGGAGTGTTAATAATTCCCAATTACCCATTACCAATTAACAAAGTAAAAATATCAATTCTAGTACTTCTAGTACTTATTTTTTTATTAAATTATTTTGAATTTTGAATTTTGAATTGGAGCAAAGCGACTCTCATGCTATATCTAGCCCAGGTGCGTAAAAACGATTTTTTAGACCAGCACCAGTTACGCTTATTGGCGCGTCAAGAAGCTGATAACTTGTGGGCGATAATTCCCGAAGAAGCTTTCATTCTGCTTGGAAAGGGAAAAATCATGAGTGAGAACTTGCTTGTTCTAGTCGAACTTTCTCCTACAGGCGATATTGAAAGACTAGAAGACGCCACTAACTGGGTACTGCATCTGGTACAAAACTACCTCACCATCGGCATTACCCCAGAATTTTTGCAGCATGAGGCCGAGCGAGCAGAACATTGGCGACAATCCCTGACGTTGCAAAACCAAGACTTAGCAAGGCGTTCTTTAGAGTTGGAAGCCAGACGCGAACAAATTCAAGCCTTAGAAGAAAGCCTCAAACGCGAGAAAAATGGTTATTCCCAAGAGGAAGGTTAAAAGTTTGCAGTTATGTTGCACTCAAATGTGTATTTATAAAAGATTACCCAGCAAGAGTTGCTCTGTCTATTACTGGGTAATTTCTCAATACTTGCTATAGTTAGCTTGCGTTAGGCAATGATAGTAATATTTGCACTACTAAGCGCTACCTGATTGGAGAACTGGGCAATTTGAAGAACTTGTGCAGCCTTACCAATCCCATCCGCGTCAAAGAAAAGATTACCCGTAGTTTGATCGTAGATAAAGCGATCGCTTGCTGTTATCGCAGTGGTACCAAGTCGAAACAGGCCCGAATCGAGCGTAGTATTTTGAGATTGAACCAGTCCGAATTCAGCCTTGGAAATCAAGATAGTATCCTCTCCAAGAGTAAAATCAGCGATCGTATCATACCCTCCAGTACGGGTACCACTTAGGTTGAAGCTATCTTGCCCAGTTCCACCAATCAATACATCTCGACCAACTCCACCAGCGATTAGATCGTCACCTGCACTACCGAACAAGGTGTCATTGCCTGAGTTACCAAAGAGGCTATCATTGCCATCTCCTCCTGTTAATGTGTTAGCACCATTATTTCCCATCAGGATGTTATTAAGGCTATTACCAGTACCATTGATTGCCCCAGTTCCAGTCAGAGTCAAATTCTCTAGGTTATTTCCCAACACCCAATTCACCGAAGAATTGACTAAATCTGTGCCTGCATCTAAGTATTCAATAATCAAGTCGTTTACGTTGTCTACAGTGTAAATATCATTACCGACTTCACCATCAAGACTGTCAGTCCCTGCACCTCCATTCAAGGAGTCATCGCCTACACCGCCTAACAAGGTGTCATTACCTGAGCTACCAAACAGGCTATCGTTGCCATCAACTCCATTCAACGTGTTAGCACCACTATTTCCCACCAGGATGTTATTAAGGCTGTTACCAGTACCATTGATTGCCCCACTTCCAGTTAGGGTCAAGTTCTCCAGATTATTTCCCAACACCCAATTCACCGAAGATTTGACTAAATCTGTGCCTACATCTGAGCCTTCAGTAATCAAGTCGTTTACGTTGTCTACAGTATAAATGTCATTGCCGACTCCACCGTTGAGACTATCAGCCCCTAAACCTCCATCCAAGGTGTCATCACCTGCACCGCCCAACAAGGTGTCATTGCCTGCACCACCAATTAGGCTATCGCTACCATCTTCTCCACTCAAGATGTTAGCGCCAGTATTTCCAATCAAGATGTTCTTAAGACTGTTACCAGTACCATTGATTGCCCCACTTCCAGTCAGGGTCAAGTTCTCCAGGTTATTTCCCAACACCCAACTCACCGAAGACTTAACTAAATCTGTACCTGCATTTAAGCCTTCGATAATAATATCGTTTACGTTATCTACGATGTAAGTGTCATTACCGATTCCACCATCAACACTATCAGCTCCCAAACCGCCATCTAAGGTATCATTGCCTGCACCACCCAACAAGGTGTCATTGTCTGAATCACCAAAGAGGTTATCGTTGCCATTTTCTCCACTCAAAATGTTAGCGCCAGTATTGCCAATCAAGATGTTATTAAGGCTGTTACCAGTACCATTGATTGCCCCACTTCCAGTCAGGGTCAAGTTCTCCAGGTTATTTCCCAACACCCAACTCACCGAAGACTTAACTAAATCTGTGCCTGCATTTAAGCCTTCAATAATAATATCGTTCAGGTTGTCTCCGATATAAATATCATTGCCTTTACCACCGACGAGACTGTCAACTCCTGCACCACCATCTAAGGAATCATTTCCATCGGCGCCATCGAGGGTATCATTATCACCTAGTCCTTGGAGCGTGTCATTACCCTGCAATCCTGAAATGATATCCATATTGACTGTACCATTCAGGTTGTCTGCACCTAAAGTACCATTAATCACATTGTATTGATTAATAGTCAAGTTGACGGTAGCAGTACTATTTTCTCCCTGTCCATCAGTTATGGTGTAAGTGAAGCTATCAAAGCCATAATAGTTTTGGGCAGGGGTATAAGTGTAAGTACCGTCGTTGTTGTTAACTAAGCTTCCTTGGCTAGGTTGAGTAAAGCCAGTAATGCTCAAAACGTCGCTAACATCGATATCTGTATCATTGCTTAACAGAGTAGTAGCGCTAATAATAATGGGTGTGTTTCTTTTTGTAGTGATGCTATCGTTAACAGCAACAGGCGCATCATTCACCGCCGTAATATTAATATTGCGGGTAACGGCAGTACTATTAGCAGCCCCATCATTAACTAGAAAGCTGACGGTACGAGGTGTAGTACTGGGGTTATCACTACTGTTGGTATAAGTAATGGAACGTAGTGCGGTTTGATAATTAGCAACAGTGGCACTGCCAGTTAAGGTTAGAATGCCTGTGTTACTGTTGTAGCTGCCGATAATCCCATTTTGGTTGGTGAAGGCGAGAGTATCTTGAGCAGAGACAAAACCATTGGTAATGCTGACGGTGGCACTAGCCAGGTTGGCGGAGTCTACGTCACTAACGGTGATACCTGAGTCAATGAGTGTAATAGCATTCTCAGTGTATACTAGGGCAGAGTTGGTGGCAGTAGCAATGGGTGCATCATTCACCCCCGTAATATTAATATTGCGGGTAACGGCAGTACTATTAGCAGTCCCATCATTAACTACAAAGCTGACGATACTAGTTGTAGTACTGGGGTTATCACTGCTGTTGGTATAAGTAATGGAACGCAGTGCGGTTTGATAATTAGCAACGGTGGCACTGCCGGTTAAGGTTAAGACACCTGTGGTGCTGTTGTAGCTGCCCGTAATCCCATTTTGGTTAGTGAAGGCGAGGGTGTCTTGAGCAGAAGTGAAACCACTAGTAATGCTGACGGTGGCACTAACCAGGTTTGGGGATTCTACATCGCTGACGGTGATGCCTGAGTCAATTACTGTAGTTGCGTTCTCGGTATATGATAAGGCAGAACTCGTGGCAGTAGCAACGGGTGGATCATTTACCGACGTAATATTAATATTGCGGGTAACGGCAGTACTATTAGCAGTCCCATCATTAACTAGAAAACTGACGGTACGAGGTGTAGTACTGGGGTTATCACTGCTGTTGGTATAAGTAATGGAACGCAGTGCAGTTTGATAATTAGCAACGGTGGCACTGCCGATTAAGGTTAAGACTCCTGTACTGCTGTTGTAGCTGCCGGTAATCCCATTTTGGTTGGTGAAGGCGAGGATATCTTCAGCAGAGGCAAAACCACTGGTAATCCTGACGGTGGCACTAGCCAGATTGGGGGAGTCTGTGTCGCTGACGGTGATGCCTGAGTCAAGTACTGTAGTGGCGTTCTCAGTGTATGTCAGGGCAGAGACAGAACCAGAGGTGACTGTCGGAGGAACCCCGCTGTTGTTGTTTAGTTGGGCATATATACCCTCCCCAGATCCGTCCTGACCATCGCTTTGCCAAGAAATTACAAAATCTCCAGTAGCATCCATTGCTACTGTGGGGTTAGTTTGACTGTTGTTGGTGTAGGTATTGACCAGAAATTCGCCTCCAATAGCTACCCCAGAACTGTTATAGCGTTGGGCATATATACCATAGCCAGACCCGTCCTGACCATTGCTAGTCCAGGAAATCATAAAGTCCCCATCTGCATCCATCGCTACTGTGGGATTATATTGATTGCCGTCAGTGTGGGTATTGACTTTGAATTCGACCCCAATAGCTACCCCAGCACTGGTGTAGCGTTGGGCATATACACCATAGCCAGATCCATCCTGACCATAGCTTTGCCAAGAAATAACAAAGTCCCCAGTGGTATCCATTGCTACTGTGGGGTTGTTTTGATAGCCCTGAGTGTGGGTATTGACCAAAAATTCACTTCCTTGAGCCACCCCAGCACTGTTATAGCGTTGGGCATATATACCCAAGTAAGACCCGTCTTGATAATAGCTTTGCCAGGAAATAACAAAGTCCCCAGTCGCATCTATCGCTACTGTGGGGTTATATTGAGAGCTTTCGGTGTGGGTATTGACCTGAAATTCGCCCCCAACAGCCACTCCAGAACTGTTGTAGCGTTGAGCATATACCCCATAGCCAGACCCGTCCTGACCACTGCTTTGCCAGGAAATGACAAAGTTCCCATTGGTATCCATCGCTACTATGGGGTTAACCTGATCGTTGTTAGTGGAGGTATTGACCTGAAATTCGCCCCCAACAGCCACTCCAGAACTGTTGTAGCGTTGGGCATATATCCCAAAGCCAGACGCATCTTGGCTTTGCCAGGAAATAACAAAATCCCCTGTGGAATCGATCGCTACTGTAGAGTTAAGTTGATTGCCGTTGGTGTTGGTATTGACTTGGAATTCCCCCCCAACAGCCACGCCAGTACTGTTGTAGCGTTGAGCGTACACCCCATCGCCAGACCCATCCTGAGCATTACCAGTCCAGGAAATGATGAAGTCCCCATCAGCATCCATTGCGACTGCGGGGTTAATTTGATTATTGTTGGTGTAAGTATTGACTTTGAATTCATTCATGAAAAAACCTCTGAAAAAACTAGAAATTTGATTTCAACAATTACGGTCTGATTAAACAGATTTCTTAGTCATTAGGAATCACTGCACTCGGTCGCAGCCAATAATTCAACTCTGGTGCAGTAAATGCTTGGCGGATTTCTTTTCGTTCCTGATTCAAAACCATCGGACGCTGTACACCAGTAAGAAACTGTACATCATAAAGTTCTTGACAGCCTGCGGTGAACTTCAGCATCCCCACCTGTTGCCCATTTCGTAAATCCACGACTGCCACCCCACAAAGCAGCTGCTCAAACCGCTGAGTAATGGGCAAACCTCCGAAAATATGCCGTTCCCGAATCTGGCATAGTCCGACTAGGGCGTAATACCCGACGCAGCACAACCCCCGCAAAAATCCAGGGAGTACACAGACTACTTGTTTGTCTCCTGATTCTGGATGAATGCGCCATATTTCCCCTGCACCAGAGTTGAGTAACCACAAAAACCCGTCATGCCAAATTGGAGAATGGGGCATTGATAATCCTTCTACAATAATTTCATTGCTCTCTACTTCCACTACGACTCCACCGTTGGCTTTACCCGGTCGCCATCCTCCGACGGTATCTGTCGCACCAAGGGCAGTCACATACTTGGGTTTGCCATCCACCATTGCTAATCCATTCAGGTGACACCGGTCTTCTGGCACTACTTCAGAAATAAATTTCGGATGCCAGCGCGGTACAAAGCTAAAGTCTGGACTCAAGGTAGAAAGACACGAAAAGCGGGTATTGACAAGCCACAGCCCTTCTCTGCCAAATTCCAGGTCGTGAATGTTCAGGTCGCCTGTAAAATATGTCATCCGTGGCAAGAAGAGGGCATCGTAGCGTCCGGGCTGGTCTTCTAAAAACTCATAAGCTAAGGCGGGGGCATTGGCTAATAAACAGACTTCATGATGGCTAGCCAGTGCCAATCGTGAACCATTCACTGCCAATCCCATTGGTTTGGAAAATTGGCGTAACAGCATGGTTATCTGTTCCCCATTCCAGCCTACTAGTGCTAGTTTTCCGGCTTGGTAGGTGGTGATGGCAACTGAGCCTCCGGCTTGACTAAGCCAGGAGATAAATCCTTGATCGGCATCACATTGAATTAAGTTATTCTCTTCTGGGGCAATAGTGGGAAAAGTGGACAACATAAATCAGTTGAATTAAATTTCAAATTTTGTTGAGGAACTTTAGACTTAGTTAAATACAAAATATACTCAGTGGCTCTAGCTCTTAAAATTGAGCGGTCAATTACCAATTACGAACCCCGAAAATTACTGGCACAAAGCACTAGTACAGCATGGCGTAAATCCAGCTATCACCTCAATTAAGCAGACAAGTTGCTCAGAGAAACTGATTAAAGGTGAACAAATTTATGCCAAAGTGTACTAGTGATTGATGTCATTAGTTTTGATGAGTTGTGAAAGTTTGTAGTCAGAGCTAAAACCCTTGAAATTGACTGATAAATCGTTCACTACGAAACTCTCAGAATTGATCACACAGACCACTAAGCGTGCCATTATTGTCAATAAACAATCTTGTACCAGAAACAGTACCTAAAGGAATCGACCCCAGAAAATAGGTCGCACCGCCATAAAGCTGCACTGGATCTAACTTTGCAGATATTTTGAACTTAGTTTTTTATAATGTCCTAGCAGTAAATATTGTTTAGCAGTATACTGTTATAATAAAGACTTTTTTATTTAAAAATAAACTGTATATATACTGAATGTAAAAATTAGCTAAAACTTCAATAATTTAAAAACCTGATCGGCAAGTTTTGTTACTATAACGCCAAATTGCGTTGTTAGGGTAGAGAAAATGCGTAGATGTAGCCCGTCGTATACATCGCCATCCTTCGTATTAAATATTTAGCCTAAATACGTATAACTATGCGATTTTTCACTCGAAATCAGTAGAGGAAAAAGTAGCAAGGTTGACATAGGGTACCTTGTAATTGCTGGAATTCCTGCTAAAAAAGGATTATAAAAATAAAATTACTATTTGACCCACAATTACCTAAAAAAGCTTTTTTGGTGTGCCATTTAAAATTTACGACGAAAGTAGGATGAGACAACAAAAGTGTGGTGTGACAGTATGGTTCACTGGTCTGAGTGGTGCAGGTAAAACTACTATCTGTCAATTCGTGGAGAAGGAACTGCGGATACAGGGATACAGAGTTGAAGTTCTGGATGGTGATGCAGTACGTCAAAATCTATGTAAAGGATTGGGTTTCA
This sequence comes from Nostoc sp. JL23, assembly GCF_017115065.1. Classification (NCBI taxonomy): domain Bacteria; kingdom Bacillati; phylum Cyanobacteriota; class Cyanophyceae; order Nostocales; family Nostocaceae; genus Nostoc; species Nostoc sp. JL23. The sequence goes on from NZ_JABXKN010000092.1 coordinate 290,586, forward strand.
GCAAAGAGGATCGAGAGGAGAATATTCGGCGCATTGGCTTTGTAGCTCACCTTCTTGCTAGAAATAATGTAATTGTATTGGTTTCGGCAATTTCACCGTACCGCGAAATTCGGGAGGAAGTGCGCCAAATGACTCCATTTTTCATTGAAGTTTACGTCAACGCATCATTAGAAGTTTGTGAACAACGAGACGTAAAAGGGTTATATAAAAAAGCAAGAGCAGGAGAAATTAAGCACTTCACTGGTATTGATGATCCTTATGAAATACCACTCTGTCCTGAAGTCGAATGCAAAACTAACCAGGAAAGCGTTGCTCAAAGTGCAACTAAGGTCTTAGAAAAGCTAGAAGAGTTGGGTTATATAGTTGCTATGAATAAATAATTTATGAGTTAAAAACTTTGTTTAACTCATAACTTTTACTAGGATGCCAATAATTGCCGAATTAACCGGGCTACAGCTTTGTGTGTGAAGCGGTTGGCAATTTGTTGACCTAAACGTTGTACATCTGAATTTACCAATAACTGGGCAATTTGAGATGTAAGTTGCACTGGGTCAAAGCCTCTTGTTTCTCGGAGAATACCTAATATACGCTTGATATGCTCCAAGGTTTGTTGTTGCTCAACAGTCGCTGCTGGAGTTTCATTAACTGCTGTCAATCCTACCCGTTCTCGCAACAGGGAGGTAAAGTTATGCAAAACATTTTTACCTAAAGCATCGAGTCCGTTAACAGATTCATCTACTAGCTTGTCACGAATAAAAGCACCGCGTTCAGATGCCAGAAATTCTATCCCCTGATTTAACACTAAATTAAAGTCGTAGTCTTGACTATTACGCGCATTTTTTAACAAGTTTTCTAAACGATTCCAGCGAAATCTGCCATCTTTAAATAGCAAATCTTGCAATGATGCTCTTAATTGCGGTGCTGGATCTGTTAACAGGCGTTTAGAAACGTAGGGATAAGCTTCGCTGAGAACTTTAAAGTTGGGATCTATAAATATTGCAATCCCTTCGAGGGTTACGAGAGAGCGAATAATTAAGGCGTAGTAGGGCGGTACGCGGAAAGGATATTCATACATCAAAGCCGATAGTTCATCGGTGATGCTTTTAATATTAAGATCGGCAACACTGGCTCCTTCGGCATCAGCAAAGACTCTCGCAAAAGCTGGGATAATTGGTGTTAAATCGGTTTCTGGTGATAAAAAATCTAACTTAACGTAGTCTTTTGCTAATCCTTCAAAGTCGCGGTTGACGACGTGGACGATCGCTTCGATCAAACCATAACGCTGTGGTGGTTTAATCTCGCTCATCATCCCAAAGTCGAGATAAGCTAATTTGCCATCGGTTGTTGCTAACAAATTACCAGGGTGGGGATCTGCATGGAAAAATCCATGTTCTAGCAGCTGGCGCAGGGAACACTGCACACCCACTTCAATTAGATAACGAGCATCTATGCCTTGGGCGCTAATTTCTTCTGTCTGGGTTAATTTAGTGCCGTTAATCCACTCCATCGTCAAGACGCGGCGATTGGTGTATTCCCAGTAAATTCTCGGTACATATACGTCTTTTATATGACCGTATAACTCGAAAAATCGCTCCGCATTTTCGCCTTCATGGATGTAATCCATCTCTTCAAAAATGCGATCGCCTAATTCATCGAGAATCCCAACTAAGTCACTTTTTACCCGTTTAACCTTTTTCTGCACCCAAGCGGCGAGGTTACGCAAGATATACAAGTCAATGGTGATCCCCTCTCTTAAGTCGGGGCGTTGAACTTTAACGGCGACTTCTTCACCAGTTTTTAGCTTACCTTTATACACTTGTCCCAATGAAGCCGCAGCAATTGGCTGGGCCGAGAGTTCGGCGTAAACCTCTTCTGGAGGAGCGCCTAATTCTTCTTTAATAAACTGGTAAGCAATTTCGTTGGGGAAAGGCGGTAATTGGTCTTGTAGCTTAGTTAATTCTTCTAAATATACGGGAGGAACTAGATCCGGTCTGGTGGATAAAGCTTGGCCAATTTTGATGTAAGCAGGTCCTAATTGGGTCAGCAATACTCGTAGCTGAGTAGCTCGGCGGCGGTCATTTTTGACGACAATTCCCCGTTTACTATCCGACCACAATCCAAAAACAAAGGATAGAGTCGGCCCCAACACGGCAAAAATCCGCCGTAAAACTTGCACTTTTCTATTTTGGTAATGCGCTGCTATGCCCACAGGATCGTAAAGCTTCTCAGGTTGGGCTGCTATTCTCACCTTTTGGGCTGCTAAGAGTCTTGGCGAGTGTACAACTAAGCTTGGTGTACCATCTTCTGGCACTACATCAATAACATCCAGTTCGTCGTCTCGGCGATTTGTGCCGTTGCGACTATCCTCCTGAATCGGTTGGGAACTAGGGGGAAGTGTCTTAACAATCATGAAGAAGGCCACCAGTCAGAACGATCACATTCATTAAGTATTGTAACAATATGTTTAGAAATTGGGTATTGGTTATTTTTTCCTCATCTTCCTCTGCTCTCTTTACTCCCTAGTAAGCGATTAATCGTGTCTCTCCCAACTCCCCACTCCCTAGTACTAATAGGTCTGCTACACTTAAACGGGCATACATACTAATTCAATAGTAGTAGGTATTGCTAGTTGCTGAAAGATCATACTTATTGTCTTGTAAGTTAGAAATATCTGGCATCTGCCCTCATGGAGAATTTGGCTTGATGTTGCTTTGCCTGAGAATTGAAAACTTTGCTCTAATTGACCAATTGGAATTAGAATTTGGCGCGGGACTAAATGTGTTAACAGGTGAAACCGGCGCTGGAAAATCGATTATCTTGGATGCCCTTGATGCCGCTTTGGGCGGTAAAGTCTCTAGTCGAGTCATTCGCACGGGGACAAGTCGGGCGATGGTAGAAGCTACTTTCACCTCAAACGCCCCGCTAGCGGCTTGGTTGACCGAACAAGAAATAGATTTGCTTGATGAAAATTCTGTAGTCATTAGCCGAGAAATCACAGCCACTGCGAGTAATGTCCGTAGTCGATCGCGGGTGAATGGTGTGTTGGTAAATCGGCAAATCATGGCAGGAATGCGCGATCGCTTGGTGGAAATTACCGCCCAAGGTCAAACGGTACAAGTGGGACAATCTGCCCAAGTCCGGGACTGGTTAGATTTGTATGGCGGCGACTCTCTCATGCAGCAGCGTCATAAAGTCGCCACGAGCTTTAGTAGTTACCAACAGGCGCATTTAGCACTAGAAAAACGCCGGACATCAGAACGGGAAAGGTTGCAACAACTCGACTTGCTCACTTATCAAGTGCAAGAACTGGGAGCAGCCAATCTCAGTGAATCTAATGAATTGGAACAGTTGGGACAAGAACGGGAACGCCTAAATCATGTCGTCGATTTGCAACAAATGAGTTACAAGGTCTATCAGGCTTTGTATCAAAACGATAATGAAACTCCCGCCGCAGGTGATTTATTGGGAGATAGTGAGGCGACACTAAATGACATGGTGGAATACGATAGCCAACTACAATATCTGTTGGAATTGGTGCGGGACGCGCAAGCTGCGGTAATGGAAGTGGGAAGGCAAATTAATGCTTATGGGGACGGTTTGGAAGCAGATCCGCAGCGGTTGGAAGAGGTGGAAGAACGAATTCAGGAGTTAAAGCAAATTTGCCGCAAGTATGGGCCGACACTTACCGAAGCGATCGCCTATTACCAACGTATCCAAGCAGAATTAGCCCAACTTAACGACAGCGAACAATCTATCGAAAACTTGGAACAGCAAGAAAAGGCATGTTTTGAAAAACTCACCCAAGCAAGTAATCAATTAACTCAACTGCGTAGTAAGGCGGCTGCTAATTTAGAATCACGTTTGATAGCTGAACTCAAGCCCCTAGCGATGGAAAAGGTGAAGTTTCTGGTTGAAATATTACCAGCTTTCCCAACTGCGATGGGAGCAGATAAAATTACCTTTACATTTAGTTCCAACCCTGGAGAACCACTACAACCGTTAACAGAAGTTGCCTCTGGCGGGGAAATGAGCCGCTTTTTACTGGCTTTAAAAGCTTGTTTTTCTCAAGTTGATGTGGCTGGGACAATGGTTTTTGACGAAATTGATGTCGGGGTTTCGGGAAGAGTCGCCCAAGCGATCGCGGAAAAATTATACCAGCTAAGTCAACGCAACCAAGTATTATGTGTTACCCATCAACCTTTAGTTGCGGCAATGGCCGATCGGCATTTTCGTGTAGATAAGCAAACTATTAATCAAGGCAAAGGTAAAAAAGCCAACAACGACAATGCCGAACAGCGTACCGTTGTCAGAGTTACTACCTTGGATAATTTAAACACCCGTCGGGAAGAACTAGCGCAGTTGGCTGGTGGTAAATCTGCAACTGATGCGATCGCTTTTGCAGAGTCTCTCTTATTACAAGCTGCTAACCACCGTCGCATAAAGCATACTTGACCAAATAATTACGAATTAAGTTAGCGTAGCGGAGCGTAGCCCATTACGAATTATAAATTTAGGCTGCTAGTTCTGAAAGGCGTAAACCAACAATATTATCACAGGAAAAAGTCTCTTTGCCCATACATCGCCGACAGATTAGCTCTATAATTTGCCCTGCCCAATTGCGGAAAAACCATTGGCACAAGGAATCATCTTCTTGAGGAGTTAGAGACAGAGGAATAAAACCTTTCTTCTGCCATACTTCTGCTGCTGTATAAATATCATCAGCAAGAATGGCAACGTGATGGACAGTGTTAAAACCTTGCTCCTGGAATAAGTGAGCAATCTGTTCATCTGGTGCATTCGGTGCAAGCAGTACCAAAATCATGCCTGACGGCATTAAGACTGAGAGAAAGTACATGCTAGCATCTTCAGGCAATAGGTTTTGCTCAGGACAAAAATCATCAGGCCATTTTCCTGGCCCTTCAGTAATTTTGGCATCATAGTTAATCAGAGCTTTAGCATAGTCTGTAAGAGCTTCTGAATCAGGAAACAACAGTACATAGTGATCTACGATAACTCGTTCACCAAATAGATGTATGCAAAAAGATGAGTTTAGAAATTCTGGAGTCTTGCACTCATCTTTATACAATAGCAATCCATCATTTTCTACAAAAGGCGACTCCTTATTCATTGAAGTTTCGGCTAAGTTAAAACCTTTGCTAGGATCTAATGGAAGGTTATTGTTCATAATGCTCACCTATAAAAACAATCTATATTATTTATTCAAAATTGAGATTTAGAAACAGAGCTTATATCTCAATACGGTTCAGTTAAAAACTTCTTTCTTATCTTTGCGTCCTTTGCGGTAGCCTGCGGCAAGCCGCTTTGCGTCTACGTTAAAAAAATTGACTTTGGCAAAGAGTTTTAGCCTTAACTGAACCGTATTGGCTTATATCTACTATTGTACTCAATGCTTTGAGCCAATCTAAAGCATCTGCAAGGCAATTGTAGTCACTAATAATACTAACTGTCTCTAAACTTGCGCCGAATAATTCTTAACTTATCTCTTCCTTTTATTCTCGATGAGAGACTCTGCATAGCTTGCCTCTTTCTATCCTTCTGAGCGAGACGCTGCACTTAGCAGGCAAGGAACAGCTTTATTGCCCTCCCCCTCTAGGTAATTTTTCTCCCAAAAGAAGGCAGTTTTGACTTTACTAAGTATAGTATTTCTACAAATGGCGATACACCAAATTTTGGTGCTAGTAGCGGTAGCATCCCAATTGCTTAGTGGCAATTGTATAACTTTAAGGGCAAATTTAACTTAGGCATAATCCCAAAAATCTGGGTTTGTCTACCTTTTAATTACGCGATGTGCAACTTTCGCCAAACAAAAATACCACCCATGTAAAAGCTACAAAATTGTGATTGTTATCTCTTACTGAGGTGGGACTTTTATTATCTGATGTCTAATAGATCAGTACTTCTATTTATACTCTTGCAAAGCCCCTAACTTGCGAATTCCAGGCCAAATCATAGCTGTAGCAATCACTACTACAATTGTGCCAATTCCACCACCCACAACGGAAATTACCGGGCCAAATAAAGCAGCAGTCAAGCCTGATTCAAAGCCTCCCAACTCATTGGAGGCACTAATAAACACGCTATTAATAGCAGCAACTCGACCACGCAAATGATCCGGTGTTCTGATTTGAACTAATGTATGGCGAATCACAACGCTAATGCTATCTAGTGCACCACCAAGAATCAGCATCAACATAGATAGCCAAAAGGAACGAGAAAGTCCAAAGATAATTGTGACAATCCCAAAGCCAACCACTGACCATAATAAGGCTGGGCCAGCTTTGCGTAACGGTGGTAAATACGCTAGCGTAATGGCCATAGTCAAAGCACCGATGGAATGGGCTGCTTGTAGATATCCCAACTCCACTGGGCCAACATGTAAAATATCTTTGGCAAAAATTGGGAGGAGCGCGATCGCACCACCCAACAATACTGCAAACATATCTAATGTAATCGCTGCTAAAATCAACTGATTCTGCCAAACAAATTTAGCGCCAGCAGCAAGCGCTTGGAGTGAGATTGGTTCAGTTGAACGGATGACTTTTTGCTGTTTGATCGCCAGCGTTAAAATAAAACACAGCAACGCTGCGATCGCTGCTAACACATAAACTCCTGTAGCACTTCCCAACAGCGCAATCCCGAATCCCCCCAAGGCTGGGCCAATAACAGCAGCTAATTGAAAGCTACTACTATTCCAAGTAGCTGCATTCGTAAACGCACTGACAGGTATTAATTGCCACATCAGAGCATCACTGGCAGGTTTAAGAAATGCCCTCGCTACACCTGTTAATACTAAGCAGGCGTAAATTAGAAAAATTGCACCTTGAGTATAGGAAAGTACCCCTAAAGCTAGGGAGCAGAGAGCTAGCAACATTACCGAGAGTAACATGGTCACTTTGCGATCGCGGCGATCGGCAACATCTCCGGCAATTAAGGTGAGAATAATCATTGGTAGGACTTGCGCCAGTCCTACACCACCTAAAGCGATCGCTGAGTTAGTTCGCTCATAGAGTTCCCAGCCAATCGCTACAGTTTGCATTTGCGACCCCACGAACAGCACCAGCCGTCCGATGGTAAATAGCCGATAGTCTCGAAACTTAAAGGCTGCAAAGGGATCGTGCTGTGCAACCTCAAAGTTATGGGGCTTTGAGTTCTGTTTTCTCGAAGACATTTTTTAGTAGAGTTAAGCCTTCTTCAATGTTGGAAATTTGGTCTTCTGAAAGACCTTTCAGCAGATCGGTAATATGAGCGCGAGTTTGATCTTGGGATTGCTTAAGATGGTGTTTTCCATCTTCAGTTAAATTGAGCAGCACCCGCCGCCGCTCTTGAGGATGAGCAATCCGTTTCACAAAGTCGCGTTGTACCAAGCGTTCTATGGTTGCTGATGCCGTGGCAGAGGTGACACCTAAATGCTCTGCCAGGTCAGATAATGAAGCCCCAGGATTGCGGTTGATAAATGCTAGCGATCGCAATTGAGGTATAGATAAAAAAGCGGCACTATGGGCACGCATATCCGCTCGGATAAACCGCATCATTAATGGAACTGTTTCCATTACTCTAGCGGCACATTCTTCGGAAGTTGCACCTTGATTAGGTTTATCCAAGGTCATGGGCTTGTTGTTCTCCTAGTTACATGGCCACCCGTGGATAAAGTTTTCCACCAATGATGGCCAAAATTATTAATGTGAATAAGAGAATTGTACAATCCAGACCAAAGCCATAGATGCTAGTGCCGTTCAACAGCATGGTGCTACGTAACCCGTCAACTAGATAAGTCAACGGATTTAAATGGGAAATGAACTTTAACCAACTGGGCATCAAAGAAATCGGATAGATGGCATTGCTCGCAAAAAATAACGGCATGGTTAACAATTGTCCAATACCCGTCATCCTTTCTCGGCTTTTCACCAAACAGCCAATAATTAATGAGAAAATACAAAAGGAACCCGCCCCCAGCATGACTAGCAGCAGTACTTGGAGAATAGCTAGGGGATGAAGATTTAGTTTGACACCTAATAAAAATGCTAATCCGTAAATGAATATTACCTGAGATAAGCACCTCACCCCACACGCCAGGGCTTTGCCCAACACCATCGCCACGCGAGGCGTAGGACTAGCTAAAAATTTATGGACAATGCCTAAATCTCGCTCCCAGATTAGCGTCATTCCACCACTAAAAATTGCCACGAACAGAATACTCTGAGCCAAGATGCCAGCAGAAATGAAGTCCAAATAGGGTAAGTTCCCTGTAGGAATCGCGCGTGTTCTGGAGAAAACTTGCCCAAAAATTAGCAGCCATAAAGCTGGTTGCACAGCTCGAACGACTAAATCAGTGGGATCGTGGCGGAGTTTACGGATTTCCAATTCAGCGATCGCCAGGGTTTTGGTAACTAGCTCTTTAATTGCAGAGATCAAATTTACTCGGACAGAGGGTGGTGCTTTAACCCAACCGTTGAGCAGTACGTCTGGTTCTTGCTGTGTCACGGTAGTTCACTCCTGATGTTAACTGGTCGCCTGTATAGTGAATAAAGACATCATCCAAAGTTGCATTTGGGTTATCTAAAGAAGCTTTTAAATCGCTTGGTGTACCTGTGGTAACAACTTCACCTTGCTGCATAATCGCCACTCGGTTACACAGGCTATCCGCTTCTTCTAAAAAGTGGGTTGTTAAAAATATAGTTGTGCCGTAATCAGCACAGAGTTGTAGTACAAGTTGCCATACTTGAGTTCGAGCGATGGGATCTAGTCCGACAGTCGGCTCATCCAGAAACAGAATTTGGGGTTGATGTAGAACTGATATGCCAATTTCCAGCTTGCGAATCATCCCACCAGAGTAGTTTCGTACCAAGCGTTTCGCCGCATCTTGCAAACTCATGTATTCTAGAATTTCATAGATGCGGCGATCGCGTCCTTTGGCAGGTATGCCATACAGCTTGGCAAAGATTAAGAGATTTTCGTAACCCGTCAGACTACCATCAGCAGAGAGTGCTTGGGGGACATAGCCGATAGCCCGTCTCACAGGATTAGATTGACGAGTCACGTCATAGCCAGCTAAGGTTGCTTTCCCTGCACTGATAGGCAGCAAGGTTGTCAACATTTTAATAACTGTACTTTTCCCTGCTCCATTGGGGCCAAGCAGTCCAAATACTTCGCCCTGTTCCACAGATATGCTCAGGTTATTAACTGCGGTTAACTTACCAAAACGGCGTGTGAGTCCCTGAGTTTCCAAAATCAACCGTTTTGGTTCGCTAGGAGATTGCGATCGATTTATTTTTCCCGTCAGTATTGTCACAAGTTTGATGCACTTCTATTAATTAGTTAAGCTAACTATTAGCTTCTCAATAGATTTGTCTGAAGTCAATAGACTTGTGGCATAAATTTGAATCAGAGTAAAAGTTTAACTTTAGGTGAGTTTTGGAAGTGTGTTGCTCGTTTGGGTAGTTTTCTCGGTCGTAAAAGTGATGGGCTTCCTGGTTGGCAAACTCTATGGCGCGAATGGTGTCGATTAATGGATATCTGCTGGGCTATCGATTTTTCAACCCAGTCTTTGGAAAAATATTGGTAATGACAAGCCTTTTTAATGAGGGTTGGGGGTATCAATAAGTGTCTAAAATTACAGCCAACCACTTTTAAAACATCCTCTTATATTAAAACAGTTTATAGCCAATACTTACTATGGACTAGTCTTCTGGACAAGTAAGTAATTGCAATGTCTTAGAACTTATTGATTAAATCTTATATGGCGGTTCTTGATTGAGTGAGGTACAAGAACCCCACCACCGCAAGCAAAGAGAGGGCTAAAATGTACCTTGTATGGGTTAGGAAATGCTATATAAGTTTTGCTAATTTTGGTTAATAGTAGCTATAACAATTTAACTCTTTAAATATTGACTAAATAATATGGTTCAGCCCCAAGAAGATGAAATTTCAGTAGAAGCTAGTTCTCTTCCCCCTGTACCTATTCAAGAAATTTCAGAGGATAGGGCATTAACAGAGACGGTACTTTTTCCAACTCCAAAACTGTTTCTAAAAATTTCTAAGCCAGAAATTCGCCAAAGTCTCAGGACACTAACTTATGAAAGTGTCTTGGCTGCGGTTCTTTATAGCATCATCGGCGGCGCGTTGCTCAGTAATTTCTTGCTAGAGTTAGGCGCTGGCCCAGTCGAAATTGGTCTACTCGCCGCTATCCCTCAGATGGTGAATTTACTCCAACCACTGGGAGCGTATTTAGTAAACCGAAGTACCAGTTTCCGTTGGTATTTTATGTGTATTTTCATCCCGTCGCGGCTGCTATGGTTGATTCTTCTACCAGCGATTTGGTTGGTTACTTCATCTCATATCACTGGATACCAAGTAGTACAGTTGACATTAGCAATTCTCTTAGTAGCTAATATCATCGAAGCTTTTGGTCGTGCGCCTTGGCTGGGGTGGTCAGCTGTATTAGTACCTCAGCGATTGCGAGGGCGATATTTCGGCTTTCGCAATAGTATTCTCGGTTTGACTAACCTTATTGGTGTGCCTCTGCTAGGTTTAACGGTATCGGCTTGGCCTGGTGGAACTCTTCAAGGTTATGGCATAGTCTTGGTTTTAGGAATCATACTAGGGGTAATCAGTGTGGGCTGTCAGTTCTGGATGACTGATATAAACCCGCAGCTTTTAAAAGTTGGGGATTCAGACACATCACACCCACAGCCCCAAGGAATAGATTTTAGCTTCCTTAAAGATGCCAATTTTTTGAAGTTTGTGCTTTATCTGAGCATCTGGTGCTTTGCTGTTAACATCAGCGCTCCCTTCTTTAACCTCTATATGCTGGATAACCTGGATATAGATATTAGTGTGGTAACGATTTATCACGGCTTCGGAACTGGTGCAAATATGCTAATGCTGCTTTTGTGGGGCAAACTGGCTGACCGGATTGGGAATCGCCCGCTACTACTATTAGTGGGAGTCTTAGTGGCGGTGACACCTCTGCTGTGGCTTTTAGTTGGAAGCGATCAAATTTCTTTTTGGATCTGGCTACCCTTGTTGCACATACTAGCTGGCGCTACGTGGGCAGCAATTGATTTGTGTACCAACAATCTGATGATGGGAATAGCACCGCTACGTTATCAATCAAGTTATTTTGCGATCGCAGGTGCAATTGCTGGTATCACTGGAGCAATGGGTATTACTGTCGGTAGCTTTCTAGCAACTCTTCCCGGTGTTGCGGGTTTACTGGGGTTGTTTGTTTTCTCAGGCTTACTACGGATGCTTGCAATTGTACCCTTAGTTTTTGTTCAAGAGCAACGCTCTATACCACTAGGCCAGCTAATGCGATTCCTATTCCCAATCAAGCAGTCAACTGATCTGATAGAAGTGGAATAATAAGTTTTCAATTATGTATTTCAACAACATCCCATTAAACTATAGAGTCTTTGAGCATCACGAATAGCGTTTCCATCAGGGTCGTTGTTGAAATACACACCACTAGTACCGATTTGTAACTTACTCATTCAGTTATCTCAGTTATATTATTCTCCTGATGTTATGCAATGTAAAATTAATTAAATTTGCTCGTAGTAAGCGGCTATAGCCCTATTTTAAAAGCTATAGCCGCTTACTGCAAACATTTAATATCCTTAAAATAATTTTCAAGCTAGTAGTTTTCGGCTGAATTTTTGGAGTTGAAATTGAATCCAATTACCGCCCTTGGCTATACATTGATGGCAGATATCTCCATAGCCTTCGCTTTGGTCATTGCATACAATTAATCTGGCTTCATCTGTCTGAAAATTTTCCTGGCAAATTAAACATATTTTGCTAATGTCGCATGTATTACATTCTATTTGAAATTTCATGTCTTTTCTCCTGGATACATATATTTAAATGAAGTGAAAATTATGTATTTTAGGTTTATATTTCCCCGCCTTTTAGTTTAATTTTATCTACCAAGCGAAATAAGCACATTAGCTTTTCCAGAATGCCCATTTATTTTGTTAAGCTTTTTGTAATTACACCAATTTTCTAACATCGGGATACAGATGCTTTCTCTATAAATCCAGATTTCATCTAATTTTCTTAATTAAAATTACAAATTACGAATTATTTATGTCTTCGTTGATGCCACTGCCAAGCATGGGCGATAATTTAGTTCAGATTAGGATACTCTGGATGCCAGCCCAAAACTTTAGTTGCTTTGTCGCTGCTGCCAACTAAAATAGGAGGGTCGCCTGGTCTGCGATCGCGTTCTTCTATTTTAATTTCTCTGCCTGTTATCTCTTTAGCAGTTTTTATCACTTCTCTGACTGAAAAGCCACTACCATTTCCTAGATTAAATACTTCACTTTCTCCACCTTTGAGCAGATATTATAAACCCAAAATATGAGCTTGTGCTAAGTCAGTCACATGAATATAATCCCGGATACAAGTTCCATCTGGGGTAGGGTAATCAGTACCGAAAATCAAAATAGATTCACGCTTCCCAAAAGCAGTTAGTAGTACTAGTGGTATGAGATGAGTTTCAGGTTCGTGGTCTTCACCCAGCAACCCATTAGGGTCAGCACCTGCGGCGTTAAAATAACGGAAACGTACAGACTTTAAATTATAGGCTGTATCAAAATCAGATAGAATTCTTTCTACCATCCACTTGCTAGTAGCGTAGGGACTAATGGGATCTTGCGGATGTTCTTCGGTAAGGGGAACGAACTGTGGCACACCATAAAGAGCGCAAGTAGAAGAAAAAATAAATTTCTTAACTGACGCAGCAAGCATTGCTTTTAAAAGTGTCAGAGTGCCTGCAACATTATTTTGGTAATATTTGGCTGGGTCGGTAACAGATTCACCCACTGCGATATAAGCAGCAAAATGCATAACCGCAGTTATGTTATAAGTTGAAAATATGTCATCAAGAAGAGAGCGATCGCTCATATCTCCAACAATCAATTTTACCTGTAAAACATCTTCTACAAGTTCTCGATGTCCGTTCGACAGATTATCTAAAACGATTACTTCATAACCTGCGTTTTTCAGAGCTAATACAGCATGGGAGCCAATATATCCGGCTCCCCCCGTTACTAAAATAGTTGACATAATTTTGCGATGGGAAATTGGGAATGGGGCATTGGGCATGGGGCATGGGGCATTGGGCATAGGAGACAAGGAAGAGGGGGGAAACAAGAGAGAAGCTTGAATAATTCTCCCCTTGTCCTCTCTGTCGCCCTGCTCCCTTCCTTTCAAGGGTAGGTATTTTGTATTTGGTGATTTTTTGGCTATTTCAGCCGATGCTTAAATCCTAAAACGACCAAACCACGTTAAACAATTGAGAATTTTCTCAACTATTTTTGAGATTCTAAAAAACCTACCCTTGTGAGATGCTCCCTTCCCCCTGCTCCCCTTAAAATTAGATTGTCCAGCCAGACTACTAATTTCTTTCTTCCAAGTAGCGAGAAATTGCATTGTCAAGGTGTGGCATTAATTCACCTCGATTGCTACCGAGAACACTGTAAGCTGGACGGGGAGCAATCCAACCAAGTTCTTGTGTAGGACGAGCAATTAGATTGCTGACACTTACACCTGCTTTTTTCGCCGCTAATCGTGCCAAGTCAGACCAAGCAATCGCACTTTTGTTAGCCAAATGCCACAAACCGTTCTCGCCATCAATCAATAAATCAAGGCTGGTATGGACAAGATCGGGTACATAAGTAGGGGAAACGATCGCATCTTCGGCTGCGACAAAAGTATTTCCAGCAGCTAGTTGCCGTAGGGCGATCGTGACAAAGTTGTAATCATCCCACGGACCGAAAAATGCGCTGGTGCGAATCATTAGTGATGCCGGATGAGCCTGCAATACTAGCTTTTCTGCCAAAACTTTGCTGCATCCATATACATTGAGGGGCGCAACGGTATCAGTTTCGACATAAGGATTAGACTCAGCACCATCGAATACCAAATCTGAAGAGAAAGTTACCAGCGCCACATTATGTTGAGCGCAAGCAGCAGCTAAAATCGCTGCCCCTTCAGCGTTTACCTTCAAACAAATATCAGGTTCACGTTCGGCATCGTCCACACGGACGTATCCCGCAGCGTTCACAACTGCCCACGGTTGCAACTCGGTAAGTACTTTATTGACGGAAGCAGGATTGGCAATATCCATATCTTGCCGTCTTAGCAGGCAATATGAAATTCCTCGCACTTGACACAACCGAGCAAAAGCCTTGCCTAGTGTTCCTGTGGCTCCGACGATCGCTAGGGGACGATTGGAAGCAGGGGAGGAAAACGGGAGAGATGGGGGAGATATGCGACAACTGACGGCTGGGTATAATAGGCGCTCTTCTCGATGCCACCATCCTGGTGTATCAAGTAATGGATGATTGGGTTTATGTCCAGTGGCTAAATCTCGCACCATTTTAGCGATCGCTGTTTGTCTAGGGCGTGATGAACGCAAATCGAACACGCCTGACTCGTAGTATCCTGCGGAGCGAGTCACTAAACTATTCCAATCGTAGCTGCCGAGAAGTGCCCAAGCAGTCACAGCACGAACATCTGCACCTTGATTTCTTAATTCTTGCGCTGCATTCCACACCTCATTGAGCCAGCGTAGTTGTTCCTCACGAGTGCAACTCAAATGAACTTCAGTGACAGCAAGGGGCAGTTTGTAGCGTTCCCATGTCTCTTTGAGCAATGTCCCCGGCCCTGCCAAACCCTCAGCACAAACTCGCACTGCCTCTACATCTGCATACTTGTCCCGACCATTACCACCATGCGTCCAAGCTGGATAGTTTTCTAGGTTTTCATCTAAAAAGCGTTCGCTTGTCAGGTAATGGTTAATGCCGATAATGTCAGGCGGACAGGTATATTGCAAAAATTCTTCAAGTTCAGACTCGCCGATGCCACAATCGCGCAAGTAACCCCACATTGAATGAGTTGGGTTGATTCGACCGCACAATAAATCCAAACTCAACCAACGACGCTCGTTCTCAAATTCTGCTTGATAAGCCAGTTTTGGTGTACTATGAGTTTTACCCAAATCCTCAGTTTGTACGAGTTGAGCATTGGGGTTGACTTCTCGGATTGCTTGCATCGAAAGAGCGATCGCTTTACACTCTCCTAACAAAGCACGGGCAAAAGTTAAATCATCTTTTCCGTGAGGATACCAGTTACCGTACATTCCACTAAATCGTGCTGTTGTCAGTGGTTCGTTTACGGGTGTGTAATGTGTAACCCAAGGATAGCGTTCTGCAACCGCACGAGCAAACACCGCTAGTTTCTCAGGAAATTCTGGATCTACCAAGCTGGTATCACGCGGCCCACTGCCATGATGCACTAATCCTACAATCGGACGGATGCCGAGTTCGCGCAAACGCCCTAGTCTTTCATCTGCCCACGACCAATCAGCATTCTCCAAACCATTGGGCGCTATCCTCTCCCAAAGTACTGGATAACGGATAGCGTGTATGCTAAGTTCAGCGAATAAATCTAGGTCATCCAAGCGGGTTGCATGACCATTGCGTTCTAACTGATCAAAATACTCTTCACCCACACGATTAACCGTACACTCTACACCAGCCCAAACTTCTAGAGGAAGTTTGGAATCAGGAGTGTTCAGTGTCGAGTTGAAAGCAGAAATCATAATTTACAACTCAAGCTGATATTTTATTTGATGCGTTCTTTTTGAGTTTTTTAGTTTTGTAGGGTGTGTTATGCCAAAGGCTAACGCACCATCTTAGATTTTCAGTGCGTTATACAGAGCAGCCCTAATTACGAATTAACGCGATGTGCAACTTCTTCTTATAACCCCGCTTCCATTCCTCTTTTTTACAGGGAGCTACGGTGTATACACAAGTCTGAAATCGCTGATTAACCAAGGTTTTACCCCACCCTAACCCTCCCCTTATAAAGGGGAGGGAACTAGATTTCCGGTCTCCCCCCAATGCATTGGGGGGATTAAGGGGGGTAATTCGGCGTGAATTACGAATTATTTAAGCCTTAACCGCAATTTGTTTGTACACAGACAAAGCTTGAGCAACACATTGATCCATGTTGTAGTACTTGTAGGTCGCTAATCGTCCTACAAAATAGATCCCTGGAGTTTCATCTGCCAGCACCTTGTATTTCTTGTAAATTTCCTGATTTTCAGAACGCGGTACAGGATAATAAGGGTCTCCCTCAGCTTTGGGAAACTCGTAAACAATACTCGTTTTAGAGTGTTCTTGACCAGTTAAGTATTTAAACTCTGTTACACGAGTATAAAGCTGTTCATTGGGATAGTTAATTACTGGCGCTGCTTGAAACACACTCGTGTTGTGCGTCTCATGCTTGAAATCAAGCGAACGATAGGGTAGTTTGCCGTAGCGATAATCAAAGTATTCGTCAACCGGCCCGGAGTAAACCATCTCGCGGCAAGGTATCGCTTTTTGAATTTCTTGATAATCAGTGTTGAGCATTACCTTGATGTTCGGGTGATTGAGCATATTGTCGAACATCCGGGTAAAGCCGTGCAGTGGCATTGCCTGGTAAGTATCGGTAAAATAGCGATCGTCACGATTAGTCCGTGTGGGAATTCTGGCAATTACTGATTTGTCAAGTTCCGATGGGTCGAGTCCCCATTGCTTACGGGTATAATTACGGAAAAACTTTTCATACAGTACTCGACCAACTTTGCTGACCACCACATCTTCACTAGTGCGGATGTTTTCTACGGGTTCAGCAAGCGATTTATAAAACTCCTCCACCTCAAATGAATTGAGATTCATGCCATACAGCTTGTTGATGGTGTCGAGGTTGATTGGAATCGGAACAAGTTGCCCGTCTACACTGGCAAGGACACGATGTTCGTAAGACCGCCACTGAGTAAAGCGTGAGAGGTATTCAAATACTTCGCGGGAGTTGGTGTGAAAGATGTGCGGGCCGTATTTGTGTACAAGAATGCCATCATCATTGTAATGATCGTAGGCATTGCCGCCTATGTGGTTGCGCTTATCTACAACCAGCACTTTTTTACCTTGAGTTGCCAAACGTTCAGCAATGACGCTACCAGAAAAACCAGCGCCGACAACCAAGTAATCGAAGACAAAATCTCTGGTAATGATATTTGGTGCTTGTTTACCAGCTGCACCTGTGGAGTTAGCTTTGTCTTCACCATCACGGGCTGCAATGGCAGAGTCAATCAGCTTCATCATGGATGCCCAAGTGCGATCCCAAGAAATCTTCTCTAAAAAGACATCTACTCGACTCAACCATTCTGAGGCTGGGGTATCTTCTTGCATTGCTTGTTCTGCGGCAGCGACGAACTCAGAAACTGTGTCTGCAATTCGCACCAGCTTCGATTCTCCATAAGGACGAACCACATCTCGAATTGAGGTAGATACTACAGGTCTACCTGCGGCAAGATATTCTGGAGTTTTGGTAGGACTAATAAAACGTGTTGACTCGTTACGCGCAAACGGCAACATGGCTAAGTCCCAGCCTGCTAAATAAGCAGGTAGTTGTTTATAATCTCTGCCACCGAGATAATGGATATTTTCATGCTGTGGCAAATTTGCGGGATCGATTTTGACAACTGGCCCAATAATTACTAAATGCCAGTCGGGGCGTGCTTCGGCAATTCCAGCAAGCAGTTCAATATCCATCCGTTCATCAATTACGCCAAAGAAACCAAGACGAGGATGGGGAATATGAGCTTGATCTTCTGGTTCTTGAACATTTCTTGCCTGGCCAAAGTGGGCGACATCTACACTGCTAGGAAAGGCATAAACGTTGGGGTGCTGGTTCACTTTACTTTCGTAAAGGCTTTGTCCGCCTGTAAATACTAGGTCTGCACGGCTGAATAATTCGGCTTCGTAATTCTTTAAAGTGGGTGATGCTCCTTGGAATGCAGACAATTCATCCATGCAATCGTATACCACAGCTTGGGGTTGCAAGTGGCGGGTAAACGCGATCGCCATTGGTGTATAATACCAACAAATGTATTTGTTGATATTATGCTCTGCAAATAAATTATTAATTAGTACTTGCAAATCTGCGTTGATTGCTTCTTCACTTAAACCTTGTGGTAGGTGTGGCACAACCACAACTACTCCATTAGAATCTTCGTTTACATCTAAGCTTGCCAAGGGTTCTTCAGAGAAAATTGGCTCCTCAATAAAGAACACTCGCTTTCCTTGGGCGCAGCGACTAAGAAGATGTTGTGGTCTTTGATAAACGAAATTCCAACGCAAATGAGATAAACAAACTATATCAGGTGTGTCTTTAAAGGTTTCTGTTGATTGAACTTTTTTGTTAGACGAAGTTAAATTCAACCGTGACGGACTCGATGATTGGGTTTGGGCTAGCTGCGATCGCTTCGTTTTTCGCTGCTTCGGCGAAATAATATTGCTGACACCGTTGTTGTTGACTTGAGATTTTTCACTTGTCATAGTTCGTCTCATTATTTAAATTATTAATTCTGACTAGCCAAACGCTAATACCTTTTCTTTGTAAGGCAGCACCAAATTTACTATCATGCAAAAACTTGCAACATATTTTACTGCTTTTCAATATCGAATCGGTATAATAAATACTTGGTTGCATTAAATAACAATGTACTGTTTTATATCTAACTTTTTCATCTACCCAAATAAATATAAAGTTGCTTTTTTCTTAAGTCCTAAGCACTATTTTTTATAAATATCTAAAATATAAGATTAAAAAAATATTAATTTATGTAACATAATTTTTTATTTATAAACCCATGCAAATATAGTTGTGTTTGTCTGTTCGGTTTCGTACACAAGATCATTAAAACAATTCTTTTTAATATTAAAATTAATAAAATTAGCTTATTTAGAAGCTAACTTTACTATTCATATTAAATATTTTACCCTAATAGTATATGTAAATTGATACTTTTTCAAGTAACAATAAGTATTGTTTTTTACAAACTACATATTATTTTGTCATCTTGAATACATATTATTGTAACAATTATTTTATAAACCATAGTAAATAAAGCAATTTCTTTTATTTTTGGTTTGTTGGAAACAAGTATTATAAATTTCACTCTGATGAGATATATATTCTATATATTCTCTGAACCTTGGGTAGGTTAAAAGCCTTTTGGTTGTGTGTAATATTGGTTGTAATTCAATTCATAAACCTCACGCGATCGCTTCTAATGATGGAGCGATCGCGTTTTTCTATCTCAGAGTTTTCAAATAAATAGGTAGCTAGTGCTGGAAGCCTTTTAAGTAAATAGACATAATTAAATATAAAATAAACTCCTAGTTTGTAGTGAGCGATTTATCGCTCAGAGCAAGGATTATCAGGACTAAAGTCCTTACTACAAACTTTAAATTTATTTCTGCCTTTCAATTAAAATTATGACTTTAAATATAAAAACTCAAACTTAATCTTAAAACAACTGACAGAGAATACATTTAAACCTGTGACAGATAATCACAAATTTCATATTAGCTACAACGTTAGTTATCACCCTGTAGCAATCCGATTTGATTTCTGTTCGCGCAGGAAGGCAATAGGGAATCGTCAACATCAACATACTTCCCTAGAGAAAAAAGTTAATGCCATTGTTCGGCGCTAATGTTTTGCTTAATGCATTAGCAGCGATCGCAGCTGGCTAATATAGCGTTGTTATACCAGCCAAAGTTAGCGGTGTTAATGTATCGCAAAACCTTCAATAGTTACTGATGGTCTGCGGTGTCCAGGTAGGGCCATTGCAAGATGGCCCTTCTGGTTTCCAGATCAGCATATCTAAGCAGATTTGCCGCATATCCATGTTTTTTGTCCAAGCATGATAGACAACATACTCAGTCTTACCATCTGGCCCAATAACGATAGAGTTATGTCCCGGCCCTATGACAAAATTAGGAACAGACTTTAGCACCCGTGGCCCAGTTTCGTTACCTGCATCAGAGTAAGGCCCCATCACGTTGTCAGCAACGCCATAATCTACGCCGTAGTTCTCAGTTTCCCAGCGTCCACCACTATAAAAGCAATAGTATTTCCCTTCATGCTTACGAATACAGGGGCCTTCTAAAGTATGCCAATCATAAATTTCACCGTACATCAAACGGTTGGCTAAAAAACGCTGCCAATCGGATCGCGCACGTAAAACCACTTTCTCTTCACCAGCAAGCTTAGTCATGGTTTGGAGTTTGTCTACAACTAATGCTGTACCAGCACGCATTCCATCCGATGTATCCAGAAAGTCACGGGCGTAAAACAAATACCACTGTCCATCATCATCCTGGAATGGGTGCGGATCGATCGCAAAAGGACAGGACTTTGGATCTACGACTGGCTCACCAACATCTTGATAAGGGCCTAACGGAGTATCGCTTGTAGCCACACGTAACTGATGATTTTTGTCTTCATGCCCGACAGAATAGTAGAGATAAAACTGGCGATCGCAGTAAGCAACTTCGGGGGCCCAAAAATTATCCCCAAGGGCGGGGTCTGGCCGTTGTAGTGCGTTACCAACATAATCCCAATTCACAAAGTCGAAGGAGCGTAACAGAGGAAAGACACGTGATTTGTTATTGGAGTTAATATTTGGTGCATCCGCTATTTCATCTACCGTTCCTTCTGCTTCTGCTGCGCCAGTGCCGATTGCATAATATACCCCTTCGTATTGCCAAACAAAAGGGTCGGCAAAATAACCTTTGTAGACTGGATTAGTATAGGTTTGCATCTTAATTATTTATGTATGGAATGACAAAAATTCTTCTTCCACTAGTGGTCTGTCCCATTAATGATGCTGTTGGCGAAATATTCCTTAACATTTTAAAACCCTAGAAATGCCAAAGTG
>NZ_JABXKN010000108.1:0-86609 GCF_017115065.1 Nostoc sp. JL23
TTAGAGTTAGTGTAACTATCTATGTAAAGTTTTGTATCAGTATTCAACATTTCTGCGCCCAGTGCTACTAGCCTTCAACTTCGGATAAGCAATCCGTTTGTGATGAAATTGCTGCCAAACATCCACAAATATCTGGGCAATTTGTGACATCTCTTCCCGTTTTAGTCCTGAATCTACAAGTTGATTGTCTTGCCATTTGGCACGTAGAATATTATTCAGCATTGCTAAAGCTTGTTCGCTGGAGACATCTTTGAGCGATCGCTTCTCTCCCACAGATTTAGCCGATGCTTGCAGCGATCGCAGCGCCGCTTCACAAGAATCTGCTAACATGACAATTCCGGTTTCCCGTGACTGGGGAATTGGCCCATCGTAGCGAAAATCTGCGTCGTCTACAGTTAAACTTGGATCTGACTGAGCCATTTGCTGGGCTTGGTGATGGAAATAAGCAATCAGCATCGTTCCCTGATGCTCTGGAATAAAAGCTTGAATTGCCGTAGGTAAAAGGTGTTTACGCGCCATTACCAACCCTTCCGTTACGTGCTTTTTGATAATTTCTGCACTCTTCCAAGGATCTTTAATCTCAGTATCGTGTTTATTCGGCCCTCCCATTTGATTTTCAATAAAGCCAAGAGGGTCGTGCATTTTGCCAATATCGTGATATAATGTTCCAGCCCTGACTAGTTCAACATTGCATCCTAATTCTTTAGCAGCAGCTTCAGCAAGAGTAGCCACAAGTAAGGTATGTTGAAAGGTTCCAGGAGTTTCAGTAGCAAGTCGTTTTAATAAAGGGCGGTTAGGGTTTGCCAATTCTGCTAGGCGAATTGGGGTAACTAAATCAAACACTTTTTCTAGATAAGGACTTAAGCCTAAAGCTACAATACTCCAGCCTAAACCGGATAAAGCAAATAATCCCGCTTCTTGGAAGACAATATACCAGGTTGAACCAAATATTTGACCAATTAAAATTTTAACAAGAAGGTAAATGCCGCCTTGAGTTAAGGCGATCGCAACGCCTAATAATGCTAACTCTTCACGCGATCGCAATCGTTGGGCAATGTAACTACCTAATATTCCTCCCCCCACACCAGCTAAAAGCGCAGCCTTGCTCATATCCAAGCTAATGCCTAATATCGGCCACAGCAGCCCGACAACTGTCAACCCCAAAGTGGGGCCGTAAAAGCTTCCCAACAATAAACCAAGGGCGCTCCAAGTGGTATAGGGCAATCCGATGACGATTACTCCTGGCACACTTAGAGTTAGCAGTAACACCAACAGGCGATCGCGTTGTCGCAATTCGTAATCAATATGGCGTTCT
This sequence comes from Nostoc sp. JL23, assembly GCF_017115065.1. Taxonomy (NCBI): domain Bacteria; kingdom Bacillati; phylum Cyanobacteriota; class Cyanophyceae; order Nostocales; family Nostocaceae; genus Nostoc; species Nostoc sp. JL23. The sequence continues at coordinate 1,316 of NZ_JABXKN010000108.1, forward strand.
ACCCAGACAAAAATGCCAATAGCGATCGCAATCACGCCTCCTAACTTCACCAATTCCTGCCACTTAACCTCCCGGCGAATCAGGCGATAATGCTCCAGCACCTCAAAGTTCCATGCAGTAATCTGCGCTCCTTTTTTGACAATTACCTCACCCTGCCGTACCTTCACCATCACGGGTGATACACCAGCCGCCGCCTTTTGAGCATTTTGTCTGGTTTGTTCTTCATCTTTTTGCAGATTCGGCTTGAGTACAGCTAACAACAGATTTTTTGCCAAAGTTTCAGCGGATTCTGGTACAAAGGTCTGTAATTGTAAACTCACCGCATCTTGCAAGATATTTTTTGGCAGTCCTTGTGGGATGCCTTGGGTGAGAATCCGCTCTATACTTTCATGGATTCCCATTTGGGTTTTTTCCCATTCCACATCTGATAAATCCAAAAGTAGAGATTCTTCATATACTGCTTCGGGGCTAACAGTCTCTAACTTTAAAAGTTTGGCAGTGGCTTGGATATATCTTTGACGTGTTTGGGAAATTTCGGCAATCACTAAGGACAAGCTTTTCTCAGAAGTTGTGAGGCGGTAAGATTCTAGTTCTGCTACAGCTTGAGTAAAATCAGTGTTTTGAGAAAAATCTACTGGCTCTGTCTTCTCTAGATTCTGAGTATCAGATTTGGATGTGATGTGCGGCTGGCGTTTTTGATTGGGTGCAGCGATGGATGATGGACGGGATGAAGCGGTGGTTTGTCCAATTCCCTTCTGTTGCTGATTTTTAGTATTTTCTACAGCCGATAGCAATGCTTGCCATTCCAACTCAGAACAAGAGCGGAGGTAACGTTGGGTAGAGATGGATAAAACTACAGGATCAAAAAAAGGAAAAGCTCCAGCAACAGCACGAATTTCGTTGCCATCATCTAGAAGTTGTTGCAAATTTTCGTTGATTGTTTCGTTGATTCGCGCATCAAGCATTAACACCTGTAAGGAGCTTTTACTGACGGCTTTGCGCTCGGCTTCAGTTTTTTTCTGATCTTCAATGCTAGCTGTGTAAGGTGCTGTAATCGTTTGGGGCGCGGGATGTCCTACTTGGATTTGAGTCTGATTGTATAATTTATGCCCAATAATACCAGTAAGGGACATTACAGCGATCGCCAAAATCACCGAGTAACGCTGTTTATATGCCCAATCTAAAGCAACTGCATAAATACTACTCTTAATTTTGACCGATTTTGCCTTTGACCTTAGCGCTCTTTCTTGTTTTCGGCGTTCGCTTTTCTCATTGGTTTTTGATAAAAACAGGAATACATTCTTGAGCATAGTCCTTAGAAGTTCCCTTCTATGGGTTTTACCTTTGGGACTTCTCATTAACTTTCCCTTACGGCGTAGTGTTTTGTACTGTCGCCGCCAGTGAGTCAATTGCTGGTTCAAGAACTGCAAAAATTTATGCATTTTCATTATCTCTGCCTGCAATTGCCAACTTTGATAGTTCAAAAAAGACAATCATCAGGAAAGTTTGATCTGCGGCGGCTGCAAGTCGGTTGATTTGCCACAATAGCTAGCTACAGAATCAGTCCAAGGGTTTACTGCAAAAATTCTAGTATATGAGACTAATACACTTTGGCGGAAGTTTGCCTACCTTTAACCCCTTATCTGGTTAATTTGAGATTAACGCGACCGAATAACGCGAGGAGCTGCGTAAACTGAAAGCGGAGCTAACTCACATTCCTCTTCTGTTAACTCTTTTGGGTTTAAGGTAAGATTATACACTCCTGACCATACTCCCACAAATGCATCGGTCAATTCTAACATTTGGGAAAAGCTAGTTAGTCCCCATACTGGAGAATTGCTCTGCAAGAGCAGAACTTGCCAATTTACGGGAATTCCGCCTGTCCCGTTATATGCTCCTGACAAAGCACCAGTAATTGCACCTGTAGCCTGTGAGCCTAGAAACGTAGCATCTTGCACTTGAGAATTGTCATTGTGAGTAGCCTGCAAAACTGTCAGGCGAAAGTCTTCTAAGGTACTTAAAAAGCAGTAGAATGCCATAGCAATAATGTTACTGAGCTTTTCTTCCTTAGCAAACTCAGCTTGTGCCGTTGATAATCCAGCCCCTTGCTCTAATAAATTCTGGATTCTTAATAATTTTTTTGGTATTGATGTCGGTGTTTCTCCGATAAAAGAAATTGTTTGGGGGATAAGAGTTAGAGGGTCAAGTTTTTCATTTAGGGCAAGAGCGATCGCATACCCTACTGCTAGTGTTCCATCCCTGACTACTGGATCATCCTCCCAGATTTTCAGCACACGCAGCAAGTTTTGTCGGAGCTTAATTGGATTTTCGTGAAAAAAAAGTGCTATTGGTAATGTGGCAATAATTATTTTTATCGATATGTCATCAGTTGCGGTTGAATGAGCAGATTCTTCTTGCTGACGCTCTATCCAATCATCTAAATCTAATCTACCCAAGGCAATTAAACTCTGGATACCCAGAACCGCCATTCTGCCTAAATCTAGGTAACTCTCAAACTGTACTTTACCACCAGAAGCTAAACTTCCCCCCAGCAATGCTCCGAGTAAAGTTCCTTTAAACCGACTTATAGGAGAGTAACGCATAAATTATGTAGTTAAAAGTGAGGAGTTAATGAAATATTACTAATTCCTAACTTTACTACCAACTACCAATTCCTAACTTCTAACTCCTAACTCTTAAATGATCTATCAAAGCTTGTAAGCCCAATAAGTAACTTTGAACACCAAAACCACTTATTTGCCCGATCGCAACTGGGGCGATATAGGAATAATGGCGAAATTCTTCTCGGCGGTAAATGTTACTCAGATGTACTTCCACTGTGGGCAAATTAACAGCAGCGATCGCATCTCGCAAGGCCACACTTGTGTGGGTGTACGCTCCTGCATTAATCAGAATTCCCTGATGTTGCCCTAACGCGCCATGAATACTATCTACCAAAATCCCTTCATGATTTGACTGCAAAGGAAAAACTTTCGCCTGTAATTTGAATGCTTCTGCTTCTAACAGGCGGTTAATTTCAGCTAGTGTCAACAAACCATAAATTCCTGGTTCTCGCTGTCCTAGTAAATTTAAGTTTGGCCCATGCAGTGCCAGAATACTTAAGGGTTGCAACGTCGAATTTGCCACTTTGGGGTTAGTGGCGACGGCGCGAGCGATCGTTCACAGGAATCGGAATCAGTTCCGGTTCCGGTTCAGCCTCTGGCCCTAATAGGCTTTCAATTAGCCTACGAGCTAATTCCTTAAGCTTTTCCAGCACCTTTTCTATATAGTCCATGAACTGACCGCTCCTGAGATACTACCTCAATTTTTGATTAACAGGTACGCAGAAAATAACATACTTTCGCACTTCTGCTTCCACTCCGGCTGATACACAATCCCGTATTTGGGATATAAGCCACTTCTAAAATTTAGCGTTGTGTTTTCCCTTACTTTTTAGAGTATCACATTTGAATCTACAGAACTGTATCCTATCAAGGATGGATATCAAGGGTCAAGAGTTAAAAATCGGACTTTAGATAGACTATTGAGTACGAATTTTAGATTTTAGATTTAGAGAATTTTGGGATTCATGCCTTGCCCGTTATCGGCGAAATAAATCTCAAAGACGCTACGCACAGTCGCTAACGCTACCGCTAGCGTAAATCTAAAATCCAAAATTGTTTGACTTGCCACTAGCCTTCTGTGCCCTTTTTCTTTGCCGCGGTCGTTGAGGATTTAGCTGTTGACTTAGATTTGGAAGCCGTTGATTTACTCGTTTTGCGAGTCGATTTCCCAGTCGATGCCTTAGCTGCCAACAAGTTCAGCGCTGTCGCCAGAGTTACATCTTCTACCGTTTGACCTTCTGGGATACTTACATTAGTTTTGCCATGCTTGATGTAAGGGCCATAGGGGCCATCGTAGATGTTAATTGTTTCTCCGTCCTCTGGATGCGTACCCAATTCGCGTAAGGCTGCTTTGGACTTGCTGTTGGTAGAACTGCGCCCTTTTTTTGGTTCGGATAACAGTTCCAATGCACGTTCTAGGCTAATTGCCAATACATTATCAGCAGCTTTTAGGGAGCGGTAGTCTTTCCCCTCCTTACCCTGGTCATGAACCACATAAGGGCCAAAGCGTCCTAAACTTGCTTGAATTTTGCCGCCAGTAACTGGATGAACTCCTAATGTCCGGGGTAGTGCCAACAGACCAACAGCCATCTCCAGGGTAACGGTTTCTGGGGTGACACCTTTGAGTAGGGAGGCTTGTTTCGGTTTGGGGTTTTCGTCGGTTTTGTCACCCAATTGGACATAAGGCCCGTAAGCACCAATTTTTACATAAATTGGTTCGCCAGTTTCGGGATGGCGACCTACCTGGTCAGGTCCTGTGATTTTTTGCCGCAGCAATACTTCTACCTGTTTGGGGTCGAGGTCAGCTGGTGTCAGGTCTTTGGGAATTGAAGCGGTGATAACTCCTTCACCATTTTCGACTTCAATATAAGGGCCATATTTCCCAATGCGGACTTTGGCATCTAAATTTTCAAGTTCTACAGTCCTCGCTTTGGTGGCATCAATCTGACTTTCCCGTTCTTTTACCAGGGTTTCTAGCCCTTTTTCTCCCAGATAAAATTGTTGCAAATAGGGCAGCCATTTCGCTTCACCTGTGGCAATGTCATCGAGGGTTTGCTCCATTTTCGAGGTGAAACTAGGATCAACAATGTCTGGGAAATGTTTTTCCAGCAAGTCGGTGACGGCAAAAGCGGTGAAGGTGGGAATGAGAGCATTAGTCACCAAATGGGCATAACCCTTATCGATGATTGTGCCAATAATGCTGGCGTAGGTACTGGGACGACCGATACCTTCGCTTTCTAAGGTTTTCACCAAAGAAGCTTCGGTGTATCTAGCTGGCGGTTGAGTTTCGTGCCCAACGGCTTCTAGCTCTGTACAATTTGGACGATCTCCCACTTTCAGATTCGGCAAAATTACTTCCTGGTCTTCCAGTGCTGCTTCCGGGTCGTCTGAGCCTTCGACGTAGGCACGTAAGTATCCAGGAAATTCAATCCGTTTGCCAGAAGAACGGAATCCAGCATCCTCGACTTGCAATTGCACAGTAATTTGAGTTTGCCGGGAATCAGCCATTTGACAAGCAACAGTCCGCTTCCAAATCAAATCGTAAACGGCAAGTTCCCGACCGCCCAAAGCAGTTTCTTGGGGAGTGCGGAAGGTGCTACCCGCTGGACGAATTGCTTCGTGGGCTTCTTGTGCGCCTTTGGATTTGGTAGTGTATTGCCGGGGTTGAGGACTGAGGTATTGTTGACCGTAAAGCTTTTCTACACAACTACGAGCAGCTGCGATCGCTTGATCTGACAAATGTACCGAATCTGTCCGCATATAGGTAATATACCCTTGCTCGTACAAATTCTGGGCAACCCGCATTGTGTCACGAGCTGAGAGGCGCAGTTTCCGGTTAGATTCTTGCTGCAACGTCGAGGTGGTGAACGGTGGCGACGGTTTGCGCGTCACTGGGCGTTCCTCAATGTCGTTAACATTCCAGGTTTTCCCAGTTAGGCGTTCCTTGAGTGCTACCGCTTGTTCTTCGTTGAGCAACAAGACATTGCGACCTGCGGTAATTTGTCCGGTCGTTGCGTCAAAATCGCTCCCGTTAGCGATTTTGGTTCCTCCTAATGTTACCAACTGGGCAGCAAAGGGGGTTTTTTCCTTTGACAAACTAGCTTTCAAATCCCAGTACGTACCCTCATGGAAAGCGCGGCGTTGGCGTTCCCTAGTGACTAAAAGTCGCACGGCTACAGATTGCACTCGCCCAGCAGATAATCCCCAGGCGATTTTTTTCCATAGCAGGGGAGACAGGGTATAGCCGACAAGCCGATCTAAAATCCGCCGGGTTTCTTGAGCGCGAACCAACTGCTCATCAATATTGCGGCAATTTTTCAGAGCTTTTTTGATCGCCTCTTGGGTAATTTCGTGAAACACCATCCGCTTAGTCGGAACTTTCGGCTTCAGCAATTGGTATAAATGCCAACTAATGCTTTCACCTTCCCGGTCTTCGTCCGTTGCCAGAATCAGTTCATCTACATCCTTGAGGGCATCTTTGAGCTGGGTAACAATTTTCTTTTTGTCTTTCGGGACAACATATACCGGTTCAAAGTCGGCGTCCACATTTACCCCTAGCTGCGCCCATGATTCCCCTTTGACGGCAGCGGGAATTTCACTAGCCGACTGAGGAAGGTCACGCACATGACCCATAGACGCCTCCACCCGATAGCCTGCTGGCAGGTAGTTGCGAATGGTACGAGCTTTGGTTGGAGATTCGACGATGACGAGAGTTGACATGGAAATTTCAATAAAAAGAAGAGCTACTAAGCTAAACAGTCAAATTGAGGTAACTTTTGCAAATTGTCAAGATAAAAGGTCACGCTTAGGGCGGTGATTTAATCCTCACATAAACTGCCTGCTTGGGAGAAAATCCGCTGAACTTAATGCCCAGTCTGTCCCAGAGGATAAATGAGGGTACGCTGGCTCTGAATTTCCAGCTATTTCAATCTTTAACTTATCTAACGCATAATTGGCGACTACAGTTTTCAAAATATCTCAATTGGGTATGGGGCATTGGGCATTGGGTATGGGGCATTGGGTATGGGGCATGGGGCATTGGGCATGGAAGATGAGAAAGCAAGGAACAGGGAGACAAGGGGACAAGGTGACTAACAAGTCTTTCTCCTTGTCCTCTTCACAATGCCCAATCCCCTATGCCCTATGCCCAATTCCCAATGCCCCACTTGAATAGAGCTTGTGCCAAAATTAAATCAAACTTGAGAGCAAAAGCGAAGTGGGATTTGTACCCATGTCAGGAAAGCAAAACCATGAAACCAATTCGTCAGGGTGATGTTATCTTACTACCTGTGCAGCAGGTTGAAGGACAAAAAATACCTCACTTAACTTTGGCAGAAGGCGAAGTTACGGGGCATAAGCATCGCATTACTGAGGGAAACGCCGAATTATACGAGAAAGATAGCACACTTTATTTACGTGTGTTTTCAGAGTCGGCATTGCTAGCTCATGAGGAGCATAAAGCTATTTCTATTCCCCAAGGTGACTGGATGGTGAAAATTCAACGGGAATACGAGCCTGAAGGTTGGCGATATGTCGCTGATTGAAAAGTTAACGCCTGAGCAAGAGGCTTTGATTCCAGTTTATCGGGAGAAGTGGAGAGCGATCGCGCTTTCAACTGAGCGAATTGATTGTGAAAAAGCTGCGAAAGCGGTCAAAGCTACTTATGTTTTGATTGGTATGGAAGAACCTGAGATAGTTTTTTATGATAGCCCGAATGCTGCTTTGATAACTACTTTAAGCAAATTATCACAAGAACTTGATAGGAGTTGGGTTGGCAGTAGTTGGGATGGTTCGGATCTGTGGGGGGAATTATGTATTTATGAACTACCGCCTGCAAACGTATGTAACGACCTAGAGGATGAATTATATAAACAAATTGATCGCGAACTTGATTCTCTACTGAGGTTTGAATTAAAAACAAAACTAGAGAATAGTTTGAATAATTGTAACCATTGCTGGGAATTATGGAGCGAATTAGACAGACAATTGGAAAGTCAATTACAAGTTGAAGTGGAAAATGCCAAGGAGGACTGCATTCACTATGAAATATTAGCTTGCTGTGCAAGTCTCAAGGATTTTTGTATTTCGGTTTTGAATTGTGTGTACGATCAAGTAAGATGGAATTCCTTTGAGTCAGTAGTCAAAGAGTGCGGCTGGATTTTCGCAGGTAAAAATACTTGTATAGTATGCGATCGCCCCACAAAATTATCTTTTGACAATCAAAATCGCCTCCACGCTGAAGGCGAACCCGCCATTGAATTTATTGATGGATATAGCCTCTACTCCTACCACGGTGTAACCTTGCCTGAAAAATACGGTAAAATTCATCCTGAGCAATGGCAATCTCAATGGCTTTTAACAGAAGAGAACGCCGAACTACGCCGAGTCTTAATTCAGGGTATCGGTTACGCCCGAATTTGCCAAGAATTGCAAGCTGTTGAATTAGATACTTGGCATGAATACACTCTATTAAAAATTGATGCTGATGTTGATGAAGAATCAATTCATTTACTAAAAATGACTTGCCCTAGCACAAGATTTATTCACGCCTTGCGAGTTGCACCGAATATGAACTCAGCGCGTGAAGCGATTCGCTGGGTAAATTGGGGAATAGATCCAGAAGAATTTGGCGTGCAAACATAATTACTTAAGGGACTTTCGCATTTAGAAATTTTTCAAGAATCGCTACCCAATTTCTTGATAAAATCTCCATGTTCAGCAGACTGCAAACCTGCTTGTAAAACCTTCAACACACCCTGCATATTACCTGCTAATAACTCCGTCGCCGCTAACCACAACCCTGGAAATACCCGACTTTGCAAAATGCCTTCATTGTCAGGTATTAATTCCAGATATTCACCCTGTTCAAGAGAAAACCAAGTCAATTTTTGGTCTAAAACTTGCCAAACTATATATTCTTTAACACCGTTGCGACGATAAGCTTGTTTTTTGCCATGAAGATCGATAGCTGCACTACTAGCAGCAATTTCCACAACTAACTCTGGCGCACCTTCAATATAATCATCTTCACTCAGCCGCGTTTGACCTCCTGCTTCCGGTACAATCAACAAAACAACATCGGGTTGGGGTTCGTTATCTAAGTCTAAGCGGACGGTAGGTTCAATTCCCAACGCTACACCAGGAGTTGCAGCTTCGTAAGTACCAAGGCATGTCAAAATCCAACCATGCGGTTGACCGTGACTTCGGAAACGCAGAGCAGCTGGCATAATATAGACAATCCCTTCGATTAATTCAGCTTTTTTCAGGTTAGGGGTGGCATTGTAGCGACGCTCAAATTCGTAGCGGGTGAGTTTGTCGCCATTTTCCAAAGGAGGAATTGTCCAAAGCTGGGAGGGTGTTTTCACCATAATTTTTGTACTGAAAATGAGCTTGTGTACATCCTAACGAATTAGGTAAAAACGCCGCAGACTAGGGAATGAGGACTTCTGACCTCTCTCCAAACCTCTCTCCTAAAAGGAGAGAGGCTTTGAATCTTACTCTTGCAGGGAAGGGGCTGGGGGTTAGGTCTAATTTACTGGAACATTAAGATTTTTTTACAAAACGAACAGAACTGTTGTTTAAATTGATAGCTGTATCCCAAGTAGTAAATAGGTTTCAGGCATATCTCCTCCCCTAAAACCCGCAACAAACCTTATTTTTTTTCAGCCAACAGGTTTGAGAAAATCAGAAACGATTTAATAATCAAGTACTTATTAAGTAAATGGGTTGAATTCAAAGATAATACCTCTCTCCAAACCTCTCCCCTTCGCTGCTAAGGGCACGTTGGGCGATGCCTACGGCGGTAAACTACGCACCGAAGGGGTTGGTGGTAAGCTCTATCTTATATTTTTTACGCCCACTTACTTAGTTATTTGAGTTTAAAAGGGAGACACAAACATGAAATTGGCTTACTGGATGTATGCTGGACCAGCCCACATCGGCACTCTGCGAATCGCTAGTTCTTTTAAAAATGTTCATGCGATTATGCACGCCCCCATTGGCGATGACTACTTTAACGTCATGCGCTCTATGCTATCGCGGGAGAGGGATTTTACCCCGGTGACAACCAGTGTCGTCGATCGCAACGTTTTGGCACGCGGCTCCCAAGAGAAGGTGGTAGATAACATCGTCCGCAAGGATGCCGAGGAACACCCAGATTTGATTGTGTTAACTCCCACCTGTACCTCCAGCATTTTGCAAGAGGATTTGCACAACTTTGTCGAACGGGCGCAGTTGGAAGCGAAAGGAGATGTCATGCTAGCGGATGTTAACCACTACCGCTACAACGAACTGCAAGCCGCCGATCGCACTTTGGATCAAATTGTCCAATACTACATTGAAAAAGCTCGGAAGCGGGGCGAATTGGCTGAGGGCAAAACAGCAAAGCCCTCGGTGAACATTATCGGTACTACCACCCTCGGTTTCCACAACAATCACGATTGCACCGAACTAAAACGGCTGATGTCCGACTTGGGAATTGAGGTAAATACCTTAATTCCTGAAGGTGCTTCGGTAAATGACTTGAAAAAGATGTCCCAAGCTTGGTTTAACCTGGTGCCTTACCGCGAACTCGGTTTGACTACAGCTCGTTACCTGGAAGAACAATTTGGCACACCTTATATAGACATTACTCCAATGGGTGTAGTGGAAACTGCCCGTTGTATTCGCAAGATTCAGCAGGTAATTAACGCTCAAGGTGCAGAAGTTGACTATGAAAACTTCATCAATGAGCAAACCCTCCATGTCTCTCAGGCTGCTTGGTTCTCCCGTTCGATTGACTGTCAAAACTTGACTGGTAAAAAAGCTGTGGTTTTTGGTGACAACACCCACGCCGCCGCCATTACCAAGATTCTGGCGCGAGAAATGGGGATTCATGTTGTTTGGGCTGGTACTTACTGTAAATATGATGCTGATTGGTTCCGCGAACAGGTGAGCGAGTATTGCGATGAAGTGCTAATTTCCGAAGATCATGGTGCAATTGGGGATGCGATCGCTCGTGTCGAACCCTCTGCCATTTTCGGTACGCAAATGGAACGCCATGTTGGTAAGCGCTTAGATATTCCTTGTGGCGTAATTGCTGCACCAATCCACGTCCAAAACTTCCCCATTGGTTACAAACCATTTATGGGTTACGAAGGCACGAATCAGATTACAGATTTGATCTACAATTCCTTCACTTTGGGAATGGAAGATCACCTATTAGAAATCTTCGGTGGTCATGATACCAAAGAAGTTATTACTAGAGGAATTTCTGCTGATTCTGATTTGAATTGGACAAAAGATGGTCAAGCAGAATTGAATAAGATTCCGGGATTTGTGCGCGGCAAAGTGAAGCGTAATACTGAGAAATTTGCCCGCGATCGCGGTTTCAAAGAAATCAACGCTGAGGTGTTGTACGCTGCGAAGGAAGCTGTCGGGGCTTAGTTCAGAGCTACACTAAGAAGAGTAGGTAGTGAGGGGTATGAGGGGTAAGGTCTACTTTCACTACTTTTCACTACTTGCTCTTTGTGCTGTTGACACTTGTGTACGCTAGTGTTACATTAAAGACGTGCGTTTGGACGCATTGTATCTCCTTCAGAAGTCAGAACTGCAAACAGAGTCTAGTCAAACTAGGTACTGTTCTATCCAAGCTACTGAATAGGAGATTACAATGAAAATAAGTGTACCGGCCTGTTTTATACCTGTGTTTGTGTGTACTTTAATGAACTACTACAATCCAGGGACTCCTAGCATTCCTTTACTACCCTGCCCAGGAAATATAGTTATTGAGTGGCAGGAAAAAGAGAAAAAAGGAAATCTGAAAAAGAAGTGAAACATTCTCAAAAAAGTGTACTAGGGATAAAAACAAAAGCTCGCACTAAATTAACCTAAACAAACTAAATTAACCTAAACAAACTAAATTAATCTAAACAAACTAAATTAATCTAAACAAACTAAATTAACCTAAACAAACTAAATTAACCTAAACAAACTAAATTAACCTAAACAAACTAAATTAACCTAAACAAACTAAATTAACCTAAACAAACTAAATTAACCTAAACAAACTAAATTAACCTAAACAAAAAAGCGAAATAAGCTACAAAAATTTAAACCCTAGTATACTTAAGCCCCCTTACTAAAGTGAGGAGGGCTTAATTTTGATCGACACAGGTAGAAAGCATAAGAGGTTTTATACTCTATAACATCAAGGTGAATATATGGCAGAAAAAATCAAACTCATGGCTGATTATGGATGCTATGCGCTATGGTGGGTAAGTGTTGAGAAAGTTGGGTATTGGCGAAGAAGCATGAAACCTAACCCCAAAAAATAAACTTTGAGATGCTGTATTTCATCCAGAATTTGGTTAATAACTACCTAAATTTGATGTCTATCTATTGTAAAAACTTAGTGCGATCGCTTGTATTTTTCTCGCAATTATAGCGAGTAATCATAACCGATCATACCAATAAATTTAATAATGTTAGTTCGGTTTTGTAATAAGACTGAAAAGCAAGAAGCTTTTCAGTCCGTGAGAATTTGTAGCACAACTGCGGTAACTGGAGCTTAATTTAGTTTTTGTTTTTGGATTTGTTCCCATTCCCCTTGAATACTTTGTAATGCCTTCAAGGTGCTATTTAAACGAGCTTTCTTTAACTCAGGAGTCTCGTTTTGGAATAAACTCGGAGAATTTATTACTTTATGTAGTTCAGATTGGGTGGAATGCAAGCGATCGCTCAAACAGCGTTCAAAGATTTCACTATCACCACTGCTCACATTTTCTACTAATTGGCGATATATATACTCTTGAGAACTGATTTTATCGTTGAGGGCGGTATTAACAATTTCCTCGATTAACTTGTGGTAGGAGTCAGATAAGGAATCAGATAGTACGGCTGGCGTAGGTTCTGCTGCTAGATTATTTGTTTCAGAAGTAGAGGGATCGGATATTTCTTCTTTAGTTGGCGTTACGACAGTTTCCTCACAAGTAGGGGATTCTTCTTTAGTGGGTGCTGGTAAAGTTTTCCGAGAATTTGTAGGTGAAGAATTTGCTTTAGAATTAGATAAGTAATAATCTGCTAAAGAGCCGCAGAGAAACTCTTCACGAAAGCGGTTTATTTTGGCACGTGACTGGATTTTGTGGTAACGACGTTTCTGATACCATAAACCAGAAATGAGTAAGCCTGCAATCGCTCCTATGCCAACTCCTGCCATAGCAACCTTGCCATCTTCTAAAGCTTGATTTTGTTGCCCAGATTCAACAGTTGGATTTGAAGATGCACTTTGAGCAATAGCATAGTCATTCGCTGAACTTAGCTGTACGCTAGTAGCGATCGCCGCAGCCGACAGTATAAGTCTAAATATTAACTTTGATTTCCACATAATTTTACAGGTTAAAAATATGTTGTCTATTTCTGGAGACTAACCGCCTCCCCAAGGAGTGAATAGTTAAGAATCAAACTAACTAGATATCTCTTTTACCAAGGAAGTTCCACTCCACCCATATAAAATAAGCTTTGTCAACAGTAGTTTCCAGAATATGTTCTTATTTTTTAACATTATTTGTGCGTTTAGGAATCTTGACAAAGCCATATATTAATACCATTTCTTAAAGTAGATATATTAGGTATTTCTTAAAATGGTTATGATTTATAGCGATCGCTGCTAGGCTCTACACTGGTATCGCATATTGCTGGGCATCAAGTCTATAATTACATTAAATTGCAGGTGCTACAGCAGAATTTGGCATAAATAGCACTAGTACCTCATAGTCCATTGTAGACATCGCCTCTTGGATTTGGAAGGTATGAGCCAATAAAATGTAAACTTTCAGAGACTTGCACCAAGTTTCTAACTGCCTTGCTCTTTAATTTATCTGTGTGTAGTTCTATTTATAGAATAGGTGCTTCCCCGAAAGCCCAACTTATGAGTTGCTTGTGGTGTAATGATTCCAGTCGATTGGGTATTAGGATCGGCACCAACAAAATAAGTACATCCCCGAAAGCTCAACTTATGGGTTACTGATGGTGTGGTTTCCCCATCTAATTTGGCGTTGAGGTCATGACGATAGCAAGCCCCACGGTAGATTAAGTGATAATCTGGTTCCGATTTGGGAATTGGCTGTTGTGTATATTGTGTTTCTCTGCTGCCTACTTTGCTTGTATAATATTCGGAGATTGTACTGACAAGAATAAGAATTAATAGTAGAAGTAAAATCTGCCAAGGAGCTAACATTAAACCCAAAATCAGGCTGATAGCTGCAAATACAGTCACTAAATGTGAGATTTCATTATTTCTATTTTTAAATAAAAAATAGCCAGTGATGAAACAAACACACGGAAAAATGAAAAAGTACAAAGCCATATTTCCTACATTCGCAACTAAAAGCAAAGGGTTTATAAAGCAGATTGAACTTATTTTAAAAGTTGTTGTTTATTTTACCTCCAATCAGCTTGAGAAGTTACCGTGCTACTGAGGTAAAAGTTTTACGTCAAGTTATCTGTATTAGCTGCGATCGCAAAGAAAAATTAATACTCAAGGCTATCTCAAACCTTTGGAGCAGTGAGCGTTTTTGTCTTTATTCATTCAGAGAGGTTACAGGCGTGGTACAGAGTGGATGCTCAGTGTAAAGGCTTTGCTGGAGTATATGAAGATATTACCTTATAGCGATGTTATACCGCGATCGCATTCCTTAACGCAGAAATTTACTGATAAATAAAAATTAAAAGCGAACAAATATCACAATACAAAATTATTACTTCGGGGATCTAATAGGCAGAATAACCCACTACAGTTCTAACCGATGTGTCTCCGGCAATGAAGTAAAAAAAGCATCATCAAAGCCTCGCAATCTCGCGTATTAAAAAAAAGCAGATGCATGTTACTGTTTTAATCTCATTGTCTTCCCTTCGCGCCTTTCCCTATGCATCTGCACTATTTACACCCCCAACACCTTGAAGAATTAGTCAAGAGTAGTGGTATAGACTTACACTTAGTGCATCTCAATTTTAGGTCACTCCAAGGTGTAACAGCTTATGAGTACCTGTTGATTTCTGAACTACTCCCCCGCACCAATACCGGAATGGTGAGAAGTAGTTGGTTGCAGCGTTATGCTCACATCACAGAAGGTGGTTGGTGGTGTTCGGGACTAGACCATCTGAATAATTGGCAAATGATGGAATGGGGATGCTTTAAGCCAAACCAACCCCGACAAAATCACAATGGCAAGTCCATCAAGTACGAGCATCCTCCCAGCACGCCAACGCGAGTGTTTTGTTTGCGGGTAACGTTGCAAGTGTGGCAGCAAGTCGCTGGGCGTTACAATCTGGTCATGCCTGAAAATATCACCATTACTCCTGATGGCGAGGCTGGAGGCTTTTGGCAATGGGTGATGCAACAGAACATTCCCCTCATCATCTGCGAGGGTGTAAAGAAAGCAGCCACGTTGTTGACGCAAGGATATGTAGCCATTGCCATTCCCGGAATTACCAGTGGTTATCGGGTTGTGAAAGATGAATTTGGTAAAGTTACCAGTCGTCAGCTAATTCCTGATTTAGCCGCGTTTGCGATTACAAAGCGCAGCTTTTACATTTGCTTTGATTTTGAAACTCAACCCAAGACAATTACTGCTGTAAATAATGCTATTTCTCAACTTGGCTGTTTATTTCAGCAAAAAAATTGTCCTGTGAAAGTCATCGAACTTCCGGGTATAGAAAAAGGGGTTGATGAATTTATTGTTGCTAAGGGTGCAAGTAGTTTTGATAAAGTTTATCGCCAAAGTGTTGATTTAGAAATTTATCTTGCTCAAACCAAACCCCACACTGAGTTAAGTATTCCTGCGGCACTTACCTTCAACCGTCCTTATATAGGTGAAATACCTTTTCCCACTTCTGGATTAGTAGGAGTCAAATCAGCGAAAGGAACGGGGAAAACTACGGCATTGCAAGGCGTTGTTCAACAAGCAAAAAGTCGAAACCAACCAGTTTTATTAATTACTCACAGAATCCTACTTGGACGATTCTTGTGTGAAAAAATTGGTATTCAATGGGGAACACATAAAGACGATGGGGAAAAAAGGATTGATAAAACACTTACCCCCGCTCCTCCCATACTGCGCTCTCTCTTTCCTCAGCAATCCCTCGGCTTGTGTGTTGATTCAATTTGGAAACTTAACCCAGAAAATTGGCGAGGAGCAATAGTAATTTTAGATGAAGTAGAGCAATCTTTATGGCATCTGTTAAATAGTAATACTTGTAAGCACAAGCGGGTAAAAATATTAAAACTATTCCAGCAACTAATTGCAACAGTTTTAACCAGTGGAGGGTTAGTAATTGCTCAAGATGCTGATTTATCAGATGTTTCACTTGAATATTTACAAGGACTGGCAGGAATTAAATTAACACCTTGGGTAGTTCTCAATCAGTGGAAGCCTCAACAAGGTTGGGATGTGACTTTTTATGATTCACCAAATCCAACACCGCTAATTCACCAACTGGAATTGGATTTACTTGCTGGACGTAAATGTTATGTTACTACCGATAGTCGGGCTGGGCGTTATAGCTGTGAAACAATTGAACGTTATCTGAAAGAACGGCTACAAAAATTACGGCGACAATTTCCTAAAACGCTGGTGGTTAGTAGTCACACAACAAATACACCTGGTCACGCAGCGGTTGATTTTATTGCAGCGATTAATCAAAAAATATCTGAATATGATGGAGTTTTCGTTACCCCTAGCCTTGGTACAGGAATTAGTATTGATGTCCAACATTTCGATCGGGTTTATGGCATTTTTCAAGGGGTAATTCCTGACTCGGAAGCAAGACAAGCGTTAGCAAGAGTCAGGGATGATGTACCGCGTGTTGTCTGGTGTGCTAAACGAGGTATTGGTCTAATTGGTAGTGGGAGTACAAATTATCGCTTGTTATCTGATTGGTATCAAGAAAATCAAAAAGAAAACTTAGCTTTGCTGAGTCCCCTACATAAAATAGATGTGGATTTACCCTTAGTTTATGACCCGATTCATTTGCGAACTTGGGCGAAGTTATCTGCAAGGGTAAATGCTTCTATTCGCCTTTACCGACAATCGATGCAAGATGGTTTAATTGCTGATGGGCATCAAATTCAGGTGCGGAGTAATGCGGTTCACAATAATATTATTCGAGATTTACGTCTGGCATTTTTGGCAACCGATGCCGATGATTTAGCTACGCGCAAAAGGTTAATTTTAGAAATTGTTAAGGTTCAAAAAGATTGGGCACAAAGTCGTCAAAAGGCTAAAGAAATTAAACGTAAAATTAAAGATATTAAGCAGCAAAATCAACTATCAGTAGCATCTGCTGTTGCCAATGCTAAAGATATCGATTATGTGGAATATGAGCAGATGTTAGTTAAGCATTCCCTAACGGATGGAGAACGCAACCAAATTAATAAATATGTTCTTAGACAAAGATATGGTGTAGAAATTACTCCTTGGCTGAAATTACAGGATGAACAAGGATATTATAGTCAACTGTTAATTCACTATTATTTAACTCATGAAAGCGAGTATTTTCACGTTAGAGATGAGCAAGAATGGCATCAGCAATTATCTTGGGGTGAAGGAAAAGTTTTTCTCCCAGATTTAAAAACTTATACGCTAAAAGTTGAAGCTATGAGAGCTTTAGGAATGCTTCAGTTCCTCGAAGAAAAACGTGAATTTCATGAAAACGATACAGATTTGATATTGCTAAAAAATATTGCTTTTCAGCATAGTAAACATATTAAAAGAGCGCTTGGTATTAATTTAGTCGGGGAGAAAGAGCAGGTTTCGGCAATAAAAATACTCAGCCGACTGTTAAATTTGTTGGGTTTGAAGCTGAAGCGAGTAAATGAGGTTTATCAAATTGATTTAGAAACGCTATATGATGGCAGGGAGAAAATATTTGCTGTTTGGCATCAACGAGATGAGTTGATGTTGGCTCATGTTAAGAGTGTTGGTTATGAGTTGCCTGATTATTCTTCAGACTGGAAGTTTGAAATTATGCAAACGAAGTCTGAAAAGGTAGACCATAGATTATCTATGTCTACTGTCCCAGTATCCATGATATAGCAATCCTGAATTACCTTCTTCACATTACTCTGCTATCAATGGGTAGTGATAAGTCACGAAACCATTCATTCCAAGAGCCAAAATAATTTCTGGCAGAAATACCTGCCTCTTCGAGGGCTATCAATGTATTGGCAGCCCTTGAACCTTTAAAGCAGTAAATGTACACAATGGACTCTAAAGTAATACCTACAGATTGACAAATTTCTCGGATTTCATCTGGCGATCGGAAAATGCTGATGTTGTCTTACTATTAGGCATTATCGCCCTCGCTAGAGAGAGCCTTTTGTCATGCAAATCACAGAAGAATGAATGTTGAATGTTATGAGATAACTTTTGTGCCTATGTTGTTTTAAAACTGACCAAATCAATACATTCTGTTTGCGCTTTTGCTCATCGCTCCACCAATTATGTTCACAATCGGGTCTGCACGTAAATTTCGAGGCACTACAACGATGTGTGCAAAGGGATTTGGGCAATCTCATAATCCAAAAATCAACAAGCGAGTCTTAAAGGGAGTAAGCTATTGCGGCAACGCAGTCTAGAAGCTCCAATTAAAAGCATTTGTTTAGTTATGTCGCAAGAATCGGGAAAATGTTAAAGTTAAAAGCGATCGCTACGCGAAAAATGTAAATAAGATATGGCTGACCAAAAAGATAAAGCTCAAGAAAAAAACCGGCTTGAACAGCTCCAAGAAGAACAAGGCAACACGGATTCTAAACACTCAGGGGGTGCTGGTGCTTCTGGTGGTAACTCCGGTGCAGGTAAATCTGGTACATCAAAAATTTCTGCCACTGGTACACCTGATGACATCGAAAAAGTTGATCAGGAGTAAAGCTGACTCCGAGGACGAGTCAAGGTTTAACTGCATCGGTCATTAGTAACTCAACTCAACAATGGTGGATTAAATGCCTAATATCATGTCCGCTTGATTAATTATTAAACCCGAAGAAGCCCAAATAGCCAGGTGCTAACAGCGGGTTTCCCGACTTATACCCCTCCGGGGAAGCAAGCTACGCGCAGCGTCTCCCCCTGGGAGAAGCACCTCGCGGGTGGAGTGCAATGACTCTGGGAATTATAGCTAATTATACGTACATAATTATGATTATTTAGTCCACCATCGCGATCGCAACGCTTACGTCAGAAGGCGCACCCTAAACTTAAGTAATGTTTAGCAGGATTGAAACAAAAATCAATATGCACTTTCCTATAACAACAGCAAACTTTCAAATAAATGAAATCCATTCGCAAAATTGAAATAAAAAATCTTACCAACAGCCACAACAGTAGTTGGAATGATTTTCAAAACATATCGTTAAGAATCCTGATGCTTTAGGCTTGAGAATGTCAAAAGCCAAAAAATTATATGAATGCTGAAAATTTTTTTAACCAAGGATTAAACCAAAATTTGCAAGGAGATTATCAAGCAGCGATCGCAGCTTACACCCAAGCAATCAAGTTAAATCCTGACTATCCCGAAGCTTACCATAATCTAGGGCTGATTTTAAGTGGTCAACTCAAAGATTATCGCAATGCGATCGCTAACTTCAATCGCGCCATCGAAATCAATCCCAATTTTGCCACAGCCTATTACAACCGGGCTAATGCTCGTTACTTTTTAGCCGATTATGAAGGAGCGATCGCAGATCATAACGTAGCATTACAAATCGATCCTAATCTGGCGCAATCTTACCACAGCCGCGGGAATGCCTACTTTGCTTTGGAAAACTACGACAAAGCGATCGCAGATTATATCCAAACTATCGAAATGAGTACCCAATTAGCTGATAATATTAATATTGATATTGCCAACGCTTATCATAATCGCGGCGTAACTCTTTTTGAGTGCGGCGATCGTCAAGGGGCAATCGCAGATTTTCAGCAAGCTTTACAATGGCATCCCCATTTTGCCGCAGCTTATAGCAATCGCGGCAATATTCACCATATTTTAGGCAATTATCAGGAAGCGATCGCTGACCACAACCAGGCATTAGAATTAGATCCTAACTTGGCGGAAGCTTATCATAACCGAGGTAATGCTCACTACGCTTTAGCAGATTATCAAAGTGCAATCGCAGATTACAACCACGCCCTAAAAATCAATCCTAACTTTGCCGGAGCGTACTATAATCGAGGTCTGGTGCTTGCTCACCTCAAGAACTATCATGAAGCAATTGAAGACTTTAACCAAGCATTAAAGCTGAATCCTGATGATGTGCAAGCCTATTCTGAGCGGGGTTTGATTCGTAGTACTCTTGAAGACTATCAGGGTGCGATCGCAGATTATAACCAAGCATTACAAGAAAACCCGACTCTAGCTTTAGTATATGGCTTTCGGGCTAATGCTCGTCGGCGATTGGGAGATTATCAAGGTGCAATTGAAGATAGCAATCGCCTATTACAACTCAATCCTAACTTAGCAGAAGGATATTGCGATCGCGCGGCGGCTCGTCGTTCTGTAGGAGATCATAAAGGCGCAATTAAAGATTACGATCAAGCATTGCAAATTAATGATAAATTAGCCGCAGCTTATTATGGTCGGAGTATTGCTCGTGAAGCCCTGCAAGATTTACAAGGAGCAATTGATGATAACACTCAAGCGATAAAGCTTGTTCCTGATTTTTCCCAAGCGTACTGCAATCGGGGAAATGCTCGTCGTCTTTTGGGGGATGAACAAGGAGCGCTCGCAGATTATAATCAAGCATTAAAAATTAATCCTGATTTAATTGAAGCATATTACAACCGAGGTTCTACCCATTATGCTTTAGAAGCTTATGAAAGTGCGATCGCAGATTACACCCAAGCTTTGCAAATCAATCCCCAATCTGCTGCATTTTACAGCGATCGCGCCAATGCTCGCTATGCCCTAGAAGATTATCAACGCGCAATAGAAGATTACAGTCGAGCGATCGCGATCGACCCTAGCTTTGCCGAAGACTGGTACAATCGGGGCCGTAGTCGTTCCCTGTTGGGAGACTTACAAGGAGCGCTTGCAGACTTAAATCAAGCCTTACAGCGTCAGCCTAATTGGGCTTCGGCTTACATTCTTCGAGCAGATGTCTATCGCAATCTGGGAGACTCTCAAGGAGCAATTGCCGATTTCCAGAAATCCGCAGACTTATATCACCAAGAAGGGAATATCCAGTATTATCAACAAATTGTTGAGCTAATTGAACAGCTTTGAGCTTTTACCCCACCCTAACCCTCCCCTTGTAAAGGGGAGGGAACTAGATTTATTTCCCCCCTTTACAAGGGGGGATTAAGGGGGTAATTCAACTTGTGTACGGCCTGCGGGGAGGGGATTAAGGGGAGCCACCAGCGCGGTCTTGGGGGTTTCCCCCATGAGCGACTGGCGTGTGGGGTGCAATGACTGTGGGAATCGCAACTAAATTATCCAGACATGATATTATTCAAAGCGAAAGCGTTCCATAAAGCGGCGGTCAATCCAATCTTTGTAACGCCACAAGAGTTTGTGGGGTGGTAAAGTAAAAATTACTCTGGTTGCGTAGGCGTTGCCCGTCGCAGACATTGCTCGTCCATCTCCTGTACCAATTAAACTTAAATATTGTTTCTGTGGTTTATAAGATTTAAGCGGCTTGCCTAATAAAATTTGCTGCAAATTCTCAAATAAAGGTTTGCCTTGTCTAACAGCAAATACCCCAGCTTTTGGACGTGGATGATTTACCATTGTGGCAATGTCACCAGCAGCAAATATCTGTGGGTGTGTTTGAGATTGTAATGTGTCTTCTACCAAAATAAAACCTTGCTCATCAGTTCCTAGTCCAGCATTTTTTAACCATTCGGGCGCTGATGCTTGTGTTACCCAAAAAATTTTATTGCACTCTACCGTCAACCCAGATTCACATTTAATTTCAAATACTTCTTTAGTTTCCTTGTGGGTTGTAGGTGCAATTTTACACACAGTTTCCCCAAGATGTAACTTAATACCTCGCTTAGTTAAAATTTGCTGAAGTTGATGCCGTACTGATTGATGATAATTGGGCATCAGTTCATGTCCACGGTGAAATAAATGAATTTCCAGGTTTTGAATAGGTTGTTGAGTTTGATGTAAAATCTTATGTAAATAAGATTGCATTGACAGCGCTAATTCTACACCGCCAGCACCTCCACCGACGATCGCAATGCTAATTGGTTCTTGAGGATTTTTACCTACGCCTGCAACTAGTTGATGCCAATGCTCTAATAGCTGCGATACTGGTTTTGCTGCGATCGCATATTCTGCCGCACCTGATACAGACAGTATGGCCGGAGTGCTGCCAATATCAATAGACAGCACATCAAAATCTACCGCAAGTCCATTAGCACAAAGAACTTTGTTATTTTTCAAGTCAAGGGCAACTACTGTGTCAATATACAATTGTGCTTGAGCAAAGTTCGCCAAGGGTCGCAAATCAATATGACATTCACTGTGGCTGTACAATCCGGCAATATGTCCTGGTAACATCCCAGAGTAGGCTGTCTCTGATGCTGTGGTAATCAGTGTCAAATTTACTCCCGTTAACGGTTTCATGCCGAACATTTTCATAACAATAGCATGGCTGTGACCGCCACCAATTAATACCAGCTTTTTAACTATTGGTTGTATTTTTTGCTGCATTTTAATACTCGGCTTTAGTTGATAACTGATTATAAATAAATCAAAATTATCATGATGATAGTTAGTTGTCAGTGAAGACTAAACACTAGTGAATACAACTGATGATTGGGAATGGAAAGAGTATGTATGATTATATTTACTTACTCAACAGTTCTACTTTTTGTTTTGTTAGTTAAATTAGGATTTCCAATGTTAACTATATATGAAACAATAGCAGACGCAAATAAATCCTTCAAGAAGAAGCGACTGTTTAAATTTATTTTCATTAATTATTAGTCCTCGTCATCCTATGAAAAATATTTTATCAAAAACATTTCTGCGGATACCTCTTTTACAGAGAGAAATTAAACAAACTCAGCATCAGTTGCTAAGACGACGCTTAAGAATAGCAAGCGAACAGCTTGAAAATAACACTAGAGAAATTAGTTTAGCTGTAATTAATGATTTAGAGCAAATTGCCCATAGTCATCCACAGTACCACTGGATAATCATAGAGATTCTTACTACTTTTGTACGAAAAAATGCTCCTTTTCTGCCCCAGGAGAAAGTAACAAGCAAGCTGTCAACAAAAATTCGTATAGATATTCAAGCCGCCCTGACTGTTATCGCCAGAAGAGATGCAAATAAAGACCCAGCAAATGAGCAACTTGATTTGAGTTTCACAGATATGAGAGGAGCAAACTTGAAAGGGGCAAATCTACAACAGACAAATCTTTATCAAGCTAATCTAGCTGGGGCCAATCTCTATCAAGCTAATCTAGCGGGGGCAATACTTAGCGCAGCTAACCTAGAAGGAGCTAATTTATATTTAGCGAACTTAGAAGGAGCAATCCTCAGTGCAGCCAACCTAGAGAAAGCTAACCTTTCTGGAGCTAACCTGCATCGCGCCAGTTTATATCTAGCTAGCTTGCATGGGGCAATTCTCAATAACGCCATACTTGATGGCGCAAACCTCAGAGAAACCAAATTCTCTGAGTAATATCATATCCGCTTGATTGTTTATTCAACCCGAAAAACTCCACCCCAGCAAAACCACACTTTGTCTCTCCTAGTAAAGCACGGCGCAAGAGCTTGGAATACAATTCTTTTGACTTTTGACTTTTGACTTTCGCTTTGCGGTACTACCCTTATTAAAGGGATGGGATTAAGGGGTAAAGTGCAAGTAAATGACAATTTTTTCCCTACTCTCCTACTGTCAGTGTAATTTATAATTCTTGTAGCGCAAGCGTTTATTGATATCGTGATGTAAAAGTATATTCGATATAATTCCTTAATTCAATGAGTGTTTTGACACCTATTATAATTTTCTGCTAAATGCTATACTATTTTTCCGCAACATCTAAGTAATAATTCTAGGTTGTAAGGAAAATTTTTACCATGTCTTCTAAAAAGACAGACGTTCTTTTGAATTGGTTGATAACTTTAACAGCTATATTTGGCTGCTCGTTGACTGTAATTTTCTTCGCCTTGTCCAATATTAAAGAGTTGTCAATTCAAGAAAAAATCCAGTATAGAAACCAAGCTTTAACAACTACTGCAATAGTTTTTCTTGCATCGGCAGCAATGTTTAATACTTATTATGCAGCAAGGCGTGCCCAAGCGATGCAGAAGAGTGCGATCGCATCTGAGAAAAACTTAGAAATTGGCCTGCAAAATGCCAAACTCAATCAAGACAGATTGATTGCGGAGCGCTTTATGGGCGCAATTGCCCAGCTTGGACATGAAAAGGTTGAAACCCGGACAGGCGCAATTTACGCTCTAGAAAGGGTAGCTCAGGATTTTCCTCAAGAACACTGGACAATTATGGAAATTCTCACTGCCTTTGTGCGAGAGAATGCACCCATCCAGCACGTAAAAGGGGAGCAACAAAACTCGGAATATCAAGGAGCAGTTTACTCAAGTCGGCGTAGAGGTGGGTCGCGTTCGACACCGCAGGTAGAGCCAAATCTCCATGAAGAATTCCCAAAAATACGCACCGATATTCAAGCAGCCCTGACTGTTATTGGTAGGCGTAATTTACTCGAAGACCCAAAAGATCAGAAACTTGATTTACGTAATACCGACATTAGACAAGCCGACCTGCTAAAAACTAACTTGCAACAAGCAGACCTGCGTGGGGCTGACTTGAGTGGGGCTGACCTGCGTGGGGCTGACTTGAGTGGATGTGACCTTAGTGGCGCTAAACTCATTAGGTCTATTCTCTATGAAACCAAATTACTCAAAGCTAGTTTATATGGAGCTAACCTTTGTTGGGCTAACCTGAATCGTACTAACCTCTCTGGAGCCAACCTGCGTTCAGCCAACCTCTCTGGTGCAAGTCTGCGTGCAGCTAATTTACAGGGGGCGAACCTTTATAAGGTTAACTTGCAACAAGCGACCTTAAAAATGGCTAACCTCTCTGGAGCAAAGTTGTTTTTAGCTAATTTGCAAGGAGCAAAATTGGGTAAAGCCAACCTGCGCCAAACGGGTTTGATTGGTGCTAATCTCTGTGGGGCTAACTTAAATGGAGCTAACCTTTCTGGAGCTAATTTGAATGCAGCCAAACTTCACCAAACAGAAGTATATTTTGCCAACCTTTCGGAAGCCAGCTTAACGGAAGCTGACCTGTATCAGGCTAATCTGATTGGAGCAAACCTCTATAGGGCAACCTTTTATCAAGCTAACCTAACTCAGGCAAACCTCATGGGAGCTAACTTTTCAGAAGCTAATCTCAGTGATGTCAAACTGGAAGGGACTATTTTGACAGGAGCGAAAAACTTAGAGTTGCAGCAGATTAGAGAGGCACTTGGCGATCGCACCACTCGCCTACCTGATTATATCGAAGCACCGGCACATTGGCGGCAATTGGGTTAAGTTATCACAGCATCATTAGTTATTTGGGCGTATTCTACCGTTTTCACTTAGTGCTATAGTTTTTCCAAAAATTCTCCGTAACAATTCTGGAGATGAACAAAATGAAACCTATGTCTGATAACAAGACAGACACACCGAGAAATTTGTTTATAGTTCTAATTTTATTTATTAGCAAGCTACGCATAGCGTATCGTAGAAGCATATTGATTCTGACTCCTGTTAGCGCAGCGGGGCGTAGCCCATTCTGACTTCTGAATTCTTCTTCAATCATTTAACGAAAAACAAGAAATAGATGAGAGTACTACCGCCCTCTAAAGGTTGTAGGAGAATATAGAAGAGAACAATCTTGCCTACAGTATTAATAAATTTTGAGGGAAAAACCATGCAATCAGCTTTACGTATCACAACCAAGGTTTTACCCGGAAACAAAATAGAAATTGAAATTCCAGAAGCTGAAATAGGCGATAGCGTTGATGTATTTGTGATTTTACCAGAAAAAACTGAACCCAAACATCGTTCTGTACTGGACATTATAGAAGAAAGCCGTAGGAGACACCCTTCTAGATCTGCTGAGGATATAGACAGACAACTACAAGAAGAACGCTTATCATGGGACAGCTAATACTTCCAACAAGCGGCTCTATTTATATAGATACTTCGGTGGCTATTTATACTATTGAAGGCAACCCTGATTATTACTCTATTCTGCAACAACTCTGGTCTAAGTTTTATACAGGAGACATTCAAATCATCAACAGTGAACTAATATTAATGGAGGTTTTAGTTGTTCCATTGCGTAATATGCTATTCATGCTACAACAGCTTTATCTGTTAATTCTAACCAATTTATTACTAACGATAAAGGCTTTCGTAATGTTCCTGGTTTACCTGTTGTTATCCTCAGTGAATTTTTAGCATCTTGAACAATGCCTACCCACGATAGAACTCACAATCGCAATTAAAAATTAGTAGATCAAATTAAACTCATCCTTAGAAGTTGTTTGAAAAGTGGTTGGCTGTGATTTTAGGAACTTATTGATCCCCCCTAACCCCCATTAAAAAGGGGGGAACTGGAATTAAAGTCCCCCAATTTATCGGGGAATTTAGGGGGATCTAAAACTTTTTGTTACCGAGAAGAGGACTTTTAAAACATCCTCCTACCGGAAAATCTTCAACTACCCGAACATTAGAAAGCTCAAGTTTCACCCTTAGATACTGAAACTTGAACCTCTGAGCATCATCGTTGAATCTTTTAGCTTCACCGTTGAACCTCTGAGCATCATCGTTGAACCTTTTAGCTTCACCGTCGAACCTTTTAGCTTCACCGTCGAACCTCTGAGCATCATCGTTGAACCTTTTAGCTTCATCGTTGAACCTCTGAGCATCACCGTTGAACCTTTTAGCTTCACTGTCGAACCTCTGAGCATCATCGTCGAACCTTTTAGCTTCATCGCCGAAGCTTTGAACTCAAACGGTTCACTTCGAGACGGAAACAGAGAAAATATTTCCCAAGTAAGAGACAATGAATAAGACATCTGTCCTACGCTAATTATCCTATCGGGATAAAATACAGAGATGTCTGTAACAAAACGGCTAAAAATTTTAGATTTAATTCGGGCACTTCGTCAGCAAATCAATCTTTCTCAAAAACAGTTTGCTGCTAAAGTAGGAGTTTCCTGCAAAACAGTCAACCGTTGGCAGAAAGGTCATACAGTCCCTTCATACATAGCGCTAAAACTAGTAGAAGAAACGTTACCGAAAATGGGTGAACCCGGCAAAAGACTGCTAAATCAGTATTTTCCAGAAGCAAAGTAGGGTTATGAGTCGTCAGGCGAAGGCATCTGAACCCCAAAACATCTTTGCTGGTGGTAGAGACAAAAGCACATTCATCCGAGAGAAACTGCTGCACTATAGTGTTGCTTTGCTATCCGTTGCCTTAGCACTGTGGACAACTCTGCTACTCAATCC
Organism: Nostoc sp. JL23; assembly: GCF_017115065.1. Lineage (NCBI taxonomy): Bacteria > Bacillati > Cyanobacteriota > Cyanophyceae > Nostocales > Nostocaceae > Nostoc > Nostoc sp. JL23. The sequence goes on from NZ_JABXKN010000108.1 coordinate 28,447, forward strand.
ATATCTTATTCCAACGCCTGGGGCGCTGTTTTTTGCTGCGGTGATGGTGAGTGCCTGGTACGGTGGTTTAGGGCCAGGATTAGTTGCAACCCTTTTGTCTACTTTTACGGTCAATTACTTCTTTTTTAAACCACTCCATCCGCAGAACATTACAAATCCGAATATTGTAGTTCCCTTGTTAGTATTCATGCTGACAGCAGGGTTAATCAGCTGGCTTAACGAATCACGCCGCACAGCCCAACAGCAAGCTGAGGCGAACCTGAAGTCACTACACGAAAGCGAAGCACGGTTTGGTCGCTTAACAGAGTCTAGTATTATTGGGGTGATTGTGGCCGATCTCAATGGCTTAATCATTGAAGCCAATGATGCCTTTCTCAAAATGCTCAATTATACACGCGAGGATTTGCGCTCTGGTCGAATTCGCTGGGGCGAGATCGTTCCACTCGAATATATTGAGGTGAGTGAGCTATCAATTCAAGAACTGACAATTACTGGGAGTTGTAAGCCCTTTGAGCAGGAATACATCCGCAAAGACGGCTCTCTAGTTCCCGTTCTACTCGGCTTTGCTAAACAGGGAGATCGGACAATCATTGGTTTTGTTCTTGACTTAAGCGAACGCAAGCAAGCCCAAGCAGAAGCCCAGTATCGCTCCCGCCAAGCAGAAGAAGCCCAGAGCATTTTGCAAATGCTCCTAGAACACGTCCCAGAGGGAATTACGATCGCTGGTGGCCCCCCTGATTTCCCAATTATCGCTAACAGCAAACTCGCGCAAAAACTTTTGGGCAGACCGAATGAATCTCTCGTGGGTATGTCTTCTGAATCTTATGTTCAGCTCTACAGCCTGTTCTTGGCTGATGGTGTCACGCCCCTCACTTTAGAGCAACTACCTTTATACCGAGCTACGCGCTATGGTGAAACGATCCGCGATGAAGAATGCATCATTGAACGTCCAGATGGCACTACAATTACAGCGATCGCTAATGTAGTGCCAATTCGAGATTCCCAAGATCAAATTATCGGTGCAATAGATTGCTGGTGCGATATCACCAACCGTAAGCTCATGGAAGAAGCACTGCGGCAACGAGAAACAGAACTTCGTTTAATTACAGATACGCTGCCAGTTCTGATTACCTTTGTAGATTCAGAACAACGCTACCGCTTCAACAATCGAGCCTATCAAGATTGGTTTGGGCATTCGACGGTAGAAGTTTATGGGAAGCATCTTTGGGAAGTTTTGGGTGAACCCGCTTATGAAGTGCTTCGTCCTTATGTGGAACAAGTACTAGCAGGAGTGCAGGTTACTTTTGAAAGTGAAGTTCCTTATAAAGATGGTGGGACACGTTACATTAATGCTATTTACGCTCCCCAGTTTAATAAACAGGGAATCGTTGAAGGGTATGTAGCGTTAGTCACCGATATTAGCGAACAGCAAGCTGCGCTACGCGATCGCGATCAGGCAGAAGCGGCGTTGCGCGAAAGTGAATTACGCTTTCGCCACATGGCAGACATTGCTCCCGTACTGATTTGGATGTCCGGCACTGACAAACTTTGTAACTACTTTAATAAACCCTGGCTAGATTTTACTGGGCGGACTCTGGACGAAGAGATGGGCTATGGGTGGACTGAAGGTGTTCATCCTGATGATTTTCAGCGTTGCTTAGACACATACACCAATGCCTTTGATGCCCGACAAAAATTTAAAATGGAATATCGCCTCAGACACTGTGATGGCGAATACCGTTGGGTTTTTGATACTGGTGTGCCTCGTTTTGCACCAACGGGGGAGTTTCTCGGCTATATCGGCTCTTGTGTTGATATCCACGATCGCAAGTTGGTAGAAGAAGCGCTACGTGACAGCGAGGAGCGATACCGAATTTTAACGGAAGTCTCGCCACAGGCCATTTGGATGGGCAATAGCGATGGTGGTATTACCTATTGCAATCAACACTGGTTAGACTACACCGGACTGACAATGGAGCAGACCACTGGCTATGGCTGGATTTATGCCATTCACCCCGATGATCGCGATCGCGTCTTAAAAACTTCGATGCAGGCTATTGCTAACGCGACCAACTACGAAGTAGAAATTCGCTTTCGTCAAGTTTCTGATGGTAGCTATCGTTGGCATATTGTCCGGGGTTTACCATTTCGAGATGCAGCTGGACAGATTATCAAGTGGGTGGGCATCGCCAGCGACATTCACGATCGCAAGGTTGCCGAAGCCGCCTTGCAACAACTCAATGAAATGCTAGAGCAACGAATTCAAGAGCGCACTGCCCAACTCGAAGCCGCCAATAAAGAACTCGAATCCTTCTCTTACTCAGTCTCTCACGACTTGCGGGCACCGCTGCGCCACATCGCCGGATTTGTAGAATTGCTTCAGAAACGCCATAGCTCAACAAGCTTAGATCAAAAAAGTCAGCGCTATTTAAAAATAATTGCCGAAACTGCCAAACAAGCAGGGATATTAATTGATGAGTTGCTGACATTTTCTCGCATGGGGCGCACCGAAATGCGCTACATCAATCTCAATATGGAGGAATTGGTACAAGAAGTAAAACGCGACTCGCTCGCAGAAACCCCAGGACGCAGAATCCATTGGCACATTGAGTCACTGCCAGAAGTGCAGGGCGATCCCTCTATGCTACGGCTGGTGCTTCGCAACCTGATAGGCAATGCCGTAAAATATACCCAGACTCGAAACCCAGCAGAAATTACTGTTGGCAGTATTGACAATGAAAACGAAGTTGTCTTTTTTGTACAAGATAACGGCGTAGGCTTTAATATGCAATATGTCCACAAGCTATTCGGAGTATTTCAACGCCTGCATAGCGACCCACAATTTGAAGGCACTGGTGTTGGATTGGCAAACGTGCAACGCATTATTCATCGGCATAATGGTCGAGTTTGGGCAGAGGCTGTAGTTGACAGTGGCGCCACCTTTTATTTCTCGCTGCCTAAATTGTCCAAGAAGGAGAGTGAATGAAAGAACTGAAGCGAATTCTGCTAATTGAAGACAGTGCCAACGATGCAGAGTTAATCCTAGCCGCTTTGTCAGAAAACCATCTCGCTAATGAAGTAGTGGTGGTACGTGATGGCGAAGAAGCACTAGATTATCTTTATCGTCGGGGGTTGTTCCGGTTACGAATGGAAGGGTATCCTGTTGTAGTTCTACTCGATTTGAAACTGCCTAAAATCGATGGGCTAGAAGTGTTGGTACAACTCAAATCTGACCCCGTAATGCGAGTAATTCCAGTAGTGGTACTGACTTCTTCACGCGAGGAACCGGATTTAGTTCGCTGCTATGAGTTAGGGGTGAATGCTTATGTTGTGAAGCCAGTAGATTACCATGATTTTGTCGATTCTATTAAAGGTGTCGGCCTATTTTGGGCAGTGATCAATCAGCCTCCCGTTGGTGCTTTACCTCCCGCACCTCATCCTCAAAAGGAGAGCAACTGATGAATGTCCTGCGTTTCCTTCTTTTGGAAGATAGCCTGTTAGATGTAGAGCTAGCCCAAGCAATACTAACTGAAGGAGGAATTAATTGCGAACTGATCCGAGTCGAAACCGGTGCTGATTTCCTAGCTGCTTTGGAAACAGAGGCTTTCGATTTAATTCTTGCCGATTATGCCCTACCGTCTTTTGATGGAATTTCTGCCTTAGAAATTGCCCGAAATCGCACTCCAGAGGTTCCTTTTATCTTTGTCTCTGCCGTACTGGGTGAAGAATTAGCGATTGAAGCTTTGAAGAACGGTGCAACCGATTATGTATTAAAGCAACGACTAGGGCGGTTAGTTCCCTCAGTGCAACGCGCATTGCGGGAAGCTAAGGAGCGGCGTAAGCGCAAGCAAGCAGAGGAGTCTTTACAAAAGAGTGAAGCCAAGTATCGCCGAATTGTTGATACTTCTTATGAGGGAATCTGGATGATTGACTCCCAAACCCGAACAGAGTTTGTGAATCAGCGAATATCTCAGATGTTGGGTTATCCGGTAGAAGAAATAATCGGTCGTTCTATATTTGATTTTATGGATCTGGGTGATGATATTGCAGATCGAGAGAAACTGGAGTGGTTCAAAGGAGAAGGGAGCGATCTTAAAGAAGGGCGATTGCGCTGCCAGGATGGTTTGTACATCTGGACACTGATTTCTGCAAAAGCGATTTTGAATGAACAGGGTGAGTGCTTAGGTGCGATCGCCATGTTAACTGATATCACCGATCGCAAACGCACCGAATCAGAACGCGATCGCCTTTTGCAACTTGAGCAAACAGCCAGGGCGGAAGCTGAAGCTGCTAATCGCATCAAAGATGAGTTTTTGGCGGTACTTTCCCACGAATTGCGATCGCCCTTGAATCCGATTCTCGGTTGGGCAAAACTGTTGCAGAGCCGGAAATTTGATGAGGCATCGCTCAACAAAGCCCTGAAAACTATTGAGCGCAATGCCAAATTACAAGCTCAACTCATTGAAGACTTACTAGATGTTTCTCGCATCCTCCAAGGCAAACTCAGCCTCAACACGATCCCAGTCGATCTGGTATCCACCATTGAAGCCGCAATAGAAACAGTGCATTTGGCAGCAGAGGCTAAAACTATTCAGATTGAGATGATGCTCGATCCCAGCGTGGGGAAAGTTCTGGGCGATCCAGCCCGCTTACAGCAAGTTTTCTGGAACCTTCTATCGAATGCCGTCAAGTTTACTGAGACTGAGGGAAAAGTAAGTGTGCAATTGGAGTGCATCGATGCTCAGGCGCAGATTAGCATCAGCGATACAGGTAAAGGCATTAACCCGAATTTTCTACCTCATGTATTTGATTATTTCCGTCAGGGTGACAGTACAACAACTAGAAGGTTTGGTGGATTAGGGTTAGGTTTAGCGATCGCTCGTCACTTGATTGAGATGCACGGGGGAACAGTTTGGGCGGAAAGTCCAGGCGAGGAGCAAGGAGCGATTTTCACAGTGAGGTTGCCGCTCATCAAAGACAATGCAACAATCAACGATGACACAAATACTGATTCCTCAACTGCCGTTTTTCCCTCCTCTCCCCTCATGGGTTTACAAGTGCTGGTTGTGGATGACAATGATGATACCCGCGACTTTTTCAGCTTTGTGCTGGAACAGTTTGGTGCGATCGTCACCGCAGTAGCATCAGGATATGAAGCATTACAAGCACTAACCGAGTCAAAGCCAGATATCTTACTTAGCGATATTGGGATGCCAGAGATGAACGGCTATATGCTGATGCAACAGGTGCGGACTCTGGAAGCAAAAATTGGGGGAAAAAAGATGCCTGCGATCGCTCTGACTGCTTATGCAGGCGAAATCAATCAGCAATACGCACTAAGGGCAGGGTTTCAACAGCACATCGTTAAACCTGTAGCACCAGAGGAATTGCTCATAGCGATTTCTAACTTAGTCCAATCTACTTAGGGTTTATTATCAACCTGAGTAATTAGATAAAGCTGATTAACGTTATAGATTTTGAACTATTCTTCACAAGTAATATGGCCTTTTTAATTGCTTGGAATACTCCGGGTAATGCAGAAAATGTTGTGTCAATACGGTTCGGTTAAGGTTTTTTGATGAAAATTCGAGATCGCAAAGACGCGATAAATCGCCGTATCTTGCCTTACAGTTATTTTCAGATAAATAGACCACGCTTAGGGGCGCAAGGGCTTCATTGGTGTCAACTTAACGCGAAATGGGCGGTTAGAAACCGCGTCTACACAAACAAAACCCACCTCCGTGGGTTTCAAAGCTTTGATTTGACCTTAGTCCGAGGAGGCGGACTGTGCCTGTGTAGCTGCGAATTCCATGACTCTGCTGGCGAATTCATAGGGGGCCTAACCCATCATTATCTATTGCTCTTGATTTCCCTGATTGGAGTCCGTTTCAACGGACTTGAGCTATTAGCCCGAAATTTATTTCAGGGCGGGAAAGGAACGCCAAACCAATGTTTTAGGGGTGAGGGGTCAAACCCATCAAGAATTCGCCAACAGTCTCATTCCATTTGCTAAGGCTTAAGTTGACTTTTCTAAAAAGTCGATAATCTTGTCGATTGCGAATGATTCAGGACTGTTATATAGATAATTTTTATATAGTAGATTTAATGGTTCGCAAATTTTATCCGTGTTTGTACTCTATCATAACCTTACGGATACTCTTAGAATCAACCTAGATTTACTTCCGTAAGGAGTCGGATATGAAGACTTATGACATGTCTTTCATAAAGACCAATGGACTCACCACTTTGTTGGCATTTGTCTCAGTTATATTTATTTTATCATTCACTTTAATTATTTTATTTTTTGAAAATATTCAAGGATTTTCAAATCAAGAAAAAATTGAATACATCACGCAAGCCTTAACAACGATTGCCATAATTATTGGAGGATTGGCATTAATTATTAATGGTTACTACACCTCCAGACTCTCTCTGGATGAGAACCACAGCTTGTTAACGCAACTCTTAGCTGGAACACTAGCTTGGAATAACAATACCGGAAATTGTATCAATCAGACACAATTAACTCCCCAAAAAATTGTTTCCGAACGCTTTTCTAAAGCGATTGAACAATTAGGAAATGAAAAGATTGAAACGCGATTTGCCGCCATTTATGCTTTAGAACGAATTGCCAAAGATTCTCCGAAAGATCATTGGACGATCATGGAAATCCTCGCTGCTTTTATCCGCGAGAATGCCCCGGTGAATAGGGAATATGAAGATGAGTCACTACAATTATCAAAACTTCCTACAGATATTCAAACAGCCTTAACTGTTATTGGCAGACGTGACTCATATAAAGATCAAGTCAATCAAAAACTCGATTTACGCAATACAGACCTCAGTAATGCAGACTTAACCGAAGCTAACTTTTCTAGAGCAATTTTTGTCGGGGCAAACTTGCAATGGGTCAATTTTACCAGAGTCAACCTCTCTGAAGCAGACTTATCTGTTACCTGTCTTTGTGGCTCAATCTTCTATGAAGCCAACCTGCAAAAAGCAATCCTCCCAGAAGCCAATCTCCAAGGCGCAGTTCTTAGAAAAGCGAACCTTTCCCAAGCCATCCTTTATGATGCCAACTTGGAAGGGACAGTTCTTTGTGATGCCAACTTGGAAGGAGCAATCCTTTGTGATGCCAACTTGGAAGGAGCAATCCTTTGTGATGCCAATTTAGAAGAAGTCAACTTCGAGGGTAGCAATCTCCAAGATACAAACCTGATTGGTAGTAACTTGCAAAGAGCAAAACTTGCTGGTGCTAATCTAGAAAGTGCATTACTGAGTACAGCTAACCTCCAAGAAGCTAATTTCCAAGAAGCTAACCTCTGTGGAGCTAACTTGAATGGCTCAGAAAATGTAGAATCATACCAGATTGAACAGGCTATTGGCGATCGCACAACAATCCTACCGGAAAACCTGAAAATACCTCAACATTGGTGGTAATAATAAGCGAAAGTTTCAGCATCTAAAACTGGATTACACGATAGGGACGCATAGCTATGCGTCCCTATCGTGTTTAATTTAGTACTTAAAGCTAAAAAATTGCCAAAAACCTGATAAATATTCTCTATCAGTCTAAATTTTCCGCAATTTAAATCACGAACAATTATGAAACGCCGAGAGGTTTTTAACACAGCTGCGATCGCCACTGCAACTGCTGCTACTCTAGTTTCCTGTAGCCAAGCTGGTAAATCCCCTAGTGTACAAGCAGGATTGCCGAATATTCGTTGGCGGATGGCAACTAGCTGGCCCAAATCTTTAGGTACTTTTATCGGCGCTCAAACAGTTTCCCGGCGAGTTGAAGAAATGACCAATGGACGTTTCCAGATTACGCCCTTTGCCGCTGGAGAGTTAGTACCGGGATTGCAAGTACTCGATGCAGTGCAAGCCGGGACTGTTGAATGTGGACACACATCTAGTTACTATTACATCGGCAAAAATTCAGCATTAGCCTTTGCCACCTCCGTACCTTTCGGTTTAAATGCTCAACAGCAGAATTCTTGGCTTTATAACGGTGGTGGATTAGAAGCCATACACAAAATTTATACCAACTTTAACGTGATTAGTTTCCCTGCTGGCAGTACTGGGGCACAGATGGGGGGATGGTTCAAAAAAGAAATCAAGTCTATTTCTGACCTCAAAGGTTTGAAAATGCGAATTCCCGGATTGGGTGGCGAAGTCATGTCCCGTTTAGGGGTAAACGTGCAAGTATTACCTGGAGGCGAAGTTTATTTAGCATTAGATAGGGGAGCCATTGATGCTGCTGAGTGGGTAGGCCCTTACGATGACGAAAAACTCGGTTTAAATAAAGCCGCGAAATTCTACTATTATCCTGGTTGGTGGGAACCAGGGCCAACCTTGGATGTGTTAGTTAATCTCACCGCCTGGAATCGCCTACCCAAAGAATATCAACAGGTTTTGAAGACAGCGAGTTTTGAAGCCAATTTGAATATGCTGAGTCAATACGACTCCTTAAATGGACAAGCGCTAACGCGGTTATTGGCTGGTGGTACAAAGCTAGTTCCTTATAGCCAGGAGATTCTACAAGCAGCCCAAAAAATATCCTTTGAGTTATGTGAAGAAAATGCCAGTAAAGATGCGGCTTTTAAACAAGTCTACGAACAGTGGAAAGCCTTTCGCCAGCAGATTTTTAATTGGAATCGCGTTAACGAATTAAGTTATGCCAATTTTGTCACTTCTAATAACATCAGGTAACTTATAAAACCTTTGCTTTTCTCTCTGCGTTCTCTGCGCCTCTGCGGTTCAAAAGTAATTTATTTCACCGCAGAGGCGCAGAGACCACAGAGTAAAGAGAAATCTTTGCCAACAATTTTACCCCTACAGCACTAAGATATACAGAATTAGGGTTACTTGACACCCGCATTCTTCAATATAGATTAATTTATTTATTACAAAAACATTGAATAGCTTTATGTAAATTATTGGGGGTTGCCCGAATTCAATTAACGACTGCCCGAATTCAATCAACGATTGCCCCAATTCAATCAACGACTCCCGCATTTCTCACAAGCTCTGCTGATCACATTAGTGGTCAATCTTTTACCCCTGATATCAGATTCGGACGGTCTACTACTATTTCTAAGATACAAGGTTGGGTTGAGGAACGAAACCCAACGCTTGATCTTTGTTCATGTTGGGTTTCTGAAGATGAAAGCGATCGCTCTAATAATTCTAGAAGAACTTGAAGATGGAGTTCAATGGGATAAGACCTTTGCGAAGTCCCAAAATTTCCTTGCTAAAGTGGCCGGTGAGGCAGTCGCTGAGTATCGCGCAGGCAAAACCAAAGCGTTAGATCCCGATACTTTGTGAAGTCACGCACTACCGCCTAATTTCGCAAAGCATTTGCTGTACTAACTGAGCAATGCTAATGTAAATAGTTAAGCTTGATACAAAATAAATTTTATATGGCGCTACTAATATCTGTTTTCCTTTGTATCATTATTATCTATCTACTAACTCGTCTTGTTCAGCAGACGAATGAGCCAATTTTATCCAGAAAAATTTTCACTGGAATTGAGACACATGCCCTTATCTTTACTGACGATGATATCAGTTCGATGGAAACAGTTGTAAATACTCTAGTAAGAGTTATTGGGATATCGGAAAAACAGGCAATTAATCTTATGTTTAGAATTCATAAAGAAGGGATGGCGATAGTCTGGACAGGTGATAGGAATTCAGCAGAGCAGCATTTGACGGAAATTCAGAGAGCAGGGCTGCAATGTTTTTTGACAGAAATTGTATCCAATAACTTGTGATTCAATGTTCTAGCCATCCTTTTTGAAACTGGCAAGAGGTGTAGGAATCTTGGTAACTTTTAACTCTAGGAGAGCGCTAGTTTCCCAAAGAAGGTAAGAAACTGACAATTCCTGGGAAAATAATAATTAACACCACCACCAATAGTTGCAACAAAATAAACGGTATTACACCACGATAAATATCTTTTGTTGTAACTTCTGGCGGCGCGACACCCCGCAAGTAAAACAGCGCAAAGCCAAAGGGAGGTGTGAGGAAAGATGTTTGCAAATTTGCTCCCAAAACTACACCATACCAAATCAAGTCAATACCTAAGTTTTGGGCAACTGGTACAAACAACGGCACGACAATAAAGGCAATCTCAAAAAAGTCGATGAAAAAGCCGAGGATAAATACTACCGCCATGCTGACAACCAAAAAGCCAGTTTTACCGCCGGGAAGAGTGGCGAGAACATCGAACATGAAGCGATCGCCATTTAATCCCCGAAAGACTAAACTAAAAGCTGTGGAACCAAATAGGATAAAAACTACCATGCTGGTAATTCGCAAAGTAGCATCACAAACTTGACGCAGAGATTCTAAGGTAAGTTTACGATTAGCAGCCGCCAGTGCGATCGCACCACCACAACCCACTGCACCCGCTTCTGTCGGCGTAGCAATGCCAAAAAATATACTCCCCAGCACCAACAAAATCAGGATCAAAGGCGGTATCATCACTTGAATTACCCGCCTTCCCAAAGCTTTACCACCAATATCTCTGACCTCAGCAGGTAAAGCTGGTGCTAAATCTGGCTTCAAAAATGCCACAATCAGCACGTGTAGGGCAAATGCACTAGCCATCATCAAACCGGGAATCACTGAACCGATGAACAAATCGCCCACCGATACACCCAATTGGTCGCCCAGCACTACCAATACTACACTCGGCGGGATAATTTGCCCCAAGGTTCCTGATGCAGCTATCACACCAGTAGCTAATTCTTTGCTGTAACCATAGCGGAGCATAATTGGCAGAGAAATCAAACCCATCGCCGCCACTACACCAGTAGTCGCTGCTAACAGCGCCCCCACCAAAATCACAGCTAAAGCCAGTCCGCCGCGCAAGCGTCCCAACAAAATCCCCATAGTTTCTAAGAGTCTCTCCGCTATCCCTGATTTCTCCAGCATTGCCCCCATGAAGATGAAGTAAGGGATAGCTAATAACGTTTATCTATAGCTAAAAACCTGCAACCCATTCTGGACAATAGCTTTACTTTGTGGATATGATTACAACGTAAAGTTCATTCACCGTTATGAAAAGTTTTTTGAGAATTCCGTCTTTGCTGTTGGGACTCCTAAAACCAAAATCTAACAAACCTGAAATTGAAAGCTACGGTCAAAAGGATAGTGGGCTAGAAGTAGAACAGATTCAACAAATTATGGAGTGGCTGCTTGCCAGTCTGCTGAATGCAGGATATGTTGGCAGGTCGCACTTGATTTGGGATTTAGGCGACCAAGACTGGAAACAAGTCTTGCTGATGGGAATTTTAAAGGATGAGCCAGTGTTTCTATATCGTTGCGGCGATAGACCATCATTGGCTCCAGAGCATTGCTGCTGGCGATTGATGGCAGAATATCCTTCTATGAGAATTTATCAGTTAGAGGTTAAAGAAGGTTAGCTGTGTGTAATCACACTTTTGGCGAAGCATCCCTTTTTGTTTGGATACTTAAGTATCCAATTAACTAGGCGATTATGAATGATTTTTCACCATGTCAGGTTGTGGGATGTGAAATTGTGAAGATTGTAAAATTTTTTAGGGGAGGGAAAGTCACTTTTTGGTTGCCACAATATACATCTAAGTCCCTGTACGAGCGTTACACGCTGTTTTGTTCGCCTTGATCGGTGGCGCTAACTTTAACAATTTTTCTTAAAATATTTCACAAGATGCTGAATTTGTCCCCTAAATTGAGTATCTTGGAATTAAAAAGTGCATGGATTAGCTTTTTAAGGGCGGGTAGCAGCATGGCAGTAATGGACACCTCAATTAGGTTGACTGAATTCTCTTCAATGTCTAAGCAGGAGAAGGGGGAGCGCGTAGATGCCCTGCTTCAAGCTGCGGTTAGCCCAACCTCGGAACAAATAGAAGCTTGGATTAAAGAACTTAATGATGAGATCCGTTCATACGAATCTCGGTATAAAATGTCTTCAGATGACATGCGTCAAGCTTTACAAACAGGCGAAGCATCTAATTTTCCTGATATTTGTAGCTGGCTAGCGCTTTTGAAGATTAGAGGTCAAATTGAAAACAAATATAGGCGTTCACGCCCCCAATAATTTTTCTGCTTATGAACAAATTCACGAAACTGTGATAGATCAGTTTCGTGATTCTCTTTTTATTAACGACCATACTCTGGAATTTTCTGCTGGGCGACGCTTTGATGATATTTCGGATGAAGTTATCCCTCAAATTCGCCTCAAAGGTCAAATAGGCTGTCAAGGCAAAATACTGATAACAGTAGACAAGTTTTTAGATATTTTAGACAATTCTGGTAATAACCGTCTAGTCCAAACCTTTTCGTATTCCTACAATGCATCAGTCCAAGGGTTTGGTAATATTTTTAGATATGACAATCTAGATGACTACTTTGTTGTTAACTCAGGGCATCCAGATAATCATCACAGGCACAACTTCAACTGGTGTGTTAATCAACAAAAATGGCAAGACCTCACCTGGGTTGGCTACGATAATTGGCCAACATTAGGTAAGGTTATAACCGAATTACAAGAATGGTACTGGGATAACAAAGATGAATTAGCCAATTACGTGGATGACGTAGATGGCTACCCTATACTAGGGCTTGGGTGGGACTAGATTCAGTGAAAACATATTGATAGCTGTAAGTGAGCAACAAAAGTTGTATTAGGGTATTAGGATGGATGTACAAGTTTGTGGACGGCAGGGGATTTGAACCCCTCAGCACAGAGCTTAGGAGGCACGACTGGCACCAAGCGCCGCCCATGAATTTGCCAAGCGGTGAGACAATATCTCACCGCTCTGGATAAAAAGTTTTATCCTGGGCTTGGTTAAATATTTGAAGTTAGGTACTAACTTGTTATCAGCAAGTAGGAGTTTAACTCTCTTGAGACGATGTTATCAAAGGAGTTTCAATACCACAGCCTAATTCTCGCTCTTTTTTCTTGGCTTCCAGAAGTTTAGTAACTCTATGGATGTTTTCAATAAGCGGCACAGCTTCTGGAGTGTAATCAGGCGGAAAATAAAACCCACAAGCAAGTTTAACAGCTTCAACAGGATGAATGCCGCATTTAACGACATTAGCAGCAAAACGACTTATAGCTGCATAATGAATTAATGGTCTGGTATCATAGTGGTCACGAATTAAAGCGCTTTTAGGTAGACCATTTTGCTCTTTAATTTGCCTAGATTTTACACCTTGTATACATTCGTTCAAGGCATCATGAGTTTGCGAGTAAATTTTTCGTGAAGCACTGTTTTTGATTTGCCATTCTTTGACCGCTTCCATCAGTTCTGGGCGAAGTTCGTCTTTAAGTATATTTCTTGCTGTTGAGCGTTGCTCATTAGATTGAAGCAACTTTTCAAAGTCATCTGAATCAGAAACAGATTTCCAACCTGTTTTCTGATGAATGAAAAGTCGCATCCCAAGTTCACGGATTAACCCAAATGCACGTTTAGCTTGAATATTAGTTTCAGCATCCTGCGCCCACCAAGCGAAATATTCAACCAATGCAGAACAAAACCGATCTTCTAAGATATCGCGCCCTTGTGGATCAGTGTAACCCAACAGGGTCAAAGTCATGCCAGCAAAAGGTTTCAATGGTTCTGGTAGTTGATTACCCAACGGGTCAGCTTTCCGAACTTTGTTGACCCAATCCCAAATTGAGCTAGGATGTTTGCCTACAAAACGGGCTAGTCCACGCTGAGACATACCAGAACGCCCCGTGGATTTAACTGTAAAGTATTCACCATCATCTTCGACACGACGGAGTAAATCTCTGGAAAAATCTTTATTTTTGGTCACTTTAGATACCTTCAGAAAACCATATCTTGTGAGTAAACTCATCTAGAGGTAACTTCCATGTACTAGAATTATGTACAGGGACTTAATCTGCAAATGCTTATGCTGTGCAGATCAAAGGATACCTAAAGAGAAAAAGAAGAAATGTCTTGTTTTGTTTGGACGGTAGGGCATCGAAGCCCTCAGCGCTGAGTTTAGGAGGCTCGTCTGGCTACCTGCACCGCCCATGAATGTATTTGCGGCAAGGTTACACCTTGTCGCTTTGTCTTACTAGGACAAAACTTCACAATATGTATTGCGTTTTGGACTGACTAAAATCCCTTGAGTTAACTCAAGCTATTTGGCTTTCTTGGAATGTATTTTCTGCCTGATCAGCATACGCGCTCTAGCTAAAAGTTCTTCATTCGATTCTTCATTATTAATCGATGTTTGAGATGAAGATACTTTTTTTTCAAGCTCTACAATTCTATCATTTAGCTGTGTAATTTTTTCATTGAATACTTCCGTTAGTTTTTCTGTAATTGTTTCGATTAAAGTATTAGATGCTTCGCCTATCATTTCTAATACTTCACCCATAGTGACTGTTCGAGTAGACAATTCATCAAAGCTGATTTCTTCTAAAGCTTGATTTTCATTAATCCCATCATCTACTATTTCATCTTCTTCATCTAGCTCATCTACTATTTCATCTTCTTCGTCTAGCTCATCTTCTTCGTCTATCTCATCTACTATTTCATCTTCTTCGTCTAGCTCATCTTCTTCGTCTAGCTCATCTACTATTTCATCTTCTTCGTCTAGCTCATCTACTATTTCATCTTCTTCGTCTAGTAGTTGCTCTTCAGATTCGTATTCTTTTTTATCCTGTAATTCTTCGTTTACATCAGTAAGGATACCGTTATCTGCTGCATAGCTCTCATAATTGATTCTACGCATTGACATAATACGATTTATTGAGCTTAAAGCTCTGTCCAAATCAATTGAGCTAGTAAAATAATAACAAAAAGCATTGCCGTCTTTAAAGGCTTCAAGTAATGGAAACTCCATGTCTTTCCCTGTCTCACGCATTTTTTTTAAGCGCATAGAAACAGAAGCATTTGACATATTCATATATTCCATCAAATGTTCTACTCGAACGCTTAGTCGATGATTGATATTGACTTTTAATATATATTCAAGCATCAACAAATCTTTATTATCTCTTTTAAGTAGAATAGCTCTGAATCTACTGAGTAAATCGTCTTCAGTTGATTTGAGTTGAGATGAAGAGACAACTTCGAGGGGTTGACTTTTTACGGCTTTACCGTTTAAAATATTATCCATAAAGAATCTGCACCTGCAATCAATCAGGTGTACGAGAGAGTGATTAAGTTGACCGCAAATCTAATGCCTAGCTTAAGCGTGCGAAACTTGTAGTCTAGGAAATTAGATTTTGCGGCAACCCTGAATTAAGGGTAGAAGTTTTCACTTCTACCCTTAATTTTTACCATAAGTCTCAAGAAAAGACAAGAAGAATGCACGACTCCACTTTTTTGTGCGCCTTCGTCATCTGGCAACAACAAAAGTCTCCAAGTAAGTCTTCTTTTCGTTTCTCTTAGAGCAATCTCTCAAAGAGACTTGAAAAGCCATTTTCCAGGATTTTCTACTGCCCGATGCTGTATTGTTCTTTTAGGTCTTCTATCCCAGTTAGCACTGCTTCTGTAAAGTTGCGTATTTTAAAAGCATGAGTTGTTATTTTATTTACTTCATCACTTTTGAACGCAAATACTCAATAGTCCATTTTGAGGAAAACTGCTCAAACAGGAACCAGTGACCAGTGTTTTCTTGAACCCAGATAGAGCCATCATCTTCTTTACGACTGCCGATTACAATCCCAAATTCCCTAGCCAAGATATACCACTGACTAAATATGTCCGCCACATGAGTTTCTTCCCCAAGGGGCTGATTCGGCTGCCATGCATCATCAATTGCAGTAGCTAGCCACGCTCCAGGACTTCTGATTATCTGATGTTGTAGCTGCTCTTTCAGTGCTTCTATCGCTGATTCGACTATCTCCTGAGTCGAATTTCGGATCTTAGAAGCAAGGGTGCTAGTAAGCTTAATACCCAAGGTAGCTAACTCATCTCTAATAGTGTCGCTAATCTCCCCTTTCGTCCCTTTTGTACGGAGGGGTGTAACGTTAGACTTCTCTAATGCTGAATTTTTGGGTGGCTGAGAAAGACATTCCTCCAATTCTTTCTTTAGCCTAGTATTTTCTGCTTCCAGTCTCTCCAATCGCTGCTCTATTTCAGAAGCTTGAAGGATACGCCCATAAATTGCTTCATGCTGGTCACGTAACCCCCTATTCTCAGCTTCAACCCTTTTAATTCTTTCTTTAAGAGTTTTGATGATTGCATCCTTGGAAGCATCTGAGCTTCTTTGCTTTGCTGGTATTTCCTTGGTTTGTGAGTTATTCTCCCTAAGATGTTCTATTCGAGCTTTAATTTCAGGCTCTTTATAAAGCCAAGCCTTACTCAGCCCAGAAGCCTTGGCAACAGTATTAAAGTTTATAACTCGTTGCTCTTTAATGAGCTTCTGAATTCCTTGCTCAACTTTCTCGAATGCCTCTTGGCGTTTCCTTTGAGCATTGCCACGTAGTCCATCAATATTGCGCTCAACCGTCATTTGCATCCACCTCCAACACGGAAATGATGTTCTCTAGATTAGTTTTGACCTTCTGGTTCATCTCAACTTGGCGCACCCATCCATTTGCTTCCGCTTTTTGAATAATCTGGTTGGTCTGTTCTAACTGCTGTCTGTGTTCTGCTAAATATTCTGTATTTGTTCGGAAATGAGTGCAGGTTAAACAGGCATTAGCATGGGGGCATCCTTGAGAAATGGTAGGTAAAGCACAGGAGCCATTGGGTAGCGCCTGAGCTTGAATGCTTCGCTTAAACCATTGCAAATCAGTTACATCTGCTTCTATATTGTTTGCCTCGACAACCTGCCCTGAAATATTGACGATTTTGCCTTGAAATTTGGCAATTTCTTCTTTCATTGTCTGGTCATGGATGTGGGCATAAACAGCGGTCATGTTAGGAGATTCATGTCCCAAATATCTCTGAACAATGTGCTGAGGAACACCATTATTTATCATCCGTGTTCCCACCGTATGACGAAACTGGTGGTTTTGAAAATGCCATAGATTACCAGAGTTGCTGCAAATATTTCTTCTTTTAGCTAAACGGTTAAGATGATTGGGTAACGTTTTCCGCAGCATTACATGAGGGGATGGAATAAAATCAGGTCTGACTGCCCCTACATTTGCACAGAATAAATAGTTAAATTCTTTCTGAGTAAAATGCTTACGAATGTATCTCTGTTGTTCTTGAATGACCCTTACAACCTCTCTTGAGATAGGTATAGTAATTTCCTTTTTCATCTTGAATTGGTAATATTTTAAAAACCAATCTCCAGATTTATCCTGCAATAAACAATCAAAGCTAAGATTTACTAATTCTGAAATTCGCATCCCACACTCTTGCAATACTAATATCATTCGCATTATTGGCTCTGCCAAATCATCCAGATATTGATTAAGTTGCTGCATTACTTCTTCTGGAATGTAGCGAGGGAGTCTTTTTTCTCTCTTAGGAAAATCTTCAGGACGAACCAAATACCTTCGGACATCAAGCCATTGATATTGATAAGCAGAGTCAAAAAACAATTTTGCATCACTCATAAACTTATATCGGCTACTTGATGCTAATTTTTGACTTGCTAAATATATTGTGTACTCGGTGATGATATTGCGATTTATATTCTCTGGAGTAATATCTGGGTAATTTTCTGAAAAAAACTTTGATAATCTTCTAATTGAGCAAAGTTTTTCTTGCACAGAAGCAAATGTGATGGAACTCAAGCAAACTTTTAAATAAGTTTTCGCTGTTTCTTTCAACCAGTCTTGTTTTATAGGAACGAAATTTAGTTTATAACTGGATTTTCCTACACCACTCTCAACTCCCAATGCCCGACAATCCCAAATATCTTTAGAATACTCATATTTAGGATTAACGCTTACTTCCTTAGATTCTTGAATTAAATCTAGTGCCTCCGGTGTAAAAGTTTTATTGCACTGCTTACATATATAACTTTGAGTGCCAGATGAATTTTTTCCATTCTTTCTGAAACTGGTGCTTTTACACTTTGGGCAGTTGATAAATTGATAGACTTTATTCTGCTTCTGAATTGCTGGCTGGTTTTGCGTCATATCTATTGTTCAAATATTGGTTGTATTCTCTTTTCATGTCTTCGTTGTTGACATGAACATAGGTGTCGATTGTGGTTTGAATACTTGCGTGGTTTAGTCGCTTCTGGACATAAGCCATTTCCACGCCTTCACGAACTAGTTCTGTAGCGTGTGTATGTCTAAGCATGTGAGGATGAGCAGCAATCCCAGTTTTCTTTTTGAGGCGATTGAACAAATCTATGACATTGTTGTATGTCATTGCGGAGCCAATCTCTCCATCCCAAAGATTTACAAAAACATAGTCACTGAGGTCATCACCAAGTATTTCCATAAATTCATCTTGTAAATATTGGCTATAAAGTCCCATCAATTCTTTAGTGACATCGACATTGTAAGGAGAGTTACCTTTAGCACGAGCGCCATTAGCATTGTCGTCTCTAGGGATAACTTTGATAAGATTATCCCAAGACTGAATGTCTTCATGTCTTAGACCTAGTGCTTGCCCAATTCGCATACCGCTTTCATGCAGTAAACAAATCAAAAATTTATCCCTAATTCGCTTGCAACTATCAATAAGTTGCTTGACCTGTCCAGGTAAAAGTGTTTTTGGATAATGCTTTGGTTCTTTGAGTTTGAGTAAACGAGTTCTTATCGATTTGCTTTTAGTTATGTGATGCAAGAAGCTTTTATACTTCCTTCCTGGCATAACCTGTGACCGATAGAGAGGAATATGCGGTACTTTACCCGTTTTTTCGTGGAAATCGTAAAGCATACAGACTGAAGTCAGAATCACGTTTACAGTTGATTCTGTACGCTTGGCAACCACTTCTTGAATTGATGCAACTTGAGGATTAGGACTTCTAAGCCATGCCATAAATTCGGCAAGCTCAATTACGCTAACTTGTGTCCAATCCAAATCGTAGGTTTGAAGATATTCCCAATAAAGACTGAGGTGGTGAGCGTAAGACCTAATTGTGTTTGGCGATCGCTCAATGTTTTCTAAATAAGCTAGATACTGCCGAATTGGTTCTACGGGCAAATAATCATCCCCTAGTACAATCCAGGTTACTTTCTCGCCATTGGGGATGCGTACCCTTTGAACTTTCATTTACTTTGTAGACTTTATGGACTGTGTTGAATAGCTCAATTTTAGATAGTCTACACAGTGCAAATGTACTTGTCAAGTTGTTGTTGTTGACTTTAAAGAATTGTTTTTAAGAGCTATAGATAACTTATTTTTGTCGGGCCGCCTGGTAGTGGAAAGACCATGCTAGCAAGGCGCTTACCAGGAATTTTACCACCGTTGAGCTTTGCCGAATCTTTAGAAGTGACTCGCATTCATTCGGTAGCTGGTTTATTGAAAAATCGTGGTTCATTAGTACGCGATCGCCCTTTTCGCAGTCCCCACCACTCGGCATCCGGGCCTTCTCTAGTTGGCGGTGGTAGCTTCCCTCGTCCTGGAGAAATCTCATTATCTCACAGAGGTGTGCTGTTCTTGGATGAACTGACAATATCGAGTACTTGGTAATGTCGGAAAATCCTTGATGAACTCACTGAATTTAAACGAGATGTTTTAGAATTTCTGCGTCAACCTTTAGAAGATGGCTATGTCACAATTTCCCGTACCAAACTATCGGTAATGTTTCCCGCACAGTTTACTTTGGTGGCTAGTACTAATCCCTGTCCTTGCGGTTACTATGGCGATACCATCCAACAATGTACTTGCTCTCCCCGCCAACGCGAGCAATATTGGGCAAAACTTTCTGGGCCGTTGATGGATCGAATTGATTTACAAGTTGCAGTGAATCGTTTGAAACCAGAAGAAATTACCCAACAGCCCACGGGAGAAACATCAATATCAGTACGCGAACGAGTGCAACAAGCAAGCGATCGCGCAATAACCCGTTTCCAAGGAGAAGTAAATCTGCGTTGCAATGCCCATCTACAAAGTAGTCATCTCCAGAAATGGTGCAAGTTAGATGATGCTAGCCGCAATTTATTAGAAGCAGCAATTAGAAAATTAGGTTTATCGGCAAGAGCAAGCGATCGCATTCTCAAAGTAGCACGGACTATTGCAGATTTAGCAGGAGAAGATGAGCTAAAAACCAATCATGTAGCGGAGGCGATTCAGTATCGCACGATAGATAGAATGCAATAAAAGGGAAAAGGGAACGCTAAGACGTAGGAGAAATTAACTGACCAATACGCTTGAGAATTTGCAAAACGGCGTACAGTTCTCTCGCGGATGCAAACGGAGCAAAGACTCTTTAATTGCTGTGGTCTGTGTCATTGCTTCGATCAACATCAGCGCATCTTTATTATCGCCAATTGGCAGGTAGGCGTATCCCGTCTTAAACATCGCATTGTCATGTGACTATAAAATTCTAAATTCCTCCCCAAGAACGCTTCACAAATACCCTTGGGAGGATGTCAGAACTCAGTAAATCAGTATCCAATATATCAGGGACTAAGCAACATCCCCTAGAAGGAGACTGATTGGATGAATTTGCAAGAAATTTGGAAGTTATTACAAGAGACATTCAAAGAATGGAGTGACGATAAAGCCTCACGGTTAGCGGCGGCGTTAGCTTATTACACGATTTTTTCTATTGCACCATTGCTAATTATTGTAATTGCGATCGCAGGTGCAGTATTTGGAGAGGAAGCGGCAAGAGGTCAAATTGTCGGCCAAATCCAAGGTTTAGTCGGGGTAGATGGCGCAAAGTTTCTCGAAACAGCTATCAAAAATGCTAACCAACCAAAAACAGGAGCGATCGCTTCGATCATTAGTGTTGTAGTTCTCCTATTAGGTGCTACAGGCTTATTTACTGAGTTGCAAGATGCCATGAACACGATTTGGGAAGTTAAACCCAAACCTGGACGTGGCATAAATAATATGATTCGCCTCCGCGTTTTGTCTTTTGCAATGGTGATCGGAATTGGCTTTTTACTTTTAGTTTCTCTAGTAATTAGTACGATATTAGCAACATTAGTAACGTACTTTAGTAACTTGTTGCCAGGTTTCGATTTCATCTGGCAGATTGCCAATTTAATCATCTCTTTTACAATCACGACAGTGCTGTTCGGACTAATTTTTAAAGTTCTACCAGATGTCAAAATTGCATGGAGTGATGTTTTAGTTGGAGCGGGTCTTACCTCAGTTTTGTTCTCTATTGGGAGATTTTTATTAGGACAATATTTAGGTAATGGCAGTTTTGGATCGACCTATGGTGCTGCTGGTTCACTAGTGGTAATTTTAGCTTGGGTTAATTATGCCGCACAGATTCTTTTCTTCGGTGCAGAATTTACTCAAGTTTATTCCCGAAGGCATGGAAGCGGTATAGTTCCAACTAAAAATGCTGTACATATATCTGATAACACAAACTATAATGGCAAACCTCCAAGAGAACAAGCATCGGCTAATAAAAAGCCATCTTCTCGCTTTATCAATCGCTTCTTTCAGTATTTTAGAAAGCCCAAACGCTTAAAGCAGAAAAGAAAAAACCAGCGATTTTAATCATTGATTACTGGAGATTTATATTTGTAAATCTGATAGATATTGAAGTATCTAATATCCAGTCCAGTTAATTATTTTTTCTTGCCACAGTTTATGAGTAGAGTATTCAGCAATTCTGAATTCTTTTTATACTGGATTTTTTCCAGAAGTCCATTGAACAAGCCAGAAGTCCATTGAACAAGGAAGAATATCAGTGCTAATGGAAAAATGGTTTTTTATCAATTGGCAAGCAATTTTTATTCCTAGCATCAGCATCTTTGAGTTGATTATCCGCGGATCGCTGGTTTATTTAGCGCTGTTCTCAGTGCTACGCCTACTTCCTAGCCGACAACTAGGAACACTAGGAATTACTGATTTACTCGTAGTTGTGCTATTTGCGGAAGCTGCTCAAAATGCTATGGCAAGTAATTACACATCAATTACTGAAGGCGCTATCCTGGTAGGAACAGTGATTTTTTGGAGTTACTTGCTGAACTGGTTGGGTTACAAACTTCCCCAGTTCCAACGTTTCCTGAATCCGCCACCGTTGCTACTGGTAAAAAACGGTCGGATGATTGAGCGCCATCTGCAACGAGAGTTAATTACAGATGATGAGTTGATGAGCAAGTTACGTCAGCAAGGTGTAGAATTTTTAGCTGATGTGAAGTTCGCGTATATAGAGGCTGACGGCAGGATTAGTATTATCATGTCGGATTCAAAAACTAGTATCGTCCCTGAGCAAAAAGTAGCGTTAAAAAGCGATCTACATTAATTAAACTGTAAAATATGACGGTTGTATTCTGTGCCGAACTGTGATTGAGCGTTATACTTTACCCGAAATGGCTAATCTGTGGAGTGAAGCCTATAAACTAAAAACTTGGTTGCAAGTCGAAATTGCTGTTTGTGAGGCTCAAGCTGAACTTGGTTACATTCCATCTGAGGCGGTTGACGAAATTAAAGCCAAGGCAGATTTTGATCCAAAACGGGTGCTGGAAATTGAGGCTGTAGTCCGCCACGATGTCATTGCTTTCTTGACAAATGTCAATGAATATGTTGGTGATGCCGGACGCTACATTCACCTGGGTTTAACTAGTTCGGATGTTTTGGATACAGCTTTGGCACTGCAATTAGTTGCCAGTTTAGATATATTGTTGCAACGTCTGGAAGATTTAATTCAGGTAATTCGCCAAAAAGCACGGGAACATCGTCATACAGTGATGGCTGGCCGATCGCACGGTATTCACGCTGAACCGATTACTTTTGGTTTTAAACTAGCTGGTTGGTTAGCAGAAGTGTTGCGACACCAAGAACGCCTAAGAATACTCCGCAAAACGATCGCTGTGGGTAAGATTTCTGGTGCAGTGGGAACATACGCGAATATTGAACCGCGTGTAGAAGCGATCGCTTGCCAAAAACTCGGACTCGAACCTGATACAGCCTCAACCCAAGTTATTTCCCGCGATCGCCACGCCGACTACGTGCAACAATTAGCTTTGGTAGCCGCAACCATTGATCGCTTTGCTGTAGAAATTCGCAACCTGCAAAAAACAGACGTTTTAGAAGTTGAAGAATTTTTCGCCAAAGGTCAAAAAGGCTCCTCAGCCATGCCACACAAGCGCAACCCCATCCGTTCGGAACGACTGACGGGAATGGCACGACTCGTCAGAAGTCATGCCGGTGCAGCTTTAGAAAACATTGCTTTATGGCATGAGCGAGACATTTCTCACAGTTCTGTAGAACGGGTAATTTTGCCAGATGCTTGTACTTTGACGCATTTTATGTTGTCAGAAATAACCGATTTGGTCAAAAACCTGTTGGTCTATCCTGAGAACATGAAACGCAATCTCAACTGTTACGGCGGCGTTGTGTTCAGCCAAAAAGTGCTACTGGCTTTAATAGACAAGGGAAGCAGGCGAGAAGAAGCTTATGCGATCGTTCAAGAAAGCGCTCACGCCGCTTGGAATCAGCCAGAAGGAAACTTCCAAGACTTGATTAGCAAAGACCCGCGTGTTACCCAAAAATTGTCTTCAGCAGAACTAGAGGTTTGTTTCGACCCCCAGCAACATCTGCGGCATTTAGAAGAAGTTTACCAACGATTAGGTATTTAGGATTAATTTGCTTGTAGTAAGCGTTTAAGCGCTTACTACAAACCTGTTAGCAAAAAATACGCAGATATCATCAAAAAAGATATACAGCGAATTTCAAGTTAGTGAGGTACTGAAGTTATACCATTTTGGATTTTAGATTTTGGATTGTGAAACATGCATTGGATAAGTGTTTCAGTTTTCCATCTGTCGCAATCATTTTTCAAGTATTTGAAGCACACCCGTCATCGGGGCGCAAGGCCTTGCGCCCCTACCGCGTGGTCTATTTACCTGAAAATAGCTGTAAGTCTCAAAGGCAGGTATAAAGCCTGTTTTACTTCTGTGAGCGCATCGGAGCGTAGCCCATTCTGACTCCTGAATTCTGAATTATGCTGTATAAAGATACCAACAACATTTAAGATTGCAATCTGTTTAATGCTGGAATTATTGATAGCACTGGGTAGTATATAGAACAAATACTTACTTATTTATTAGTGTTAACAGTGCTTTGATGATTGAAATCCTAGCCACACTTTCTGCCTCTGCGGCAGCAGGAATGAGAATAGGCATACCTTTGCTAATTATTGGATTATTGCAGGGTAGCAACTTGTGGTCACAAGTTCCTATTTTATCTCACATTTCTCCACCAATATTATTAGGCTGCCTCACTAGTTTGTCATTAATTGAATTATTAGTCTCAAAAAAGCTCTGGGGGCAAAGATTGCTCCAACTGATTCAGTTACTTATGTCTCCCTTCGTGGGCGCAATTATGGGGTTAGGAGTAGCTACCGCAACAGCAACCCCAAACTGGCTAATTGCCATGATTGGAGGTTTATTAGCTTTGGTACTCCAGCTTGTCCAAATTGGTTGGTTCTATCGGTTACGTGGCTTACCGTTGTGGGCAGTTTTTCTTCAAGATACCTTGTGCATTGCTCTAGTACTATTTGCCTTTGATGCTCCTTGGCAAGGAGGAGTAATTGCTTTAATAATGCTCTGGTTCGCAGTTCGTAGTGCGAAGCAGTGGTATGACTGGTATCGGCAGAAAAGTTAGGAGTTAAA
This sequence comes from Nostoc sp. JL23, assembly GCF_017115065.1. NCBI lineage: Bacteria > Bacillati > Cyanobacteriota > Cyanophyceae > Nostocales > Nostocaceae > Nostoc > Nostoc sp. JL23. Next base: position 53,120 of record NZ_JABXKN010000108.1, read on the forward strand.
AGTGAGAAGTTAGGAATGAAGATAGAAGTTAAGAGTGAAAAGTTAGCGAGAAAAATTTAAAACTCCTAACTCCTAACTCCTAACTCTTTTCATTTACTGCAAAAGCCCAATCATGTGCAAAAAGCCGTGACCGGTAATCAGCTCTACGATTAAGGCAATAAAACCCAGCATCGCAATCCGACCATTCCATACTTCAGCACTAGTTGTCAGACCCCACTCCCAACGCTCTTGAGGGTACATCTTGACCATCTTTTTCATTTGGGCAGCTTGCGAAAGCTTGAAACTGGGGTTTCTCAGCGCATCAATCACTAATTCAGCTAGTGCATTAATAAATACTGGATGGGTATTGGGAGCCGGTACGCGGCGGAAATTGTGAATTCCTGATTCTTCAGCTACTTCTCGATACTCAATATCAATTTCTTGTAGTGTCTCGATATGCTCTGAGACAAAACTGATAGGCACGACAACCAAATCTTTCACGCCTTGTGCGCCTAGTTCTTTGAGGGCATCTTCAGTATATGGTTGGAGCCATTCTACTGGGCCGACACGACTTTGGTAAGCTAAAGTGTGGGCATTAGGTCGATTGAGAGTCTGCATAATCAACGCAGTACATTCTTCAATTTCCATCTGGTAAGGGTCGCCTGCTTCTTCAACGTAGCTTTTCGGAACGCCATGAGCGCTGAAGAAGATATGAACTTCATCGGGGTTAGGGAATTGCTCAAGTTCCTGGGCTATGAGTTGCGCCATTGCTTGAAGATAGCCTGGTTGTTTATACCAAGAAGGAATGACGGTATAATCAATAGGTTGAAGTTTTGGATCTTCTTGCCAAAGCTTGTCTAAAAGCCGGAAACTGGAACCACTGGTACTGATAGAAAACTGGGGATATAGTGGTAATATTACCAGGTGTTCTACCTTATCTTGGGTAATTTGTGCGATCGCTTCTTCTGTATAGGGATGCCAATAACGCATTCCCACGTAAATATTAACTTCTTGCCCCAAAAAACCTAACTGTTCTTTTAAAGCTTCCCCTTGGGCTTCTGTAATCCGCCGCAATGGAGAACCACCACCAATTTGCTTATAATTTTCTTGAGATGTTCTGGTTCGCCGCGTGGCAATAAACCAGGCTAGGGGCTTTTGCAACCAGCGAAATGGTAGGCGAATAATTTCCGGATCAGAAAATAGATTGTACAAAAACGGCCCAACATCTTCTAGCTTATCAGGGCCACCGAGATTGAGTAATAAGACGCCTACACGACCCATAGCAGTTACTTTCCCCCAATCTTTTCAGGTTTTTTACTAATGTTAACAATATATCTTTATTAAATATAAAGCTTAATAGCAAGGAAATATGCAATGGCAACAATTTTAAGAGATTGGAGTTACCGTTATCAGTGGTTATATGATGGTATCTCTCGTTTAGCAGCCTTAAGTGTAGGTGGTGAAGCGCGTTTTCGGCAACTTGCTTTGCAAGGCTTAACAATTTACTCAGATACTCAGGTTTTAGATTTATGTTGTGGTAGTGGTCAAACGACGGAGTTTTTAGTAAAAACTTCACAAAATGTAACAGGTTTGGATGCTTCACCAAAGTCTTTGCAACGGGCGCGGCTAAATGTACCAGAAGCTTCATACATAGAAGCTTTTGCCGAAGAGATGCCATTTGCAGATAATTTGTTTGATGTGGTGCATACCAGCGTTGCATTACACGAGATGCAGCCTCAGCAATTACGAAAAATTATTAATGAAGTTTATCGAGTACTGAAGCCAGGAGGAGTGTTTACGCTGGTGGATTTTCACGCTCCGACAAATCCGATATTTTGGCCTGGGGTATCGGTGTTTTTGTTGTTGTTTGAGACGGAAACAGCTTGGGAATTACTGGAAACTGATTTGCCTGGATTGTTAACTGAGGCTGGGTTTGATGTGGGTGAGCCAACTTTATATGCAGGTGGTAGTTTGCAAGTGATACAGGCGAAGAAGTGAACAATACTGCTTTATTAATGGCAGGTTAAGATACTCTGCTATTAATAAAGTATAGGTGATTGTTATATTGAAATTAGCATGATGAAATTTTGAGGTTAATAACAAATGACACAGGAATTAATAGACCTCAGAACTTGCATCCAGGAAGGACGTTACGCAGATGCCTTAGTAATTGTTGATGAATTAGAGGGCATGAGTAAACAAGCTATTCTGCGGAATATCCAAGCTTATTTAAGGATTCTGCTGATTCATTTGATTAAAAACCAACTGGAGCAGCGATTAACTGGTTCATTGGCAGCTTCTATTCGTAACTCACTTATAGAAATTAAGAAACTTAATCTCAAAGACAATAAAAAATCCTCTTATATCAATTTCAACGAATGGGATACTTATATTGAAGATGAAATAGAAGTAGCAGTGCGTGATGCCAGTGTGGAAGTTTTGAATGGAATGTACAATGAATTCCAACTTACTGAAATGGTAGATAGAAACCAGATTATTCATACTGCTTTGAAGTTTTTGGCGCTAACTTATTCTTATTCAGCTAAGGAGTTACCCGCAACTGTGGCTGAAAATTTAACTCAGCTAGCCGGTGGAGAAGATTGGAAAGCAGGTAGGCGATAAAAAATGACCCAGGAACTTATAGACCTCAAAAAGAGTATTTTGGAAGGACGTTATGCAGATGCCTTAGCAATTGTAGATGAATTAGAAGGCATGAGCAAACAAGCTATTATGCGGAATATCCAAGCTTATTTAAACGTTCTGTTGATTCATTTAATTAAAAACCAAGTAGAACAACGTTTAACTGGTTCCTGGGCAAATTCTATTCGTAATTCAATCCGAGAAATTAAAAAGCTAAATATCAAAGATAATAAAAAATCTTACTATATTAATTTAGATGACTGGGATAAATTGATAGAAGAGGAAGTTATGGAAGATGCGATCGCTGATGCGAGCGAGGAAGTGATAAATGGTAAATTTACTCGCTCTCAGTTGTCAGCGATGTTAGATAAAAACCAGATTATAACTACAGCCACTAGTTTCCTGGCTTTAACATATACTTATTCACCAAAGGAATTACCAGCGATTATGGATGATTACCTTAGTCAGTTAGCTGGTGGAGAAGATTGGATAAATCGGGAAAAATAAAGCGATCGCTATTTGTTTGGTAAATCGCTTTGAGTCGGTCGCCGATGATAGCATAGATCGCAATTGTTTCATTTAACATGTGCCCCTCCGAATTTTCTAACTGGAGGGGATTTTGTTGCTGGCATTGCTGAATCATGGGATGATTTCGCTCATTTTTAAACGAATTATCAATGGTTTTAAGCGCTAATTAATCCCGCATTTATGCAACGCCTTGTTGCTTAAGTGGTCGCGTGCCTTAGCGGAGCTTACTGTAGGTATCGTACTCCTCCATAACTAGCAACTTGGGTTATTAGCAAATACGAGATAGTTGGTGTCATTAATGCTTGCTTCTTGGCACAGTTTTAGGCGTAGACGCTTTGCGGCTTGCCGTAGGCATCGCTTTGAGTCTCTTTGACTAAACCGAACGATAAATGCTGATTTTTCGTTGGTTCTTAACTTTGGTTGTGAGTAAGAGTAATTTAGATGCGTTTGCCCTGGTATTGCTTCTAACAAATCAACAGGACATAAATATATTATTTTTGTCCTTATTTTGATTAAATTAATCATTGAGGTTATGTAAAAAATACCTGAGAATAAAAATAGAGCACGAAAATTTTAAGCTCATCATAACTTCAACTACCTTGACGAGAGGAGAAAAAAATAAAATGGCTAATATCAAAATTTTTGATATACCTGCTGGTTCTGATTTGTTCTCTGATTCAGAAAGCTTTCTGACTGATTTAACTGACTATGATCTTACATCTGTTGTTGCTGGTGCTAGACCAAATACTCGGATTGTAGCTTCAGTTATTGTTACTGTTGCAATAACTATAGCTATATCTGGTCCAAGTGTTGCACTGATTACGGCAGTTTAATTAAAGTCCCTTAATTTAGATTTCACAAAACAGAATCTAAATTAAGGGACTTCCAAAAAATTTCTGGCTAGAGTTCAAACCTAACTCCATATTAATAAGGTAGCTCTAAAAAAAAATTAGGAATGAAAATCTCCATCTTTTTGGCTCTAGTTTCAATCCCTAATAGGGATTTTGATGAATTGCAATTCTTTGAGCCGGGGATTGATTTTGGTGAAAATGTGTTTCAATCCCTAATAGGGATTTTGATGAATTGCAATCTCCTTCATCAGGAGATTTCACAGGTTTAAAAGTTGTTTCAATCCCTAATAGGGATTTTGATGAATTGCAATAGGAGTACTTCAGGAGTTCATAAGCGCACAGAACAAGTTTCAATCCCTAATAGGGATTTTGATGAATTGCAATACAATTTTTATCAGTAAAAGCGTGACTTCAAGTTTCAATCCCTAATAGGGATTTTGATGAATTGCAATAGCGGGAGCCTGAAATTCAAGCTATATTTAGTTTTCAAGGTGCAGTTGCGCGATTCTAGAGCAATCATAGCATTAGAGAATTTCTTTGGAAGAGTGTTAGGAAAGGTTGAAGGCTGAAACTGAATTATTGTAAGCATTTCAGAGATTGCGCGGACGAATTTGGACAATTAGTGGGGTGAAACGCTTGCTGGTGTTGAGATAAAAGCACTTTTTTTAGGTTGTGAAATTTGTACACCTACCCCTCCGCGGTATTTGACCATACAGTAACCTAAATATAAGAGAACTTAGTAATTCAACGTAGAGATGATGAAAGAAATAACGCGCCGCAAATTTATTGCAACAGCTACAGTGGCGACAGGTTTTGCCCTCGCAGTACAACCCATTTCTGCCGGAGTCATCACTACTGATGCCAAGGGGTTGGTAGCTGGTGCGGTGAAAATTCCCGTCAAAGATGGCGAAATTCCTGCCTATAGAGCAGCACCAGCTACTGGTGATAATTTCCCCATTGTTCTGGTAATCCAGGAAATCTTTGGTGTACACGAGCATATCCAGGATATCACTCGTCGATTTGCTCGGTTGGGATATTTAGCGATCGCACCCGAATTATTTGTGCGTCAAGGCGATGTCTCGAAGTTAAGCAACATAGACGAAATTCGTCCAATTGTCGCCAAAGTACCAGATGCCCAAGTGTTATCCGATCTTGATGCGACGGTAGAGTGGGCAAAGAAATCAGCTAAGGGTAATGGCGAGAAGTTGGGAATTACAGGCTTCTGTTGGGGCGGTCGTATTACCTGGTTATATGCTGCACATAATCCCCAGGTAAAGGCAGGTGTAGCTTGGTATGGGAAACTTGTGGGCGATGCTACCAAACTTCAGCCCCAGTATCCCGTTGATATTGCATCAAAACTGACAGTCCCTATTCTCGGACTTTATGGTGGGAAAGATACTGGTATTACTCTTGATACAGTAGAGCAGATGCGCGATCGCTTAAAGTCCAACAGTAGCAAATCTGAAATTATCGTCTATCCCAATGCACCCCACGCATTTTTTGCCGATTATCGCCCCTCCTACCGCGAGAAAGAAGCTCAGGATGGTTGGAAACGACTCTTGGCATGGTTTAAGCAAAATGGTGTTTAAAAAATTAGCTACTCATGAACTGTGACGCTGAAAAAAGTCCCAAATTGTTTCACTGGCGTTTAGTCCCAGCTTGGCATTGAATTTGTTTAGGCTCTCGTCAGTTGAAGAACCACCAGGCCAGAAATGTCCACCGTTGACTACCGCTAGCTGCCAGACTTCGGAGTTGCCACTACAACCTGTGTAGATAGCGGTTTTCACTTTATCTTCAGAAAAATTCAAAGATGCATTCGATAAGGTACATCGATCGTGCGATCGCCAAAACTCTACCATGTCTGAGATCGAAACTAGCGCTCCTCGTTGAGTGTGGTCATCACCTTCAAAAAGTACGTCGCGATCGTTTGTACCGTTGATCGTTAGCATCGATATGGGAGTTTCAGGCTGGCAACTAGGTTTAAGTCTGGCTGGGAGGGAACCAGCTACTGATGCAAAACCAGCAATTTTATTAGGTAACTTACAAGCCAGTGCTTGGGTAAGTATGCCACCTCTAGAAAAACCAGTGGCATAAACTTTATGACTATCAATATTAAGTTGCTGCTGAAGATGATTAATCAAAGCACTGACAAACAAAACATCATCTACCTTTCCTTGAGCGTTACCTCTAAGACTCCATTTTTGGTCAATTCCATCTGGGTAAACAACAATAAATCCTTTTTGCTCTGCTAATTCATTGAAGCGGGTCACATTACTGATAGACCGACCATTACCATCATCTCCATGAAACACTAAAACTAACGGCATCGAGCGGTCTAGATTATAAGATTTTGGAGTGTAAAAATAGTAAGTACGTAATTTACCTTGATCGTATAGTTCTCCATAATTATCACCAATCAAGATTTTGTCTTTAGTTATACTTTTTTCATCAGCCTGAATTGAATCACAGGCTGTTACTAAACTAATTCCTAGTAGAAATATCAAAAGTTTTTTAAAAAACTGAGAATTTTGATATATATTCATGTTGATTAAATTGACTTATGTCAGCTATTTGTATTTACTTCTAAGTCTTATTCAGTAACCAAATTTTAACTAATAGAGGCTAACAACTAAAGTTGTTAGCCTCTATTTAGATATTAAACTCTGACATTTACAAACGAGCAGGAACTCTAACTTTAACCCACCTGTTACCGCGTCGTACTGTTTCCCAATGTGCAGGAATTAACTTTCGTTCATATCGGACGACAACAGGTCTACGCACAATAGCAGCTCTATGAACATTGGGTCTAACAATAATTTCTGCTGCTGATGCTTGTGACGGTAAGGAGGAAATTGCAAATGGTAGAGCAAGTAATGTACCTAATAAAATACGTTTCATCTTCAAATCTCCATTCCATTATTTTTTTGAGTTTTATACAGTATTTATCAATATTTTGTGAACAGATATTCTTACCTATTAACTTTATAGGAAGCTTTGTTTGTTGCACGAGTTAATTGATTTGCTGTATTGTTCTGAGTTTAAGATACTAAATCAGAAAACACAGTGGAATAAAGTCATAATTTCAGTATGACTTTATTCACATTTGGAACTTTGGAAAAAAAAGGAGTTTAGAAACTCCTCTAGTGTTAGTATTATTTATTACTTAACTAGTTAGTTTTACTGAATTTTATATACGATCATAGCAATCAATACCGCAAGACCTAGCGCTCTGCGAAAATAATTAACGCCTTGAAATATCTCCATCCATGCCCAAGTAAACAAGGAGCCATTTGCCAGAAAGTCTAACACTGTATTGATTTTACCACTTGTAAAAACTAGGGTTAGTAAACTAGCTACTATCCAAAGAATCAGTGGTGGGTTTGGCATTTGAGCCAAAACAATTTTGCCATTGCTGTCACGGAAGGTTTTATCAACTAACGTATTTTCCATTGTTTGAGATTGCTACTTAGGTAATAGTGATTAACTTGCAAAAATTACTGAGTGATGTATTGATAAGAAGCTGAGGTTTAATTGCAAGTTCTTTAATAATATTAAAACATTAAACCAATTCTATTTTCACCCATCTAATTGCTGAGATTAGAGCAGTAAAGGATATTCATATATAACTATATTGAAAGACATACTTGTACCAATTAAATTAATGATTGCAACACATCTTTAGGTCAAGATGTGATGAAGCGCGTCTCTACAAATGGTCTATTTGTTGTATTCTTTTTTCTGGTATTGCACAAAATTCACCAATACATATTTGTTCCTTTTCTTTCTTCTATATCAGATGCTATGCGTAGCTTGCTTCTGCGTAAGAGTATGCGTCCTGAACATAGAAAAGCCTCCCATTCCGGGAGGCTAAAAAGTTAGCGGAGACAACTTGTTAAACTACGGTGCAACTACACCAATCGCTCCTCCTAATGCAGAGAAAATGGCGGAGACGAATGCTGTGGCAAATAGCCACCACGCTGCTGTAGCTGCGGCTTTGCGGGTTTCTTCTGCTTGCCGCTGTGCTTGATGCTTGACCTGTTCTAGACGGCGTTGGGCTTCATGCTGTATGCGTTCTGCACGTTGCAATACTGTGTTGCGTGCCCGTTCAATTTGGTCGATGATCCCGTTGGCATCTTCTTCGGAGATGTCCTCACGAGAACTCATAATTGCCACTAGGGTATCACGGTCAAAGGAGGACAAGCGATCGCGCAGGGCATCAAATCCCGCCTGGGGATCGTCAAAAACTGTGCGAATATCGCGCTTAATACTATCATAATTAAGTTCTGGGCGATCCAAGGAGTTGAGATAGTTACGAATGCGGCCAAAAACCCCATCAATTGCATCTTGAATGCCCCGTTGGATGTTCCGCACTTGTTCGACAAATTGATCCCTTACGGACACCATATTATCGGCAATCCGCGCTGCTTCTTCATCAGAAATATCTTCCCGAATTTTCAGTAGAGCGATGATGGTATCACGGTCAAACTGAGAAAGGCGATCGCCAAAACTTTCCACCCCAACTCGCGGATCGTGCAACAATAATTGCAAGTCGCGTTTGATACCTTCGGGATTGAGTTCTTCTTTGCCAGTTTGGCGGAGATACTCTTCTAGATAAGCTTTGAATGTTTCTGCTCTTTGTTGTGTACGGCTAGCTAGGCGACGAGGCGCACGCACAAAGTTACGAATCGAATTCTGGGTGGAATCAATGATTTCATTGACTTGTTCTTCACTCAAGTCTTGGCGTTGACTGAGCAATTTCACCAGTGTATCCCGGTCTAACTGCGACAAGCGACGACGCAGTGCGACGGCTCCCTCTTTGGGATTTTCAAACAATTTGGTCAAATCTCGCTGAATACCTTCTGGATTCAGTTCTTGTTTACCAGTATTCCGTAGATAATCTGCGATCGTTGTTGTTACAGAGTCGTATTGCTCTTTAGCTTTATCTACTACGGCTTGGGGTGTGTGGCGAATACTATGCCATGACTCTTCAGTAGTATCGATGATTTGATTAACTTGATCTTCACTCAAATCTTCTCGCTGACTCAACAATTGTACTAAGGTATCGCGGTCAAAGCGAGACAAGCGCGCCCGAATTGAGCTAATCCCAGCTTGAGGATCTTCTAGTAGCTTTTTGAAGTCGGCGCGGATGGCATCAGGATTCAGTTCTGATTTTCCAGTGTTACGCAGATATGATTCTACATTCAGCCACAGGGTTTCTGCTTGATATTGTGCCTGTTCTGCTAGTCCTTTGGATTCTACCAAAACGCGATCGCGTTGTTTTTCCAACTCATCGACAATGCTATCTACTTCATATAGCTGGACATCATTACGTTGTAGCAATATCTCCCGAATTTCTTGGCGGTCAAGGTGCGCTAGTCGCAATGTCAGGGTTTCATAATCTGCCTCTGAGTCATCCAACAGTGGTTTAAAATTCTGCTCAATGCCTTCGGATGTCAAATCTGCCTTGGGAGTAACGAGTAGATAACTTTCTACTGCGCGTTGCAAGTCTTGGACGATATCTCTTTCTTCAATAGCTCTGACTGTTACTAGCACTTCTTGGCGGACAGTTTCTAGCTGATTGGCAATGCGCTGGATTTGACCTTGGGTAAGCAATCCCCGTTGTTGGAGAATTTTGACGAAATCATTGCGAGATAGTCGTTCTAGTTCCCTACGGACGATTCCAGGGTCAGCAGCTGGATCGTAGATGACATCATGAAATTCCTGGGCAATTCTTTCTGGACTCAGTTGCCAAGCATAAGTATTGTAGAGGTAGTTTTCGATATCAGCCCGAATTGGGCTATAGGGTTGTGATGGTGTTGGCAACCCTAGCTTATCTGCTTGTTGAGTGACTTTATCTTTGGCGGTGGTGAGACTACGCAAGATTTTTTCCACATCCAAATCAGGCAAATCTGCCCGTCCCAGCACAGTGGCGGTTAAGGCGGATAGTCCTTGCTGGATTGTACTTTGAATTGGCCCAGAGGCTGACTTTTGGTCAGATTCTTTGGAATCACCTTTTTCTGCTAATAACCGATCCAGTTTGGCGTTGAGTTCATCTGTTTTGGTTTGTCCTGGTGGGAGTGATTTCAAATAATCCATTAACTCACCCAAACGGTCTTCGGTGGGTGGTTGCTGACCCACCACTTGCTGCCAAACTTTATACAAGGTATCAGCAATCCGGCTAACGTCTTTTTTGGAAAGATCGGTGCGGCTGCTGACTAACTCGATAAACTTTTTGCGGTCGATGTTGCGGATATCTGGAGTCCCCGCGATCGCTTTTAATTGTGGATCGTTGAGTAAATTTTCAAAATCACTCCGAATCTTTGACACATCGAGTTCTGGAGGACGGAGCTTTTCTAAGTAATCTTCAATGTTTTCCCGGATACTCACGGGGTCAATGGCGCTTCCTAGTTCTCGACGGACAGCGGCGGCGGCGGCTTCGGCTGTGGCTACCACTTGGTTATTCACAGCTTTCGCACCTAGTGCGGCGGTAGCAGTCCCCATAATCGCTTGAAACCCAGATGTTGCCGTATTGACAACTGAGCCAATTAAGGAGCCTACGGTGGTGGAACTTACCCAAACTAGGAGCAAAAAGTAAGCACCCCAAATCACCAAACCGAGAATCGCTCCCAATCCTCGGTCTGAGATCACAAGGCTCAATTTTACTGCTAGATAAGAAGCGATTAATAAGGCGACCGTCACAGTGAATAATGTCCAAATCCCTACTGCTGTGCCGATTTTGCGAATACTGCCGCCCAAATTTCCGGCTTCCCCATTATCTGAATCCGAATCAGATGAGTGCCCCAGGTAGGAAATACCGGCTGCAAGGGAGAGATTAGTTAGAACTAATTGGAAAGCAAAGGCTAGAATCACACCAGAGATTAAAGCCACAAAAAAGCGCGGCCCAGAAATGAGAGCCGAGGCCTGTACTGGCGTGACATTTGAGGGTTCTCCTGGAACCTGTGCTAACCATAATAGTGGTTTATAGAGTCCCACTATGATTTCCGTACTTTGGAACATTGGATTTCCTTCTACCTACTAAGTTTAAATTTGGGGGAATTAAAGAATTTCTTGAGAAGCAACTCTTAGTATTTATGTTTGTACCTATGGCAATACCTAACTCTTTAGATCAGAATCGTAGAATTTAGCTGCTTAAAGCATCTCTCCAAGGGCTGAAAACTGTATCCAGCGGAAGATATAACTTTTAGTTTCTCTCAGTATTAATAATTGATAAAATTAACAACCATTATTTATTATGTAACGCTAATTTTTAATTTTAATTGCTTACTTTATAGTGAGTGATTCATTTAAATACTAGTTTGCTTGCAGATAATAGTTTAAATTTATTTAAATATCTATTTTTTATCACCCTCTCTAGATGGATTTACTTTAACAATACCTTTTTGATCGTCGTCCATAAGAAGTGCTTGTGGTTTGTGCCTACAGGCAGAAAGCATTCTAGTTATTAATAGCTACATTAAAGTTAACAAACGAATCGTTGAGGTCAAAAAATGGCAACTTGTTTTTCCAGACATTTGCCAATAATTTGAACAGAATAAAATCATTGCGATCGCAATGATTTTCTGTTTGCCCAAACTCCTCAAGCCGAGATATGGAACCGTCGTTTGGCAATAATTAGCTTTATTGCGTATTTACTTTGGGGCTTAGTTGACTATAGCGTTCTGCATGGCATTTTGCGCTTGATTGGTTAGGAAAGCATTTAAAAAATCAAAAACTAACTTGATTTGGAAGGAAAAACAATGGAAACTCGTTCATCTACTGATTTACCACCTATTCCTAAAGCTTACAATGGCCGCGATCGCAATGAATTTCTGTTTGGTTTTACTCCCCAAGCCGAAATTTGGAATGGTCGCTTGGCAGCCATTGGATTTCTTGCCTATTTACTTTGGGATTTAGCTGGTTATAGCGTCCTGCGTGATGTATTGCACCTAATTGGCTACTAGAAACTAAACACCTAAAAAGCTACTAAATTTTGGAGAAAAAAATGGCAACTCAAGAAACTCGTCCTTCTACCGATTTACCAGTTGTGGCACCCGAATACAACGGCGTAGACCGTAACGCATTTTTATTTGGTTGGACTCCTCAAGCCGAAATTTGGAATGGTCGTTTGGCGGCTATTGGATTCCTTGCTTATTTACTTTGGGATTTAGCTGGTTATAGCGTCCTGCGTGATGTGTTGCACCTAATTGGCTACTAGTAAGTAGGTAGTCTGCCACAAGCATTATCACAGGTTAAGATAGTTCGTAGCAAGTACTTAAGTACTTGCTACAACCTTATCAAAAAATTGAACAACTTGCCCTTTTACTGATTTACCAACTATTGCATCAGAATACAACTGCGTCAGTTTTCCATACTTCCTTCCCGAAGTTTAATTGGTTATATGGTAGTGAAAAAAGCCACCTAAAACTAGGTGGCTTTTCTATAATAAAAATTACTTAAATTTCCAACAGCGATTATTCCTCAATACAACTGGGAATACCCAAAACAGCACAGGGAAAATTAAAACCTAAAGCCTCAATCATCGGATGATTGACAGAGTTGCAACCTAGAAATAGAATATCAGCAGCTTCTGATTCAACAACTTTGTTCAGTTCTATAGCAATAGAGCCAAACCGCAGGTGAGATTTGAAGGAACCTTGCCATTCTTCGGCCAGACTTCGGGCTTGCCAGAGAATTATATCTGCTTGTTGTAGGGGAGCGATCGCTGTCTGTAATTTGGGTTGAGTTAATACCTGTGTGACAGACTTTGATACCTGACTAACTTCACATTCCAACGAAGGCTGTTGTTGGGGAAAAGTCAAGATATTTGGATACTGAATACTTTGATTATCTTCTATTACATAAACGGCTTGAACTGTAACTTCTGCATTAGTGGCTAAACGCGTTTGATGGGCAATCCAAAAGGCAATATCTAATGCTGTATGACTGTTAGGAGATGCGTCATAAGCAACAATTAGATTAACTCCTTTTGCTGTTTGAGGTTTTTTAGAAAAAGGTTTTTTTGGTTCTGGCAACAGTACCATTTGTTCAATTAAGTCATCCCGACCTGTGGCACTTTGCAGACGTGCTAACATTGGCTTGATTTGCACAGCTTTACTTCTCCAATGAAATGAATTAGCAATGAGAAGCAGGGCGACCAATTTGAGATTTTGGACTTCGGCTACGCTCAGTCGAAGGATTTTGGATTTTAGATTGAGTGACGATAACCAAAATTTCAAATCTTAAATCAGTCAAGGAAACCCCAATAATAACTGTATTACAGCCAAAGTCTTGGGGGTTCCTTCCATTGCCTACGGAGTTAGCTGACGGGCTAAGACTGGAAGGTGTCTCTCTCTGAGCAGTACTGAGTGCTGAGTGCTGAGTTAATATTAATAATTCCTAACTCTTAACTCCTCACTTTCTATGAGATACGCCCCACAATATGGTTCCTCCGTTCCAAATCCAGCTTTCATGAATTTGAATTAGGCTACCCACTAAAAAAAATGATAATCTAATTTACTCGTCTTGGGCAAAATATCGATCCAGGAAATTCAGGGCGTGGTTGCGGAGTTCAAAATACTCTTTTGAGTTTCGCATGGCGGCGCGATCGCGCGGACGCTCAAAAGGAACTTCTAAAATTTCTCCGATACTAGCAGCCGGGCCATTGGTCATCAAGACGATGCGATCGGACATATAAATTGCTTCGTCTACATCGTGGGTAATCATCATCACTGCTTGACGATTATTTTCCCAAATATCCAATACCTGCTGCTCTAATTTGCCACGAGTTAGTGCATCTAGCGCCCCAAAAGGTTCATCCATTAGCAACATTTTGGGGCGAATTGCTAAGGCTCTGGCAATACCTACTCGTTGTTTCATACCTCCAGAAATTTCATCGGGATATTTGTCAGCCGCCGCCGTCAAGTTTACCATTGCCAAGTGTTGATTTACAATGCTGATTTTTTCAGAGCGATTAGCATTTTTTAACACTTCATCTACGGCTAAACGGATATTTTCTCGTACTGTTAACCAAGGTAACAGCGAATAGTTCTGAAATACCATCATCCTTTCGGCTCCCGGCTGACGAATTTCTTTCCCATCTAGCCTGACTGAGCCGGAAGTTGCTTTTTCTAAACCAGCTACTATCTTTAATAGAGTTGATTTCCCACAACCTGAGTGACCAATTACAGAAATATATTCATCTTCACCAATCGTAAGATTAACCCCATCTAAGACAACAAAATTATCTTTATCAGGTGTCGGATAAGACTTGACTAAATTTTCAATTTCTAAAAATCCAGGGCGGGGCAGAACTTGGTTCTGAGTATTAATCGGTAATGAGGTATATTCCATCATCAAATGCTCCGCAAATAATTTAGTCAATCAATATTTAAACTCGGAATTTAAGACATGAAAAAGCGAGTTGGAGCGTTAGCCCTGATGGCAAAACTATTCAGATAACCCACAGGATCGCTGGGGTCGAAGCCTTTCTTATCTATAAATACTTCTGGTGGTTCGACCTTGTAATCATCCTTGGGACATTCGATTCCCATTTCCGATGCTATCTCCCGATATAAATCTGTTCTCCAACCTTGTTCGGCAAGTTTGTCGGCATTTTTGGGGAATTTATGAATTTGTCCCCACCGCGCTGCTTGTGTCATTAACCAGATACTTCTAGATCTCCATAAAAATGTGGAGTGTTCTCCTGGCTGTTTGGGAAGGTTGTCAGGAATATCGAAGAAAATCGTGGTGTCAGCAGCTTGAATAGTGCGGTCTTTGCCGTCAAAGCCGCCATAGTTATAGTTACCGAGAATTCCGGGACTTGTGAATTTTGCAATTGGGGCATCTTTCTTTTTGGGTTTAGCACCTGTAAAGGAACGTTCTGTAAGCAGTTCGGCTACTTCTTGACGGTTTTCTACTTTGCTGCAATATTGACAAGCTTCAATCATCGCCTTGACGAGGGAACGATAGGTTTTGGGATATTTGTCAATGAAAGATTCCATCACGCCCAATAAACGATCTGGGTGTCCCAACCAGACTTCTTTACCTTGTGCAAAGGTAAAGCCGATGTTTTCGTTACCTGTTATTGCTCGTGTATTCCAGGGTTCTGCAACCATGTAAGCTTGCATAGCACCAATCCGCACGTTTGTTACCATTTGGGGGGGCGGAACGATGATGATCCGAAACTCCTTCAGCGGATCGACACCAGCGGCGGCGGATATGTAGCGGACAAAGTATTCGTAAATAGCAGAACTTAAAACTACCGCCCAAACTTTGCCTTCTGACGGCTGCTTGTCAAAGTAGCCTCGAAAATCGCGCCCAAAGGCTTCTAGCGCGCCATCGCCATATTGTTCTTGATACTCGTACCACGGACGCAGCCCAAAATCCCACATGGCTTTGTTCATCGTCATGGCGTTACCGTGGCGATGGATGGTCATAGCTGCACACAAGGGAGCGTGGCGTGCGCCTTCAGCACCAATTCTGGCGTTGGTGACGGCACCGGATACTACGGGTGAAGCATCCAGACGACCAAATATTAAACCGTCGCGGGAAGTAGCCCAACTCGCTTCGCGGTTGAGTGTGACGTTCAAACCATATTTGCGGAAGAAGCCTTTTTTCCAGGCGATCGCAAATGGCGCACAATCATTAACGGGAACGTAACCAATGGTAAGGTCGGATTTTTCTAGGTCTTGGGATCTAACTACTGGTTGTACAGCTAAGGCTTCTTCAGTTAGTCCTTTAGCGGATCTATCTCCTGAAATCCCACAGGAAGATAATGCTATTCCCGTTGTGGTTGCTCCGATTCCTTTGATAAAGTCTCGTCGAGTCCAGTTATGATCGCCCATTCTTGTAGCTCCACTGGTGATTAATTACTCACGCTCTAGGTGCAGAGGATCGTTAAATTTTGCTGTTCTGAACGCAGCCAAATTTTGTTAGTTGGAAGTTGTAGGGCGATGGGTAACAAATTCTTGGATTTTACCCACGGCGTAATCTAAAATTAATCCAGTTAAGCCAATTATAAAAACGGCTAAAAATACTGAACTTAGGTTTAAGCGGCTCCATTCATCCCAAACAAAAAAGCCGATACCAACACCGCCTGTGAGCATTTCTACGGCAACGATTACCAGCCAAGCTATCCCCAAACTAATTCGTAAACCTGTAAAAATGTACGGTAAACTTGCAGGCAAAATTATTTTTGTAATCCGTCGCCAACGCGGCATTTCCAAAACTCGTGCCACATCTAAATAATCTTTGGGAACGCTAGAAACTCCTAAAGCGGTATTAATAATTGTCGGCCATAGGGAAGTAATAAATATCACAAAAATAGCAGAAGGATCTGCTAAGTTGAAAATTGCTAAGGCGATGGGTAGCCAAGCTAGAGGCGATACGGGTTTAAAAATTTGAATGATCGGATTAAGTGCTAGCATTGCCGGTCTGGACATACCAATTAGAAATCCCACAGGAATCGCTACTACAGCACCTAACAAAAAGCCCAGTAATACCCGACGCAGACTTGCTATCAACAACCAACCAATTCCTAAATTGCCTGGGCCCCTCTGGTAGAAGGGATTTAAGATGTAGTCTAGATTCGCAATTAGCGCTTCTGGTGGAGTGGGCATTAACTCATGATTGGCAAGTGCAATAATCCACCACAACACTATTATTCCCAAGAAGCCCAATACAGGTAAAAAGAAAACATCTCTAAAGATGACAGGTTTTGTCTTTTTCCAAGCGGCTTGTCCAGCGATCGCCGCGATCGCTGCTAAATTTAGTTGAAATATCATTTTACGACCCCAACAGATTTAAGTGCAGGTACAAAAAAATGAGCAGTACCAGGCTTGGACACTGATGAGATCGGAACATTATAAAAATGCCGTCTCTTCAGTCTCCTCCCAATGCCTACGAAGTTAGCTGACGGGCTAGGGCTGAGAGATGCCCTTCTGAAAGAAAGTTATGAGTTATGAGTTATGAGTTACTAAATTTTATTTAATTCCTAACTCTTTACTCTCAACTCCTCACTTTCTATGAGATACGCCCCACAATTTGGTTCCTCCGTTCCAACATCACGCACTGCGATCTGTTGAATTAGGCTGACTTACTCTAATTAAATATGAAGCTATGTAGATTATAACATTGATATACATAATATAACATCCATGCTTCAGTGAAAGTATCTGTTTTCCGAGCTATATTGTTACTTTTATTACTCACATTAACTAGCTACCCTGACTTTTCGGTAATCCAGAAAATTTATAATTTTGGTTATCTTGTGAATTAAATTCTTGCACAGCTAGCTAAATACTTTCACCAGGTCAACCATCAAGGCTGTTAATGGCTAGATTTTAAGTTTGCTAAAATTAAGATGTATATTATACCCTTTAAATTTTGTATACGGGCATTAATCTAGCTAATGAAAGAATCTATAGAATCTCTTTCTTTTGATAGGTGAAATATATTACTAATTTTGGTAAAACACAGCTCTAGTCGCTAAACTATTGGGATATGGAAGTTTACTCATCTATCTCCTAGCTGAATTTAACATAATGGATTTTAGTCAACTACTGGCTGAAAAAACAGATACTATCCTTGAAAAATGGATTTTAGCAGTTCGCAAGGATAGACGGATTGAAAGTGCTGATGACCTATCTTATACAGCGGTAAAGGATCATATTCCTGATGTTTTGAAAGCTATGGTGACAGTTCTTTCAAAATCTCAAGAGAATGATATTCAGTCAATGGTTATTGCCAGTTTTCAGCATGGAGCGATTCGAGCCGAACAAGGCTTTGATCCAGCAGAAATTGCCAGAGAATATCATCTGCTGCGAACAGTAATATTTGATGCTCTACAAGCAGATTTATTGAGTGGAACACCTGTAGAGATAATTCGTTCCATGCGTTTGATTGACGCTATTATAGACGAGGCGATCGCTCGATGTTTCAAGAGTTATGTTGACGAACGCTTGCGGGAATTACAGCAGTTGCAAGCATCACTAACGCTCCACAATGAAGAACTCATGCGGCTAATTAGCGCTAATCAAGAGTATCTTTCCCAATTAGCCCACGAATTAAAACATCCTCTAACTTCTATTATTGGTTATTCGGATCTGTTTTTACGCCAACAACGACGAAAGACTGAGATCAAAGACAAATCTACCAATTTAGAACATATTGAGCGGGTACTACGCAATGGTAGACAATTACTCCATCTAATCAATGATGTATTAGAACTTTCGCGCTATGAGGCAGGGCAGATAAAACTCCAATTAGCACCTACCGATGTGCGTGAATTAATTGATAATGTGTGTGAAATGTTGGAACCTTTAGCTACGGGAAAAAATTTACAAATTGTAGTCGATTGCGATCGCATCCCGGAAAAATTGATTACAGATGCTTTTCAATTGCAACAGATTGTTACAAATCTTATTAGTAATGCGATTCGTTATACAAAGTCGGGGACTATTATTATCATGTGTCAGGTGTTGGAGAAGCAGAGATGGGCGATCGCAGTTTCTGACACTGGAGTTGGCATTGCTCCCGAAAACCAAGCCCAGATATTTGAACCCTACTTTCGCGTGAGTTCTAGCGATCGTCCCTATCTTCCTGATAGTACAGGATTGGGGTTAGCGATCGTCTCGCGCTTAGTAAAACTATTGCAAGGTGAAATTAACCTAGCCTCGCAGCTAGGCGTTGGTTCTACTTTCACCGCAATTTTTCCTTTAGAAGTGGAATTTTAAAAGGGCGACTGGAAGTCGCGGCTACACAAGCAAAGTCCACCTCCGTGGACTAATACAAAACCAAGGATTTTAAACCCACGGAGGTGGGTTTTGTCTGTATAGCCGCGATTTCAGTCGCCGGGGCTTTTCTTAGGGATGGTGTCTACCATCGCCATTTCTATCTTTCGATTTCATCTATTTCTTTAGGAACCCCCGCAGTTAATACCTCATGTCCCCCAGATGTAACTAACACATCATCCTCAATCCGAATGCCAATCCCAACCCATCGAGGATCGGTCTGTGGCTGGTCTTCTGCTAGTTTGGTATCTGGGACAATATATAGTCCTGGTTCCACTGTCAAAATTTGACCTGGTTGTAAAATCTGTGGTTTGTCTTCACCATGCTGATAAACACCGACATCATGGACATCTAAACCTAACCAATGGCTGGTGCGGTGCATATAATATGGTTTATATTTCTCTTCTTCAATTAACTTATCAATTTCACCTTTGAGAATGCCAAGTTCGACTAAACCTTCTGTGAGAACGCGCACTGCTGTATCGTGAACTAACTTGAAAGGATTACCTGGTTGGATTTGAGCGATCGCTTGTTTTTGTGCCTTCAAAACAATCTCATATAACGTCTTTTGTTCTGGCGTAAACTTACCTCCCACAGGAAATGTCCGCGTAATATCGGAGTTGTAATAACCGTAAGCACAACCGGCATCAATTAGCAGTAATTCTCCATCCTGCATTTGACGATTATTTTCAATGTAGTGGAGTACACAAGCATTTACACCAGAAGCCACAATCGAAGGATAAGCCGGCCCTAACCCACCCCGCACTCGAAAGATCCGTTCCATCTCCGCCTGGATTTCGTACTCATAACGTCCCGGTGCGGCGATTTCTTGGGCATAATTGTGTGCTTCGGTGGCGATCGCAGCTGCTTGACGCATCAATTCCACCTCAGCTTCGCTTTTGATCAATCTCATACTGTTGAGGACAGGGCCAGTATCTTCTATAGCGATCGGCCCTGTACCGCGCTTCGGATAAGTCCGCAATAAACTTTGATAATGTTTGAGGATTTGATCGTTAAAATTGCGATCGCGTCCTAAATGATAATAAATCCGGCTGGCTTTTTCTAAATACTGCGGCAACTTTTCATCTAACTCGCTAATCGGGTACGCTTCATCAGCACCATAAATTTCTTTGGCTGCATCTACCCCACAAAGATAACCAGTCCATACTTCCTTTTCGCGATCCTTGGGTTGGACAAACAGCACAAATCGATGTTCTGAATGATGGGGCGCTAACACTGCTACTGCCTGTGGTTCATTAAAACCAGTCAAGTAAAAAAAATCACTGTCTTGGCGATAAACATACTCGACATCGTTGTGCATCACTGCCATTGGCGCACTGCGAAAAATGGCTGTTCCATCACCAATTTTTGCCATTAATTGCTCGCGACGCTGCCGATATTCTGCTTGCATAGTTGATGTACTTTTAAAAGTATTGTATTATTTTACACTTTTAGCAACTAACAGATGTACAGATAATGCCTCTTAATAGTTGCTAATCTAAGTTATTCTAACCAATATTTGTTTCCACTCAAGTTATACAGCAGAATGCAGAATTCAGGAGTAAAAGATACTTTATACCTGGGTAACACAATTAGCTTGTATACCTCACCAACTTGAAATCTTGTGGTTATCAAATGATTTAGGATATTCCTGAAGTTAAATCAGTTTTAAACATTTATTTTATACAAATTTTGGTATTTCATAAATCTAACAACACACAGTAAAAAATATGTCTACTCAACCCATAATAAAAAAAGCGATCGCTTACGTAACCAATAAAGATGAATTAATGGTGTTTACACATACTGATTTTCCTGACGCTGGCGTGCAAGTACCTGCTGGTACAGTTGAAGAAAGTGAGGAGCCATCTGAAGCTGTGCTGCGAGAGGTTTATGAAGAATCTGGTGTTAAGGGAGTTTGTATTATTGAGTTATTGGGTATTTATCAGTACAATATGACTCCCTATCGCAATGAAATTCAAGAACGTTATGTTTATCATCTCGAATTAACTCAGTCTACACCATCTACTTGGCGGCATTGGGAAATACATCCAAGTACGAGCAAAAACCCTATAGCCTTTGATTTTTATTGGGTTAAATTGGATAGCTCAAATGTAGCTCTAGCTGGTGGTCAAGGTCATTTTTTATCTAAGCTTGTTCGCAAAACAAAAAATAGTGGATTTTCAACCAATACTTGAGAAAGTGCCAAGAAAACAAAGTTAAGATTATACAAATCTATTAGAAATAATGTAGCGATCGCTTCTATCTTAATGAAGTCGATCTAATTAAACATTAAATAAATTTCTAGCCTGCCCTGGCGAATGGAATAGAGCCTCCGGCACGCTGACGCGTAGCTTGCTTCTCCGTAGGAGTACGCGGCTATACAAACAAAACCCACCTCCGTGGGTTTCAAGTTCTTCGAGTCCGCGTAGCCGCGATTTCTAATCGCCTGGTATATTTACTTTAATTTATTTACGCCTAGCTACCTAGTATGTTTCTAGTTTTAGAAAAAATATATGACTAGTGTAGATATTTTTATCTGACTGATTACCAGTTAAAGATACAAGTAGATTTTTGATGCAACATTTAAATGTCAAAGAAAATAGATAAAGTAATCTTTTTTTATCTATAAACAATCATGTATAAGTTACAAAAAAATATTTCATAATTGCTTATATAGAACTTGAAAATTTTAGGGCAATAGTTTAAAACAAATATTTATATTCAAAGAGTGACATTAATAAAGAAAAAATAGTTATAAAGAAATCTTGAAAACCAGGTAAATGTTATTTCGTTACAGAAAGAGATTGCCAAAAAAAGTTAAAAAAATATGACAGCCAATAATAAAAATTAACCATGCCTGAAAATACAAATTCCTCACCCTTAGCTTTGAATACATCTCGATTAGCATCAGATTCTTTTGCAAAATCACAAATCTTGACAGATTCTTTTAAGAGTTTAAATTATGATTTGGGGTTTGGAAATAAGAGTTCTTTTCTAGCACTAGAAAGTCAGCCGCCAACTGTGCCTGTTAAAACGTCAGCAAATCCCAATCCTAATCCTTACTTAACTAGTGCGGCGATTACTCCTGACTTTAACGGTGATGGTAAAACAGACAAAGTTTGGGTCAATTCTTCAACTGGTGAGATTATCATTCGGTTGATGGATGGCACAACAGTCGTCGAACAGGGTTCTTTGGGTCAATTTGACCTATCTGCCTATGATTACAAAATTGCTGACTTCAATGCTGATGGCAAAACCGACTTCTTATTACGCAATAAGACAACCGGTGAGAATAGCGTTGTCCTGATGGATGGCACCAAAGTTGGTAGTGCGGCTGCTCTAAGTAGCGTTGATCCAGCCTGGAGTCCTCAGATTGGAGATTTCAACGGCGATCGCAAAACCGATATCTTCTGGCATAATGCCACAACTGGGGAGAACGCTATTTGGGAGATGGATGGCACCACAGTTCTGAATGCAACTGTTCTAGACCCTACAGACACAGCACTAACTCCTACCATTGTTGATTTCGACGGCAATGGCAAGAGCGATATCTTCTGGCGCAATGGCACAACAGGCGATAACACCGCTTGGTTTATGGATGGTACGCAAAAGACTGAATTTGCTCTACAATCACAAGATGCCGCCTGGACTTCTAGCCTTGGTGATTTCAACGGCGACTTTAAAACAGACATTCTGTGGAGAAATGCCCAAACAGGTGAGAACAAGGTTTGGACAATGAGTGGTATCTTAGTCACAGAGGGTGCTTTGGGCACACTTGACTCATCCTGGACTTCCAAAATTGGTGACTTCAACGGTGATGGCAAGACCGATATCTTCTGGCACAATGGAACCACAGGTGCGAACACCGCTTGGTTGATGGATGGCACAACAGTTGCGACTGAAGCTTTCTTACCAGCTAATAACGCGGCCTTGACACCATCCCTTGGCGATTTCAACGGCGATGGCAAGACTGATATCTACTGGCGCGATCAGACAGCAGGTACAGACAACATTTGGACTATAAATGAAACGACAGCAGTTGAGACTCCCATCAGCGATGCAGATAAGCTGACCGGAGAGTGGTATACGTTCTAAAATCAGAATTCAGAATTTCTGAATTCAGGAGATGGAGGCAGGAGTCATTATTTTCCCCCTGCTTCCTCTGCTTCTTTCCCAATCATCTTTATTCAAAATTTGTAACTCAAAACCTGAATTTCCCCTTTTTCCGGCAAATCTTTAGGGCTAATGGAAATACTATCTCCATTGCTACGCCGCACTGTCATCCCTTGCATCAAGGTCAGAAAATTATCCAATGGCGAAAGATCGCACTTAGCAGCATCAGCCGCTTGTGTACGGTAATGAGTCGGAATCACTAACTTGGGATTTAAAACTTGAACAGCCTGCTTTGCTTCCTCAGCATTGTAGGCTTTTGCACTGCCTCCCACTGGAATAAATGCCACATCGGGACGCCCCATCAAGATTTTTTGCTCAATGGAAATGGGTGCAGCAGCCCCGCCTAAGTGTAGGATATTAATTCCGCCTTGCTTCCAACTCCAAGCGGTATTTAAGCCAAACTGCTTACCACCTTTGCGATCGTGGTCTATGGCAACTCCTTGGAATTTAATGCCTTTGAACTCGTAAACTCCAGGTTCGTAGATCAGTTTTGCATTTCCCGGTAGTACATCCACGGCACCTTCATCTAGCAGTTGGCTGCTAATCAGCACCAAATCTGCTGCAACTTTTGGGGGACGATATCCAGCAGTACAGCCGACCGTCCGAAATGGATTGACGAGAACTTTCGCACCACCACCAGTAAAAAGAAAGCAAGTATGACCCAACCACTTAACTGATAAACCGCTAGATTGTGCGTCAGCTTGAGATTCAGAACCCAAGGTAGTAACCAAAGCTGTTACCAACCCCGCCCCAGCATAGCCCATCAACTGTCGTCGTTTCATTAATTATGCTCTTGACTGTAACTGTTCCAGAAAATTTCGCAATAACTGTTTTCCTGAAGATGTCAGGACACTCTCTGGGTGGAACTGGACGCCCTGAATGTGAGGATAGTTCCGGTGTCGCACTCCCATAATGGTGTTATCTTCAACCCAAGCGGTGATTTCTAACACATCTGGGCAAGTCTCACGTTCGATTACCAAACTGTGATACCTGGTGGCGGTTAGAGGATTTTCTAATCCCCGGAAAACTCCCACTCCAGTGTGAGACACCTGAGAGGTTTTGCCATGCATCAACTCTGGAGCAGGAATTATTTTACCACCGAACACTTGACCAATGCTTTGATGTCCCAAACAGACACCCAAAATTGGTAACTCTTGTCCTAGCTGTTCAATCAATGCTAAAGAAATACCAGCATCTTCCGGGCGACCAGGCCCAGGAGAAATAACCACAGCTTCCGGCTTTAATGCCCGAATCTCATCTACGGATATCTTATCGTTACGAAAAACTTTAATATCATTTGCCACTGGGAACTCTGATGCCAATTCTCCCAGATACTGCACTAAGTTATATGTAAAACTGTCGTAATTGTCGATAACTATAATCAAAGCTCATCACTCCTGGTTTTTACCACTCATCAGTTGTAAAAAGCATAGATAAGTATCTCATGCTATTTGTTCGTTAGGTGTAAAAATAACGCTGACGTAGACACGTAAATATAAAGCGGCTACTCTGCGGCCACTTTCTAAAGATTACCAAGAATCCTTTAGCCAGGACGCTTGGTGCGTTGGCGTAGCCCGTCGTAGACATCGCACGACTTAAATTTTGAATATATTTTGCAAAGGGGATTCGGACAGAGTGTGAGTCAATTGGCAATGCCTGCGCTAATTGCTCGCCTACGCAACATCACGTTTACAAAGCCGATATAATTAACCTTACCAGAGGGGGGAGCAATAGCGTACCTGCTACTAGCATCGCTACAAAAGCAGAGACAAGGACTGCACCAGCCGCACAATCTTTAGCAATTTTTGCCAACTCATGGTATGTCTGCTTAACGGTTAAGTCCACAACGGACTCGATCGCTGTATTTAGTAACTCTAATGCCAAAACTAAACCACTAGTTATACCAATTACAGCTATTTCTACCGCTTGCAGATGCAAGAAAACGCTTAAAGCGATCGCCATTGCACAAACACTTACGTGAATGCGAAAATTACGTTGAGTTTGAAAACTATAGCTGATTCCAGCCCAGGCATATTTAAAACTAACAAATAAATTAGAGGCTACTTTCCAGGAGAATTCCCGTTCGTTAGACACCAGTGTTTGTAACGAGGTAGGCGTTGGTGGAGAAATTTTTTGGGACATAGACTTAAAAACACAAGAACAGAGTTGCTACAGTGGGAATATTCGCCGATCTTAATGGCAGAATTAAATTTGAGGCAATCTTTAGGCAATTTTCCACAGAAGTATTATAAAAGTATTACCCAAAATTGACATTAAGAGATACATCAGCTACTGCTATTCCATGTCAATAGCAATACCTATTGCATTCAGCAATCCCACTTGCTGTTTTAACATTCGCTCCAAACTTTTTTTATCAGGATGATCCCAGCCCAACAGATGCAATAAACCGTGAGCAGCTAACCAGGCTAGCTCAGTTGGTAAGCTATGTTCCTGTTGTTGAGCTTGGCGTTCTGCTGTATCTACAGACACAATAATATCACCTAAGTATAATGGGACAGAGGCAAGCATTTCTTTGCTTTGAGGAAAATCCACCTCTAAAGCTGCAAAGGCTAAAACATCTGTCGGCTTATTTTGCTGACGATATTGAGCATTCAGTTCTTGAATTTGTAAGTCATCTGTCAAACGCAGTCCGATTTCATAACTTGGCGCTGGTGGAATCTGAGGCTGAAGTATTTCCAACCAGTGATTAAACCAGTTTTCCCAAGTTTCAGGGGTAATTCGGGCATCAGTCTCGTCAATCTTTACAGATGTTGTCGGGGACAACTCATAAAAATACTCCTCCACATATAGTTCAACTCTCAGGGGCACACAGTCTCCTTGTCTGAGGTTTACGATTTGTCGTTAGTGAGTGAGGTAAGCAAGACCAACAAGCAGAGCTAAAAGCCCTACAGCAGTCAATCCAAAATGCTTTAGGGAAGTTCCACCCTTCCGCACCATGTTTCGCATGGCGAGTTTGACGTAGCTAGGTTGAGGTTCTGTTGAAGGTGAGTTGCTCATAGTTATTTGTCTACAGACTCTTTTATAACTGTAACAGTTGGTCTGGGATAGAATTGCGATCGCCCATATATTGCTAAGGCGTTTCTCAGTGAAACGCCTTAGTAATTGGGATTTTATGTAATGAGTGCCTTTATGCCAGAGTGTTTTCTACTAGTTTATTTTCTTGGCGCAGATAAGCTTGAATGAATGTATCAAGTTCGCCATTCATTACATCTCCAATCGCTGTTGTTTCCGTGTTTGTACGCAAATCTTTTACCATTTGATAAGGGTGAAACACATAGTTACGGATTTGGTTTCCCCAAGAGGCTTCCACCATATCGCCACGGATTTCGGCAATTTCTTGGGCACGTTGCTCCTTGGCGATGACCAACAGCTTTGCTTTGAGGCGATTTAGGGCTTTTTCTTTATTTTGCAGCTGCGATCGCTCTTCTGTACAGCGCACGGCAAGACCAGTAGGAAGGTGAACAATCCGCACCGCAGTTTCTACTTTGTTGACATTCTGCCCACCTTTACCACCAGAACGAGTTGTGGTGATTTCCAAATCTTTATCTGGAATATCCAATTGCACAGAGTTGTCAATCTGTGGCATCACTTCCACCCCTGCAAAACTGGTTTGTCGCTTGCCGTTGGCATTAAAAGGTGAAATCCGCACTAAGCGATGTGTACCCATTTCGGAACGCAAGTAACCATAAGCATAGCGACCAGTAATTTCTAGGGTTGCCGATTTAATTCCGGCTTCATCACCCTCCGACTCTTCAGCTAAAGTTACCTTATAGCCGTGAGCTTCGCCCCAACGGGTGTACATCCGCATCAGCATAAATGCCCAGTCTTGAGCATCTGTGCCACCAGCACCAGCACTAATCGTCAGTACAGCACCTTCCGCATCATAGGGGCCAGAAAGTAACTGTTGTAACTCCCATTGATCAAGGTCACGATTCAGTTTAGTGATGGTAGATTCAGCTTCTTGGAGTAGTGCCTCATCGGTTTCTAACTCCAACAACTCAACAACTGCCTTAGTATCTTCTAGATTGGCGTGCCAGCGATCATATTGCTGAAGATGGGCTTTCAGGTCATTGAGTTCTTGTAGCGTTTGTTGGGCTTGGGTTTGCTCATTCCAAAATTCTGGTTGAGCAGATATTTTTTCGAGGTCTTGAATTTTGGCTGTCAGTGCAGGTACGTCAAAGATAGTCCTGGGTTTTACCCAGGCGGCCAGACAACGTTTCGATTTCGCGTTTGAGTTCTAGGACATCCATAATGCTTGCTAAATGATAGATGGAGCGCTTTAAATTGGAAAATTGCTCTTTATTCTACTTGTATTTATTAATTTTAGCTGTAGTTGGGCAAATTCCTCTGCATCACTTGGTAAGTTCCAAAAATTACTTGAAATTATCAAGCGCTTCTTTGGTAAGAAAAGTGGTTTAATTTTGTTGCAGATAGGCTTTGATAAACAAATCAATTTCACCGTTTAAGACTGCTGTCGCAGCAGGTGTTTCTAAATTAGTGCGTAAATCTTTCACCTGAGTGTAAGGATGCAAGATATATTCACGGATGAGCTTGTTGGATAGGGATTTTATCTGCCGGGGTTGAATTTCGTCAATTTGCTCGACAATTTGGGCTAGTGCGATCGCAAACAGTTTACTCTTGAGAATAAATAATACCAATTCTGTATGAAGATGCGCCTATAGTGCAAGAAATAAAAAACGAACCGCCAAGACGCCAAGTACGCCTTCTCTACGAGACGCTTCGCGTTGGCGAAGCCTCTCGTAGAGAAGAAATAAGAAATTAAGAGATTTAGCGCAGCTTCACAAAGAAATGGTATAAGGCTTTCTCTTTGTTTCGCATCTGACTGCGCTCTCGATCGGAAAATACACTAATCCCGGTAGGAATATGTAAACACCCGCACCCATGTTTCTAGGCGGTTGACATTCCCCTGATGGCGCGGCAAAGTAATTGCTTCTCTGGAATCTCAAAATCAATAGACTCATCTAAAATAGGGCTGACTTCTACACTGGCTAGGCAAGTATGCCGCCTGCCACTAGTAGTTCTAGTGCAGCCTTGATATCTTCTAGAATGAAGTGCGATCGCTGATATTGTTTCTTTGTAGTGTTGAGGAAGTCAATTTCTTGAAGTATCTGATAGAAAGTGACAGAATTATCCCAGAAAGTAGCTTGAGAAATTGATTGATTCAAGTCCTCAATTCTTGCACTCAGTTCTGGGAGTTCAAAGACAGCCTTTAGCCTTGGTCAAGATATTAGACAACCTTTCTACTTCGGTTTTGATATTTAAGAGTTCAAGAATAGTTTTGCTCACTTGAGGCTTAACTTCATCTACATATATTACTGTTAAACGGATGAAAAAAACCGTGGCTGCGAAAAATTTAACCACGGTTTCACCTTATAAAAATTTACTTGTGTTAGCGTCTACAGACAATTAATCGCGGCCATTGATGGCAATTAGCAACCGCAAGATAAAGACGAACAAGTTGATGTAAGTCAGGTACATCGACAAAGCAGCAGGCAGATATTGGTCATCGCTGTAAGTGCGGGGCAAGATGTAGAAATCGACAACAGAAACCCCAACAAATAGGAATACTCCTAAGCCGGAGATGGCAATTTCTAACCAATTTGGCGTGTAAACACCAAACATAGCTAACCCAAATTGCGCTAAACACACAACCACCAAGGCAATGACACCAAGATTGATTGTTTTCGTCAAAGCCATCCCATCTTGTTCAGAAAGATTTGAACCTATTTGACGGGCAGCAATAAAGGTGACGCCACAACCAAGGGCAGCCAACCCAATGCCTTGAATGCCAACACCTTGGGATCTCAAAGCGACAAATATCAAGCCACTGAGGGTATATCCAGATAAGAGGCTGTAGGTTGCCAACAGTGGTAGTGCAAGCCCCTTGTTACCTTTTTGAGCAACATTTTGGGCAACAAAGAACAAAATTAACTCCAAAATCACCGCACCGATGAAGGTGGGAAAGAATATTTCGGGGTTAGTACGGATAACTCCCAAACCGCCGTAGGTTCCTAATGCCGTTAGCACCAATCCACCACCGACGTAGGGGAGGGCGTTGGCAATCACGTTTGGGCCAACGAGAGCGTGAGATTTAGCCTCACGGATAGCTTCACGAAAATTACTGGTATTGCTCATATTGAAAAACTGTTTTTTAGGAAAACGTTGTGCTTATTCCTATTGTTACCAATCTTTGCGGTTAACAGCCAAGGATTTAATATTGCTGCAAAATCTGAAAGGTAGCTTCGTTGTTAAAAATTGGAATCCTCTGTCTCTGGCGATTCCACTGGATCTTTAGTACTGATAGCATACTCTTTAGCCTTGATTGCAAAGGGAAAAGGCAAAGGCAGGGAAACATCATTGGCAAAATAAGGCCAGCGACTCCTGAGAGAGTGGACAAAGTGAGCTAGCTTGTCGCCCTTGATTTCTGGGTGATGAATCAAGGCTATTTCTAAGATTTTGGCTCTTCCAGCTTGCCTGCTGCCATTATCAAGGCGAGACTGATTTTTTTGTAATATTGTTGTGCCTCGTTCAGTATACAACGCCTTTCTAACGCTCAGGTAGAGCGATCGCTCCCCATCATCACACACACCCTGCCATCGGTAAACTCCACTAGTTCGGCTCCCAGGAGAATCTTTAACAATAGCGACTGGTACTTCACCACTATCTGCAATTCGTAAGCGCACAACCCATAGACGATTGATTTGTTCTTGTGAAAGGTACTGTTTTAGTGCTTGCAGTGGATCATTAGTCAGTAAATTTTGGTTTTGTAGCCAGTTCAGTATTTTGCGGGCATTTAGTGCTTCTGCCATAAACAGCACACGCGGAGGTTTATTATCACTAATTGGAGTATTTAAACACTCTTGCAAACATTCAGCAACGAACTTATTGATTAGCCTTTGTTCTTTCGTTTGCTCTTTGCGCTTTTGTTCATCATCAAGCTCTTCATTACTTTCATCATAAGAGTTAGAATTCCAGTCTTCATAAAGAAGATGCGCAAGTCCAACAGGATATGATATCCAGCCTTGTTCTTTAAATAAATCAGGAGTTGTTAATTCTACTTTAGCTGTTATTGGATTAACTCTGATCATCAAAACAACAGTTTTGGGAATGTTTTCCGCATTGGTTTTGCGGGTGCGGCGTAGGACATAAAAGCACGTTAACCAGACATCAGGATCAATGCCATCTTTTTTAGAATTAATTAAAGGAGTATCAGGTAAAATCCCAAATTGTCTTAGTAAGTCTGATACTGCTCGTTTTACTGGTTCCAAACCAGATTTCTTCAGTTTTTCTGCATCATTTTCGGTGGTTATTCGGTGAATGTGTTGATTGAGATAGCCTGCCTTCATTGCTCCAATTCGCCACGCCAACTTGGGATCAGCCTCGGATATACGAGGTTTGCGTCTAATTTCGATTAATGCCCCACTTAGTTCTTTAGTTTGGGGTAGAAACGCGGTAATTTGATTAATACGCTCTACTAATAAATTAGGACGTTGCTGTTGATAAGTTTTCCTTGCTTCAGAAAAATGTTGAATTTCCAGGTCTTGTGTAAGGTCGCCAACATGTTGAGTCTTGATACACAGAGAACCGCAGGAACCTTGATAGATATTTTCTACTTTTGTGGGTGATAAATACAGTAACTGGCAAATTTCAGCAATCAGTGCATTACGACATTGTGGAGTTTCCCACAAAACAAGTATGGTGCGAAGAGGATTTTCAGCTTCACGAAATACTGCTGGTGCTGCTAGTTTTGGTCGCAGCATTGGGGTGTGTGAATGATTGGGGTCGTCAGATTTCTTGGCTTTTTTAGGCTTGGGAGATTGGATATCATCGTCAGCAAGGAGAGGAACAATTTTCTGTTTGGGTTTATCTAAAGGCCAGAAAATAAAAACGTTACCTGTCACCCTCTCAGCCTCACCCACTCTCTGAACAGGAAGATGTGCTTCAATAGCTTGATCTAAACTAGCCAAATCTTGTGGACTGACACCAGCAAAACAGAGTGGTTCTCCTAATTTAGAAGTGTAGGCGATCGCAGCTTGGATACCACTAGGAATTGTGTTGACACCTGACCAGTTATGATTTGGGTTAGAAACGAAATTATTTGCGTCAGGAAGTTGAGAGTCATTGAGAGAAAAAAGATTGCTGATGGCTTGAGGCCATTTCACTTCTCTTCCATAACGGTTCATCATCAGTGGAATAAAGCAAAAAGATTGGCGTTGACCATCTAACCACCGATGGTTATCACCAATATGAGCTTTCACACCTGGATAAGGCACATAATTCAAAGGTTTTGTCAGCCAACGTCGAATTGATAAATGATGATAAACAATAGGTTTTTCGCGCCAGGGAACTGTTTGCAAAACAAACTCAATGACAAATGAGATGTATGCTGTTTCTGTGGTTTCCTTTGCTTTTGTTACCGTAACTTCACTGGGAGGCCATGACATCAACTCAGCACCTTGGAGGCTGACCACTCGGTAAAATGTCAGTTCATACTGCTCATCAACACCAAAGGAAACTCTTGGGTTTTCGAGAAACTTCTCAGCAAGGTAATCTGGAATTGCTTGGTAAAGGTTGTTTGTTTCGACTTTGTTTTGAGGATGGAGTAATTCATAGGTTTGTGAATCTTCCCATCGCCAATCATTATTATTCAGATTTGCAAGTTGTGACTCAACATCCTCCAAGGAACTAAATTCTTCTATTAACCAATCTTTGATCAAATTACCTAAGTCAGAAAGTTCTGTGGTTTCTGTTGCTAATAACCAAGGTACATTGCCTTTTTGCCAGCCATCACGCAAAGTCTTGATAATTTTGGGAAAACTACCAACTACCAAGGGATCGAGGGAATAAACTGGTACAGCCCGATAACTTTTACCTTGGAGTCTGGCACGCTGTTGAGCAAGGTTGTTGGCGACTTGTCGCCATGTAGTAGGGACATAGATTGCATAAAGTTCGCATATTGGATTCGTTGCAGTAAGTTCCCAAGCACCAGGAAGAATAACTTTAGTCATAGTTTAAGTTTCTTTCTCTCATTTGTTTCAACGCATTTAAAAAAGCTCCATAGAGCGATCGCGCCAGCACATCCTTACCTTCTACATAGGGTTCCAGCACCTTGATGATGGCAACCAAAAGTGAAGTACTTTCGCTGTCTTGTTCGTCAATGGCTGAATTTGGCGCGAATTTCACATCCATAAAATGAACTACTGCTGGTACTCCACCACGCACCAAACGCCCGATGATTTGCCAGATACTTACTAACTGAGTCCAGCAAAGTACCGATCGCTCTCCTTGTGTTAGTTGCTTAAAAGCCCATGCTGTATAGTTCAGATTGACCATTTCGGCAACAGCATTCTGGTAGAAGATATCTGCAACCTGAGTCAGGGTTAGGCTTCCCGATATTGATTGAGCTTCTTCATAAAGAGTGGAGTCTTTTTCGTGCTTTAGCGCCCAAGCGTTGAGTTGCTGAACAGTAGATTGCCAGTTATCAGGGATTGGCATAGGTCTATTGAGGAATAACACTGCACCAAATGCAGCTTTACCTTGAGCATTCAAGATGTTGTGACCCCGTTCTAGAGCCATCAAAGGAGCAACTACAATCTGGGTGGGTAAATGTTGTAAATTCCTGATTTCGCTTCGCAGAATCCCATGAAGATGAGTAGGAGCATTGTCGCGCCGGAGGGTGGCAATACCGTCATCGTTGATGTTTACATCGAAACGGTAGCGCGATTGTAAAATAGACGTGACCCGCTCCGATTCATCGTAACTACCCACAACAATCAAGATGCGATCGCGATCGCTCCACCATTCAGGTTGCTGTTGTTTTCGCTGTTCTAAATCCTCAAATACCTCATCTAGAAAACTCTCTCCACCTCTTACCGAGTAGCACATAGCTTCCACCATTTCTTTAGCAGCAAGTTTGCGTCTTGCAGGTGGTAATCCTGATAAAGCAATATAGTTGGCTTGCGAATTCTGTTTGGGACTAAAGAAAAATTGACTCTCAGCTATACCTGCCTCACCAGTTCTAGATTGCAACAATATAGTGGGTTTTATGTTGATGTGATAGGCAGGCGAACCCGGAGCGTAGCTAGTACCTGATATCAAAACAGTATGTGGGCCCTCCCAATCGTCAACTGCAAACAGTTTCGGGAAATTTAACAGTAACGCACGACCTACACCTACATAGCGGAAATAGTCCAACTTACCAGCTTTTTTAGCGCTACGTTCTTGCTTATACAAAAAACCTAAAATATTTCCCACTGGCGATTCTGGTAAAACTGGGAGGAAGTCATCTGGTGGACGATGTAAAAGGTCTTGGCTTGAGTCGTGTAAGTTAATTACCCGACCGAGGTCGCTCAGATTATCAACTATAAAACCCAGGCGGTTGTCGAGTATGGTGACTAAAATCGCAAACTGGAGATTTCGGCAGGGGAAACGCACCTTATTTCCTAACAAAAACTAATAAGGATTTCAAAGTCATCTATACAAGTG